>DATFDL010000518.1:0-6241 GCA_035252155.1 Pirellulales bacterium | reverse complement strand
GCTTTTCGAAGGGGCTGGGAGCGCCCGTGGGATCGGCGCTTTCCGGCCCGCGCGACTTAATCGAGCGGGCGCACCGGCATCGCAAGCTCTTCGGCGGCGGCATGCGGCAGGCAGGCGTCATCGCGGCCGGTGCTTTGTACGCCCTGGAAAACCACGTCGATCGGCTGGCGGAAGACCATGCCAAGGCCCAGCGATTGGCCGAGGGGATTCGAGAGATCGATGGGCTGGAGCTGCGTCCGCCGCAGGTCGATACGAACCTGGTGATCTACCGTGTCGATCCGAAGCTCGGGACGGCGGCCGACTTTGCCGCGCGGCTCAAGCGCCGCGGACTGCTGATCAGCGCCTTCGGCGGCCAGTTGATGCGGGCCGTGACGCATCTCGACCTGAGCATGAAGGATGTCGAGAGAGCGGTGGAAATCTTGCAAGAGGTTAGCCTCGATCGCTCGACGACCAGCGGCGATGCGGCTCCGGCGCCGTATGCGGCAGTGAAGTCGTAGAATGGAATACCGAGTTCTGTTCGACGACGGAAGGACAACCACGAATGACACGAATCACACGAATTCTCTTATTCGTGTCATTCGTGTAATTCGTGGTTCTTCAAACGCGTCGCCGACGATGGTCGGACTCGCTGCGCTCGGCCCACCTTACGCGGAGAACCAGATCAAAACGGAATGAATTCCGTTCTACGAGCGGCTGAATCGCCCTAGCCGGCAAATCCCCGACAGCCGCTATTGCCGCGCTAAACTATTTTGCCCGGCGTTCTTCCGCCGGTTAGCGGGTTTGCCTGCCGCGCCGCACCGACGTAGATACCTTTATCCACGTTGCGGAAAAGCAACTCATTGCGCGAGGAAGGCGGACGGTGACGACATCCATGACGAGCTCGGGCGGGACGCGAAAACGTCCGCCCTCACTGACGCGCACGAAGTTGTGTCCGCCGCTGTTGTTGTGGCAGATGATGTATCGGCCGCTCGACTTTCTCGTGGAGGTCGGCTGCCAACACGACCTGGTGCGGCTGGGTTGGATGGGCAGCCCGTTTTATCTGGTCGCCCAGCCCGAGTTGGTCAAGCAAATGCTGGGCGACACACGGCGGTTTCTCAAGGGCACCATCTTCAAGAAGCTGCAGATGGTGCTGGGAAAAGGCCTGGTGACGCTCGACGGCCACGAGTGGATCGACGCTCGCCGGCGCATCCAGCAGGCTTTTCGGCCAGGTTTGATCGCACAGCAACAAAAAATTGTCATTCGATACACGCGCGAACTCGTCGGTCGTTTGGAAAAACGCGACCCGCGGAGCGTTGTTGACATCGACGCGCTGACTACCGAGTTGATGCTGCGAATTGCCTTGGATCTCTTATTCGGCGCCTCGCCGGACCTGATTGATCTGGAGGAGGCGCGCGAGGCGGTCGAGATTTGCAACGACTACGCTCGTTATCGCATCTGGTCGCTGGTGCCCGAAGCGTGGAACACTCCCCGCAAGCGTCGGTTTGTCGCGGCCCTCAATGTGCTGGAATCGATCGTCAGCCGCGTCATCGCCCAACGGCGGCACGAGTCGAAAGCCGAGCTAGCGCAGCGTTGTGACGTGCTTTCGCTGCTCTTTGAGGCCGGATTCGACGGCGTCGAGCTGCGCGACCACGTGATGACCATGTTCGTGGCCGGCCACGAAACAACGGCCGGTTCGGTGGCGTTCATGCTTGGCCTGCTCGCCCGACATCCCGAAGTTCAGCAGCGGCTCTATGAAGAGGTCGAACCTCTCGCCGAAGACGTGGTGCCGTTGCACTCGGTGCCCGTCACCGACGCGGTCTGGAAAGAAACGTTGCGGATGTATCCCTCGGTGCCGATCCTCGACCGGCTGGCCGCCCGCGAAGTCCAGTTGGGCGATTATACCATTCCGGCGGGGGCGAATCTGATCTGGAGTCCGTATGTGATGCACCGCAAATTTTGCCGCGAGCCGGAGCGGTTCGATCCCGGCCGTTTTTTAGGCGAGTCGCAGCCGACGGGCGGTTGGTTCATCCCCTTTGGCGAAGGGCCGCGGATGTGCATCGGCAAATCGTCGGCCGACATGGAGGGATTGACGATCGCGGCGATGCTCATTCGCGCGTTTGAAATCGAGCCGGCCGACGACAAAGAGATGACCGTGCGCTCGATGATCACGTTGCGGCCCGACCGTGGGTTTTTGGCCCGGCTACGGCCACGCCGGACGTTGGCAAGCCGAGCGAATGTTGATCTTGAACCTAGAAAGAACCATGTCACTTTCACATAACAAGCAAATCGTCCAGCGGGTCTGGAACGATCTGGTTAATCGCGGCCGGCTCGAATCGCTCGACGAACTGGTAAGCTCCGAGTTTCGCGACCACACACCGCTGCCTGGCCAGCCGGATGATCTTGAGGGACTGATGCAGCGGTTGATGTTGCTGCATGGGGCGTTTCCCGATTTTCACTCGACCATTCTCGATCTCACCGCCGAAGGCGATAAGGTGGTGGCATTGATCCGCTCGACGGGCACGCACGAGCAGCCGTTTCTGGGCGAGCCTCCCAGCGGCAAGCGATTCACGATCTTAGAGATCCACATCATGCGGCTGGCGGGTGGCAAGATGGTCGAGCACTGGGGCATGCCCGACTTCTTCGGAATGTTGGCCCAGCTCGGACTGGTCTCAGTGCCTTGGGGCGCCGAAGCCGCCGCGGCGGTAGCGGGACCGCAGATGGCCGGCGAGCGGCACGCGTAAGCGGATATAATTCTAGATGGTGCTGACAACGTAGGGATACATGTTGCTGCGCGCGGGGTCGCAAAGCCCGGCCGCGTTGAAGGGCCCGATCGCCTCGGCGACGTACCGCTCGAATGACTTGAGTTCATCGGCAGTGGCGGGTCCGCGCGTCAGCTCGATAAGTCGCCGGTAAGCGCCGTCAAGCGCCGCGCGGAAACGCGCATCATCAGCCAGCAAGAACCCGCGGCCGCCGGGCGCACAGCTTCGCCGCCTCATTTCGCAGGTATGCGCGGCGGCGAAATAAAACATCGCAAAGGAAGCGAGTAACTCAAATTGCCCCATCGCTCGGTAACAGCCGTCGACGAGTGTATCCAAGAGTGTAATCTCGGCCTGCACCGCGCCGTCGTACGCCGCCAATTCGCCAGCTATTTCCGGGCGCTCCCATGAGCGCTCCAAAATGCCCACCAGCCGCTCGAGGCCCAAAAGCGTGTGGGCGTTGCCGGTGCTGTGCAGGGCGTCGAGCGTATAGGCCGTGGTCGGCAACATCGCCCAGCCATGGCCAGCGGCCCGTTCGAGCCGGTGTTGCAACCGGCCGGTGCGCCGCAAGCCGTCGGGCGGAGCGACCAACCTGGCGTCGGCAAACTGCTCGCGGATCGAGGGAAACCGTTCCATCCAGCGGGCCCATTCGCCCGCGGCGTCGATCGATGTATCGAACGGCGATCGCGCGGCGTCGAGCATCCAGCCGGCGCTGGTCACGCCGTTGCCAAACCGCAGCACCCACATCCAGCCGCCATCGAACATGTGGTGCAGCGCGGCATCGTCGCAGGTGAACGGATGCTCGTCGACGCGCCCGCCGGCAGCGAGCAACAGCTCTCTCCAGGGCCGCACGGCGTCGAAATGCCCGTAGATAGCGCGAGAGCTGGTGCGCATGTGGTCCGGTTCGTCGGCAAGGTGAAGCAGCCGGGCCAATGCTCGTCCTTCGCCCGAGGCGTCGATCAGAAACTTCGCGGCGATCGTGCAGGGGCGGCCGTCGCTCTCGCCGAGCAGCGTCCAGGGCGGTCCGCCGGTCAGTTCATCGATTTGCGTTCGTTCAAGATACGGTATGCCGGCCGCTTGAACTTCTCCCACCAGCAAACGATCGAACTGCGATCGCAGCCAGT
Source organism: Pirellulales bacterium (assembly GCA_035252155.1). GTDB lineage: Bacteria > Planctomycetota > Planctomycetia > Pirellulales > JAICIG01 > JAICLL01. The sequence goes on along the minus strand of DATFDL010000518.1, from coordinate 2,382 downwards.
GCGTGTCGGCGTCGTTGGGGCCGAGGCTGGCCGCCACGAGCAGTTCGCTGCCATGCCCGGGCCGCGGCCGCCACGGCTGGCCGGCCTGGTGGTGGAAGTAGCTAAAGCCTCGCTTCAGTCCACAGACGAGCTGCGGATAGGCCCTTTGCCAACTGCCATATTCGGCCAACGGCGCGACGCGCGGCAGATCGTAGCGGCCGGCGAGATCGGCCAGCACCAGATCGGCCAGCGGCGTGGCCGACTCGCCCAGAGCGAACCGTGGGTGGCTTCCGCGCTCGATCAGCAACGGCTTCAGCCCAAGCTGCTTGAGCAGCAAGGCGGTCAAACTTCCGCCGAAACCGGCACCGAGAACGGCCACGTCGACTTGGTGTCGGGGTTCGATCATCGCCTGTCAGTTTTCGCTTCCCGAGGTGTTCTTCCGGATGATTTCGACTCTCGATTATACGCCGGCTACTCCCTGCTGGTTCGCCGGTCACTGTTTCGATCCGTTCGACCTCACTGCGGTGACAAGCAGAATTGCCTGGCCGAGATAGTGTTCTGTCTTAGGCCCGGTGCTATGCTGGCACCTATGGCATCAACTTTCTTCAGAACTCTTGCGATTTCGATATCCATTGCGGCCACGGCCGTCGCCGCCGAGCCGCCAGAATACGACGTGCTGATCCGCGGCGGCACACTCTATGACGGTTTGGGCGGGGCGCCGGGAGTGGCCGACCTGGGCATTCGGGCCGATACGATCGAGAAAATCGGCGACTTAAAATCCGCGCGCGGCAAGAGTGAGCTCGACGTCCGAGGGCTGGCCGTGGCGCCGGGCTTCATCAACATGTTGAGCTGGGCGACCGAAGACCTGCTGGTCGATGGCCGTTCGCAAAGCGACATCCGCCAGGGAGTCACACTCGAAGTCTTCGGCGAGGGCTGGTCGATGGGGCCGCTGACCGATTCGATGAAGGCCGACATGAAAAAGGCGCAGGGCGATCTGAAGTTCGAGATCGCCTGGACCACGCTGGCCGAGTACCTGGAGCATTTGGAGCGGCGCGGCGTGTCGACCAACGTGGCGTCGTTTGTCGGGGCGACGACCTTGCGGATTCACGAGGTGCGCTACGCCGACCGCCGGCCCAGCCGCGACGAGCTGCTGCGGATGTGCGAGCTGGTGCGCGACGAAATGCGGGCCGGCGCGCTGGGCGTCGGTTCGTCGCTGATCTATGCCCCGGCGTTTTATGCCGAGACCGACGAGCTGATCGCGCTCTGCCGGGCCGCCGCCGAGTTCGACGGGCTGTATATCTCACATCTCCGCAGCGAGGGCAACCGGCTGTTGGAATCGGTCGATGAGCTGCTCAAGATTTCGCGCGAGTCGGGCATCCGCGCCGAAATCTACCATCTCAAGGCGGCCGGCGAATCGAATTGGCCCAAGCTCGAAGGGGCGATTGAAAAAATCGAGCAGGCCCGGCGAGACGGCCTGAAAATCACCGCCGACATGTATACCTACACCGCCGGCGGCACCGGGCTGAACGCCGCCATGCCCCCCTGGGTGCAAGAGGGCGGCCTGGAGCGGTGGATCGAACGGCTGCGCGAGCCGGCCACCCGGGCCCGCGTGGTCCGCGAAATGAAGACCCGCACCGATGATTGGGAGAATCTGCTGTTGGCGGCCGGCTCGCCGCAGCGCGTGCTGCTCGTGGGGTTCAAAAACGAGGCGCTTAAGCCCCTCTCGGGCCGCACGCTGGCCGAAGTCGCCGCCCAGCGCGGCAAATCGCCCGAAGAAACGGCCATCGACCTGGTGATCGAAGACGGCAGCCGGGTCGAGGCGATCTATTTTTTCATGAGCGAAGCCAACGTGCGCCGCAAGCTGTCGTTGCCGTGGGTGAGTTTCGGCTCGGACGCGGGGTCGCTCTCGCCCGACGGGCCGTTCGCACGGCTGCACCCGCATCCGCGCGCCTACGGCAATTTCGCGCGGCTGCTGGGCAAATACGTGCGTGAGGAGCGGGTCGTTCCGTTGGCCGAGGCCATCCGCCGCCTGACATCGCTGCCGGCCGAGAACCTGCGGATCGAGCGTCGGGGCCGGCTGGCGCCGGGCTATCTTGCCGATGTCGTGGTGTTCGATCCAAACACGATCATCGACCACGCCACCTTCGCCGAGCCGCGGCAATACGCCACCGGCGTTGAGCACGTCTGGGTGAACGGCGTGCAGGTGCTCTGCGACGGCGAGCACACGGGCGCCACGCCCGGCCGCTTCGTGCGCGGGCCCGGCTGGCGGAAGTAACGTCGAGCCATGTGGTTAAGTAGTCTTTTCTCGATCGCCGGCGGATGGATCGGCGTGCGAGAGGACGCGTTTCCTACTTTTCCGTTGCCGCTGTTGATAATACTCAACGAGCCGCTGTGGATCGTGAT
>DATFDL010000517.1:0-8634 GCA_035252155.1 Pirellulales bacterium | reverse complement strand
TCGCTGCGACGGACGCCGTGCGAGCCGCCTCTTCCGCCCGACCCTGCACGGCGTCCGCGGCGGCGAAGTGCGTCGCGCGTCGGGCCAACGCGACGGGCGCCGCAGCGGATGCCGTGGCACCCCTCAGCAGGATTTAGATCGACGCGCTTGCGTTCGAGCGAGTAATGGTCGCCGCATTGAACCTCACCGCGGCGCGCGGTACGATGCTTTCATGCGCAAAGGCATCGGCGTCTCTCCGGGCGTCGCGGTGGGCACGGCCTACTGTATTCACGAAGTCTTCGTTTGCCCGCAAGCCCGGCCGCTTCAGGCCGACGAAATCGCCGGAGAGCTGCGCCGGTTCGATCAAGCGGTTCGCAAGTCGCTGGCCGCGCTGCGGGCCTTGGCTCAGAAGGTCGCCAGCCAGGTGGGCAAGGAGCAAGCGGCTGTCTTCCGCGCTCATCAGGCCATTCTGCGCGATCCCGCCTTCACCGCCAAAATGCGGCACTGGATCGAAACCGAACGCCAGCCCGCCGAGGCCGCGCTGCACGACGTGCTGGCGGAATACACCGGCATCTTCAACCGCACCAACGATGATTACCTGAAAGAACGCCTGGCCGACGTCCGCGACGTCATTCTGCGGCTGAGCGAATACCTGTCGCCGATGCTGGCCGCCGAGCAAGCCGCGGCCGGCGAGGGGCTGATCCTGGTCGCCCAAGAGCTGTTGCCCTCGCAAACCGTCACGCTCGGCGAGCGGCAGTTGGCGGGCATCGTCACGCAAAGCGGCGGCGCCACCAGCCATGCCGCCATCCTGGCCCGCGGACGCGGAATTCCCGCGGTGTCGGGCGTGCGCGACATTCTCCGCCATGTGACCAATGGCGACACCGTGGTCGTCGACGGCAGCAGCGGCCACGTGGTGGTCAATCCCGACGCCGAAACCGAAAGTGCCTACCGCAAGCTGCAACGCGAGTTCTTTCAGCTCAAAGACGTGTTGGCCGAGAACCGCGACACGCCCGCCCGGCTGGCCGACGGCGAAGAGATCGAGCTGCTGGCCAATATCAACGGCCTAAGCGACGCGCAGGCCGCGGCCGCCGTGGGGGCGACAGGCGTCGGCCTGTTCCGCACCGAATATTTGTTTCTCACGCATCCCAACCTGCCTGACGAAGAAGAACAGCTCGCGGCTTACCGCGAGATTGTGGCGGCCAGTCCCCTGCGGCGGATTACCATTCGCACGTTGGATCTGGGCGGCGACAAGACCGTGCCGTTTCTGGGCCGCGAACGCGAGGCCAACCCCTTCATGGGCTGGCGATCGATCCGGCTCTCGTTCGAACATCCTGAATTCTTCTTGACGCAAGTGCGGGCGATCTTGCGGGCCAGCGCCGAGGAAGGGGCTGAAGTGCAGATGCTCTTTCCCATGATCACCACGCTCGAAGAGATGCGGCGCGTGCGGTCGATGGTCGAGCGGGCCCGCAAGCGACTGCAAGCCGAGGGCAAGGCCGTTGGCCGCGTGCCGCTGGGCTTGATGGTCGAGGTGCCGGCGGCAGCCGTGTGCATCGAAGCGCTGCTGAGCGTGGTCGACTTCGTCTCGATCGGCTCGAACGATCTGGTGCAATATTTGACAGCGGCAGACCGCGACAACCCCAAGGTCAGCCATCTCTGCCAGCCGCTCAGCCCGGCGGTGCTGCGGGTGTTGCGGCGGGTGATCGAAACGTGCCGCAAGGCCGGCAAGCCGGTGACGCTCTGCGGCGAGATGGCCGGCAAGCCGCGTGCGTTTGCACTGCTCGTGGGCATGGGGCTGCGGAGCGTGAGCATGAGCTCGGCGTTTCTGCCCAGCATCAAGGAACTGGCGGCGCATTTGACCGGCGAACACGCCCGCCGCCTGCTGCGCCGCGCCATGAAGCTGAAGACGACGGAGCAGGTGAGGAGGTACATGAGCGAAGAACTCGACCGGCTGGCGCCGGAGTTGAAACTGCTTGATTCGATGTGAAGCAGGGGTCGGGGGTCAGGATTCGGGATTCAGGGCTCAGATCGGTGGCCCCGGCCCTTGTGGCCGGCTCGGCGCCGGTGCTTTGTGGTCAGCGCATTGAGATTCGCCCGCAAAGCACCGGCCCGGCACAAGGCCGATAACTTCCGTTGCGGCTGTAGCTTGATGTACAATGGATTTCTGATGCACGACACATTCACCGACTCAGAACTGGAAGCCTATCTCGACGAGGCATTGCCGGTCGAAGCGATGGCGCGCATCGAGATGGCGATGCGGCGCGACGGCTCGTTGGCCGGCCGCTTGGCGGCCATCAACGGCCGTCGTGACGGCGGTTTGCATTCACTGGGCGAAATCTGGCGTCGGCACCGGGTGACCTGCCCCAACCGCAGCGAGCTTGGCCGCTATCTGTTGGGCGTGCTGCCTGCCGCCCACGCGGCGTATGTCACCTTTCACCTCGACGTGGTGGGGTGCCGGTGTTGCCTCGCAAACCACGACGATCTGAAGCGGCAGGCCGAGGCCGACGATGCTGCGCCGCGGCGGCGTCGGAAATATTTTGCTTCGAGCGCAAGCTATCTCCAGAACAAGGTGGAACGATGAGCGATTGCGAGCGAACCACCGTGTCCGAGGAAGCCCTCGCCGAGCGCCGCCCAATGGTTTCATTGCGAACGGCGATGGCATGGTCGTCGGTCGTCTCGGTCTTGCTGGGGCTGCCCTTCGTGCAGCGTCTTTTGGCCGCCGGTTTGGGGGCGAGTTTGGTGGCTCTCGCGGCGCTCGTCGGCTTGCAATTGCTCGTGTTCCTGGCGTTCAAGGGCCTGGGTCTGTTGCCATCCGCCACCAGGTGAGCGAGGTTCTGTAGTCAGTCTCATGAAGCGTGTCTTGTTCCTTTGCACCGGCAATTACTACCGCAGCCGGTTCGCGGAGATCTTTTTCAACTGGCACGCGCAGCAGCGCGGCATCGGCTGGCGAGCGGCGTCGAGAGGCCTGATGCTGGTCAAAGAAAACGTCGGCCCGCTTTCTTGCCACACTATCGCACGCCTGGCGGCCCTGGGCATCCCCTTTGACGAGCACCAGCGGCTGCCTCAGGCTGTGTGCTACGAAGATTTTGAGGCTGCCGAGCACATTGTGGCGGTGAAAAGAGCCGAACATCACCCATTGCTCGAAGCTCAGTTTCCCGAGTGGCTCGAGCGGGTGGAGTTTTGGGACATTCACGATGTGGATTGCGCGGAGGCCAGCGAGGCAATTCCCGCGCTCGAAAGGCACGTGTTGGCATTGCTTGCCCGGTTTGCCGGGCCGCCACCGGAAACGCGCCACATCAAAACAATTCAGGGCGAGGCCCCGATGCAGTAAAGATGTCCGGTGGTGCGAATAAACAGCCGGCCCTGCGAAATCGCCGGCGAAGCGAAGATCGACTCGTCAAGCTGATTCTGGGCGAGCTCGCGGTACTTTTTAGTCTCGGCTTCGACCACCGTTGTCTTGCCCGATTCGTCGCAGAAGTAGACCTTACCGTCGCCCGCGACCGGCGACGCGGTAAAAGCTCCGCCCAGACGCTTGCGCCAGACCATGCGGCCGTTGGTCGAATCGAGGCAAGTGCCGACGCCTTTGTCATCGACCAGATAAAGATAGTCGCCGACCAGTATGGGAGAGGGCACGAACGGCGTGCCGCGTACATTGGACCAAACCACATGCGAAGCCGTCACGTCGCCGCGTCCACCGGGACGAATACAAATGGTCTGGCCATTGGGGCCCGTGGTTGCAAAAATCAACCCGTGCCCGAAAACGGGAGTTGGTACACACTCGCGGCTCATTCCGCCGACGGTCCAGAGCTTTTCACCTGTGCTCGGATCATAAGCGTCGAGTCGATGTGAACCGCAGACAAGCAGCTCATCTTCTACTCGATCGGTCGCGGGAGCGATTTTCGACTTCAAGGCGCGCGATCGCTTGGTGCTGGCTGGCGGATGCGCCCTATCGACCGCCGGCGCGGGCGGCATCAACTGTGGCGACGACCAGCTTAGCCAGACGTCCGGTCGGTCGACTTTCCAGCGGTTGGCGCCCGTCCTCTTGTCGACGGCTAAGAGATAGGAGGGGCCATAGTGATCGCACTGCAAAAGCAGCAGATCGCCGTAAAGCAAGGGCGAACTGGAGGCGGCAAAACGGTTCTCAAACGCGCCATACTCCTTGGCGAGCGAGCGCTGCCAGACCAGACCGCCGCCGAAGTCGACGCACACAACGTCGCCCGAGCCGTAAAAGGCGAACACATTTTCGCCGTCGGTTACCGGCGAAGGGCTGGCCATACTGCTTTTGGTCGGATGGTAAAGTGTTGGCGCGCTGCCCCAGAGCCGCAGGTGCCATTGCTCGCCGCCGTCGTCGCGCGACAGGCAGATGAGATGCAACTCGTCCTGGTCGCGACCATCTGAGGAGGTCACGAACACGCGGTCGTCCCACACAATAGGATTGGAAATGCCCGAGCCCGGCAAGGCGGTTTTCCAGAGCACCCCTTTTTCTTCCGACCACGATGCCGGAAGCTTTGTCTCGGCGCTCACTCCCGTCCTGGAGACTCCTCGCCAACCCGGCCAGTTCTCGGCGTGCAAGCGTCCTGATACGAAGAGGATCGCAAACGCGGTCAGTACCGTCAATTTGGATTCGCGGCGGCATCGTTGGGCGGTCATTCGGGCACTTCCTTACCTTCGGCCGGCAACGCTGAGACCAACCCCACGCCGACGCCCGTCGCGTCGCAGAACCTTAATTGCAACGACCAGTTGTTGGGAACTTCTGGATCTTTGTGTTGGGGGCCTTGGCACACTTTGACCAACAGTGAATTCTTGCCGCTACGCAAATGCACGGGCACGATGAACCTGTCGAAACGCGTGCCATTGAGCCATTGCTCCCGGCCAAAGATTCGCTCGCCATTGAGCCAAACGGTGCAATTATCGTCCGCGCCGCAGCGCAACTGGGCGTCGATATCGCGCGGCGCTAGCAACTCGCTGTAGGCATAACCCACCGCCTCCTTGACAGGTGCGATGGCCTGAAGGAGATCCAACTTTCCGAGTGCATCGCCAGCGCGGCGCCGCAACCAGCGAATGGTCTTACCATCTTTGCCCGTGTAGTTGGCTTGAAGGTCGATTCGCTCTTCGGGCGGAAAAAACGTTGCAAAGCCTGTGTACTCCGGGGCGTCAAATGGCCCCAGCACGTACCAGTCGGCCACCAGCCCCAGGTGCGTGATGATGTCGGCGTTTTCGCCGAGGGCCGTCAGCTTCGCGGCCGCCTGGGTAACCTGGTCGGCGGCACGGGCGTGCTCAAATGCACGGCGAAACTGGTCGAGGGCCTGTTCGCGGTCGCCCGATGCCTCCGCCTCTGACCCCGCCGCCAGCGCCGCTTCGACCGCATCGGCGCGGAACTCAGGATCGTCGAACCGTGTCGACTGGAACGTGGCCGCGAAACCCGGCTCCAGCCGATCAAGGAGCTTGACCACTGCGCGTCGCACGCGGCCCTGGCGCTCAGAGTCGGCCGCGTAAGCCTGCAATTCCTCGACCGGGAACTGAGGTGCTGGCCGCGACAGCTCGCGGGCCACAATCTCATCAAAGGCGGTTCGATACCAATTTGCGGCGACAACATTCGTGGTGTCCATTGCCTCGAGCAGTCGCGGTATAGTTTCCGCCCCGCACTCCGCCAGGCGGTCGCGCGCTTGGCGCGCCTCGCGTGAACCGGCGGCCTGCGGCCCGGCACGGGCGATGCTCGCAATGGCCCGCTCGACTTCGTCGGGTGCCTTCTCGTCGGAACGAGTGCGCAGCGCACCGTCTTCTGCACAAGTCGGTCTAAGGATGCCGACCATGATTACGATCGCTAAAACCGCAAAAGACTTCATCGCATGATCCCATTTCGCCGCAGAACTCCGGCCATCATAGCACGGGCTGCACGCCACCGGATCGCTCGGCGACGCAGGTTGCCATCTCGGTCATCGGCGTTCACAATGTCGGCGGGGCAAACTCCGCGGGAGGAATCAACAAAGGACAAGGCTGATTGAGGGGGTCAAGTTGTCCGTGGATCTATCGCGACGTGTGGCTGTCGTCACCGGCGGCGCCAGTGGCATCGGCCGCGCCACGGCTTTGCTGCTGGCTCGCCACGGCGCCAAAGTGTGGATGGGTGACTTTCAGCCGCGTCAGGAAAACTCAGCGGACTTCGAGGCGTTGGGCATCACGCAGTTGGCCTGCGATGTCCGCATCGAAGCAGACGTAGCTCGCCTTGTCGAAGCCGCGACGCAAAGCGGCGGCAGGCTCGACATGCTGGTGAACAGCGCCGGCATTGGCATGGTCAAACAGATCTTTGAGGTTACCGAGGCCGAATGGGACGCCTGCCTCGACACCAACCTGAAGGGCGCCTTTCTGGCGGCCAAACATGCCCTTGACCCCATGCGTCGAACGGGCGGCGGATCGATCGTCAACATTTCGAGCAACGCCGGGCTTTTGCCGCGAGCGCACGACCCGGTCTATTCGACCAGCAAGGCCGCCCTGATCGCGTTTACCAAAAGCCTGGCGCTGTGCCATGCCTCGGATAAGATCCGCGTGAACGCCGTGTGTCCCGGGCCGGTCAGCGACACCGGCATGATGAACGCCGACCTGGCCGCCGCCGACGATCCGGAGGCCATGAAACAACGCTTTATCGCAGCCAGTCCGCTGGCGCGGGCCCACGGCCGCATGATTACGCCCGATGAAGTCGCCGCGGCCGTGCTCTACCTGGTCAGCGACGCCGCGGCGATGGTGACCGGCACCGCGCTGGCGATCGACGGCGGCAAGTCGCTGGGAGTGCCGCCGAGCAATGCCTGACGGCGCTGGATCGCTCACATGCACAGCGCCGCGCTGCCGTAGATCGCCGACAAGCAGACGAATGCCGCCGTCAACCCATGATAGCCCACCTTCATTAGCCGATTTGCCAAATACGGCGTACCGTCGAACACGAAGAGCTGGATCGCCAATCGTAATAACCAGAAGCCAGCGATGAACGTGCAGACCGTCCGCGCTAGCAGGCTGCCATCGGCCAATTGCGCCGCTTCGCACAGCGAAATGAGCCCCATCGCCGCGATCATCAGCACGATGTAACCGCCGTGGACCCAAATCAATTGCCGCGACAACGGCGGTAGGTTTTTGAGGTCTGCTCGCCATTGCAGCTTGCCCGGCACCAGTGCACTTGCGGTCAAGATGCCCAGTTGGATGATTCCGCCGAAACGCAACCACATCACGGTGTCCATGGCTTAAGCTCCAAGGGCGTTGATGAAGGGAAGCACTACGTGCCGCAGAAACGGCGGATGAAACAGCAGGCACGCCGGTCCGAGAACCATTACGGCTGCGAAGAACCAGCCACGCAGGCCGCTTCGCAAGTGCCAACGTCGACCGACGCTCGACCGCTCGATCTCAACCCCCACCGCCTGCAGCAGAAAATAAAGCGTAGGTAAGCCGTAGCCGGCACGTGCGGGAATGGAGATGGCCACGTCGTGCAGCACACCCGAAAACAGGAACACCGCAGCCATCGCGTGACGGGTGCCCCAGCGGCGGGCTAACGGTTTGTACACGAGCTGATGGGCGAGATCGCGAAACGCCGTGTTCCAGCGCCGGCCCCAAAAATCGGTCAGTGAGTGGGCCGCTGCCGGCCGCTGCATGATGGGCGTGGCGACGACGCCCACCCGCCGCCAGGTAAGCGACAGCAAGTGCAATACGCCGAAGTGCAGCAACAAACCGATTCCAACCAGCCCTGCCCAACCCGCGGCCCACATCCGCCACGCCATGAACCGGGCGGCCAGCCCCCAGAGAACGACCGCTCCGCCGGTCATGTTCCGCATCGCCCTCAGCCACTCGTTCATCGGCGGGCTGCGATCGGTTGACTCGCTGGCGAGGAACGCAGCCGCATTCATGCCCGGCCAGAGAAAAAGGTAGGCCAGTGAACGGGCGGTCGCCGGCCGCGGCTGAAGTTGTCGAAGGGCCAGCCGCCACGTAAGCCATTTGAATCCGCCATAGAGCGAAAAAGTAAGCGCCCACATAACGGCCCAGCCGGGCAGACCCATCGTCGCCAGCGTTGATACCGAGGTCCCTGCCAGCAGCGGAAGCCAATCCCACAGAATTTCATAGGCGCGGGGTCGCGCGGTTGTCACCATCATTCGCGTGCCTTTGCGGTGATCGCTGTTATTCAACGGAATAACCGCAATCGGGTCGCCGAGTTAACAAGCGGCAGTCGGCCGAAATGGGGACTACTCATTTTCCCAAGCGATCGAGCACGTTGCGCGTGATCTGCTCGACAATCGGATCGTCGCCGGTCAGTCCATGTGACCAGTCGGTGGTGCCGGCGGTGAACACCGTGCCGCCGCGCGTGTAGAGGCCCATGACCGCGGCGCCCAGCGCTGGCTTCCCGTCGGCATCTCGTGGAAAACGGTCGTACCAGAGCGCATCGTCCGGGTGCCAACGGGCCGGGCAGGTGCCAAGAACGACGAATGTCTCGGGCGTGCCATCGCGATGTGTCGGCGAGGGAATGTTGTCTTTCCATTCGATCTCGCAGCCGTCGCACTCGTAACCCACGATGGTGTTTTTGCCGCCGAATTTGTCGCCCTGCTCGAGGTCCGTGCCAGCGAACAGCCAATGGTCGGGCTGATGAACGGTGAACGCCGCTTCACCATCCATGAATTGGCCGTG
>DATFDL010000516.1:0-7702 GCA_035252155.1 Pirellulales bacterium | reverse complement strand
ACTGGACGACGTGCAGCGGCCACCAGACGGCGCCTCGAACCTCCAGAGATCTCAAAACAAGCTATCATGTCGCCGTACCCTACCTCCTAGGGAACGGATAAAATGTCGTGCCGAACGGGATTGCCTCCGTGGCGTTCCGCGAGGGGCGAGACGGGGCTCAAATCGCCGGTGCCGGAACGCCACGGAGGGCGTTCCCCACAGACGTTAGGGGCTTGCCGACCTCGGGGCTTAAGAACATCCGGGCACTCTCCCAGAAGTCCCGCCGTCCACCGCCGCGTCGGGCATTAGATTTGCTAACCTCGCCCCAGTTTACAACTCTCGGCGGCGGTTCTAACCTTTAAGCACCGCACGATTCCTGCAAGGAACTATCCATCATGGCTGAACCCATTCAAGACTGGGGCGAGTTGGCGGCGCAACTGCGAGTCGATAGCATCCGTTGCACCACGGCGGCCGGTTCGGGGCATCCCACCTCATCGATGTCGGCCGCCGACCTGATGGCCGTGCTGATGGCCAAGTACCTCAAGTACGACTGGTCGAAGCCGCACTATGCCAACAACGACCGCCTGATCTTCAGCAAGGGGCACGCCTCGCCGTTGCTCTACTCGATGTTCAAGGCCGCCGGCGCCATCACCGACGAAGAATTCATGACGCTGCGCAAATTCGGCAGCCGGCTCGAAGGCCATCCGAATCCGCGTGTTTTGACGTGGGTTGATGTCGCCACCGGTTCGCTCGGCCAAGGGCTGGCCATCGGCGTCGGCATGGCCCTGAACGCCAAGTATATCGACAAGTTGCCGTATCGCGTGTGGGTGTTGCTGGGCGACAGCGAAATGGCCGAGGGCTCGAACTGGGAAGCCTTTGATAAGGCCCAGTGCTACAAACTCGACCAGCTTGTGGCGATCATCGACATGAACCGGCTGGGCCAGCGCGGCGAAACCGACCTGGGCTGGAACAGCCGCGCCTACGCCGACCGCGCCCGCAGTTTTGGCTGGCACGCCATCGAACTTGACGGGCACGATTATAAGGCCATCGACCGAGCTTTGACTGAGGCGACCGGCCAAAAAGACCGGCCGACCTGCCTGGTGGCAAAAACGATCAAGGGCTACGGTGCGTCGTCGGTAGCCAACAAAGACGGCTGGCACGGCAAGGCGCTCGACGCCGAAATGGCCAAGGCCGCGATCGCCGAACTGGGCGGCGGCGAGCGGCATCGCACATTTCCGACGCACAAACCCGACAACCGCCAGCCGGCCGCACCACCCGCCGCCCAGCCGCTGAAGCTCAAGCGGTATGAAGTCGGCGGTAAGGAAGCGACTCGCAAGGCGTATGGCGATGCACTGGTGGCGCTGGGCGCTCATCGCCCCGAGGTGGTGGTAATGGACGGCGAAGTCTCGAACTCGACCCACGCCGACGAATTTCACAAGGCCTATCCGCAGCGGTTCTTTGAAATGTTCATTGCCGAACAGCAATTGCTAGGCGCGGCGGTGGGTTTTAATGTGCTGGGCAAGAAGGCCTACGCCTCGACGTTCGCCGCTTTTTTCACGCGTGCCTACGATCAGATTCGCATGGCGGCGATCTCAGGCGCCAAGATCCATCTGAGCGGATCGCACGCCGGCGTGAGCATTGGCGAGGACGGCCCCTCGCAAATGGCGCTGGAAGACCTGGCCATGATGCGGGCAGTCTGCGAGAGCACGGTGTTGTACCCGTGCGACGCCAACCAGACCGGCCACCTGGTGAACGCCATGGCCGATCTGCAAGGCATTTCGTACATTCGCACCACCCGCGAAAAAACGCCGATCATTTACTCGCCCGACGAAAAGTTCCCCGTCGGCGGCAGCAAGGTGGTGCGGCGGTCGGATGGCGATCGCGTGGCAGTGATTGGGGCCGGCGTCACCTTACATGAGGCGCTCAAAGCCCATGAGTTGCTCGCCCGCGAAAAGATCAATCTTCGCGTGATCGACGCCTATTCGGTCAAGCCGATCGATCAAAACACGCTGCACGAAGCGGCCCGCGATACGCAGGGCCGGCTGGTGGTGGTCGAAGACCACTGGTTCGAGGGTGGACTGGGCGACGCCGTGCTCGATGCCTTTACCGGCCCGAAGGCCCCGCTGCCGCGCGTGGTCAAGCTGGCGGTGAGCAAAATGCCCTGCTCGGGCACCGCCGAGGAGCTGCGCCGCTGGGCCGGCATCGACGCCGAGCACATTGTGGCCGCGGTGAAGTCGCTTTTAAGCTAAATGGGCGTGCGCAAATGCTGGTCGCAGCATTGTCGCCTTTCGCTCCGCGAAAGTTGCGCTGCTTTCGCGGAGCGAAAGGCGACATAGCCGAATGAACGGAATGAATTCCGTTCTACAAGGCGGCGCGGGGGATAAACTGCCGCGCCCAGGCGGCGTCGCCGGGCGCAAGGGGCGGCTCCGGCGATTCGGCGAAGATGTATTTGCCGTATCCTGCGGCGTCGTAAGTCTCATCGAGCACCGCTTGCAGATCGAGACTCGTTGGCGAGTCGTGCGCCGCCAAAGGCACCGGTACGGACGGCAAGCGATCGCGCAGCCCGATCGGCCAAAAACCGGTCCGCGGACGATGTTCATAAGGGCTAACCAAAACATAGTAATCGCAGTCGGGCAGCACCGGCAGAGCTGGACGTTCGCCGCCGCGCCACAAGTCGATCTCCACTAGATTGGTCTGGCTGCCTAAACCGACATTCCGTTTAGTCAAATAGGCGTCGCGGTCGGGACCGCTCTTTTTATTACTGGGGCTGAGCAATTCGATCACGGTGATGACCCGCCGATCGCGTCGATCACGCACTTCGAGCCACGACTCACGCACATACTCGACTTCCGGCAGTATCAATTCCACGGGCGCCGCGATGCTGGCCACCGCCGCGCCCGTCCCGGACTCGTTGAATGTGCTGATGGCGACGTCGGCCCGACCGAAGAACCGGCGCTCGTGCTCGGACAGCGCCCGAATGTAAACCCGCGATTCGACTTTTACCAAGTAATCCGGCCCCACTTGCGCGTTGAGGGCCTCTTGCGCTCGCGTGAGAAAATTGTGATGAAAATCTTCCCACGAGTCGTCTTGCTCGAGGTACGGATTCATGCCCGGAAATGGAGATGGCATCGGTATCTCCCGGCGTTTGGATTGGAGATCCCTCGATTTTAGCAGGTAGACACGTAAAACGGAATTCATTCCGTTTATTCGGCCGCGAGGTCAGGGAACGGAATAAATTCTGTTCTACGATGCCTGGAAACGGAATAAACTCTGTTCTACGAGCCGGCCCAGGCCGGCCGCCAATGCTTGCCCAATGCCTGCTGCTGCGTGCGGCGCAATTGCTCGATGCCGGATCGCGCGAGCTTGATGAGCGATGATAGCTCCTGCTCGCTGAAGGTCGCCTCTTCGCCGGTGCCCTGCACCTCGACGAATCGCCCGGCGCCGGTCATCACCACGTTCATGTCGACCGAGGCGGCGAAATCCTCGTGGTAGTCGAGATCGAGCACCCCGCGTCCTTCGACCAGGCCCACGCTGACCGCCGCCACGCTGTCGATGAGCGGATGCCGTTCGGGGTCAGGCAGCGTCTTCAGAGTGGCCAGGGCATCGACCAAGGCCACGAACGCGCCGGTCACGCTGAGCGTGCGCGTGCCGCCGTCGGCCTCCAGCACGTCGCAATCAACGGTGATCGACCGTTCGCCGAGCGCGGTCAGATCGACCACCGCCCGCAAGCTGCGGCCGATCAGCCGCTGAATCTCGGTGGTGCGGCCGTCGATCTTGCCGCCCCGCTCGCGCGGTTTTCGCGGGCTGGTGCTGCCCGGCAGCATGTTGTATTCGGCGGTGACCCAGCCGCGGCCTTCGCCCTTCATCCACGGCGGCACTTCTTCGGCGACGCTGGCCGTGCAGAGCACGGTGGTCCGGCCCGCTTGAAAGAGCACGCTGCCCGGCGCGGCGCGCGTAAAGCGGCGTTTGATCTTCAGCGGTCGCAGCTCGTTCTCTCGTCGCCCGTCGTGGCGCATGCGCATCAGGTTTATGGAACGGAATCAGTCATCGACCGGTGGCTGGGGCAGAGCCTTGGCGATGCCCCGGCTGGATGGCTCGCAGCCAAGCTTGCGCGAACGGGCGATTGGGTGCAAGGGGGCCAGCAAAAGAGGAAGCAAAATGCAAAAGTCAAAAGCAGGAAATGTCCGGCCCCGCCTACGCGACCGCGAGGGGGCTGCACTTGACTCCGCGCGGGCCTATTCCTAGGCTGACAATGAGATGACTTTTGGGGAATAGTGTAACGGTAGCACGAATGGCTCTGGACCATTTAGTCTAGGTTCGAATCCTAGTTCCCCAGCTCTCTCTTTTCGTCTCTCTGACGTTCTGCGGCATTGCGCCTCTGAACGCAGAATGCAGTAAAACGCCCCTGGTGCCCAAAGGCAACCAGGGGCGTTCACTTTTACAGCTCGACCGACTCGACTTCGGCCACGAACCGGCCAGCGTCGCTCGCGAGAAACGACGCCACGACGTTGAACACCGCGTCACTGAAGCCGCCGATGTTCAAGATGTCGCCGCGGTCCGGGGCCTGAGCGGTCGTGTAGGGCTGCAAGTCGATGCAGATCAGCTTGAGGCCATTCATGCCGGCGCCTTGTAGCCGCATCTGGTTCTTGACGAACTCCTGCCACTCCGTCATCACGCCGGTTGAGCCGTAGCGGCCAGCCACGAACGGACGGCCGCCGTAGACCCAGCTCTCGTTGTCGCTCACGAGCACGACGCCCGCGAACTTACGATCGCGGTACTTCGTGTTGGCCTCGCGCAGCGGTAGCGAGCAGTCGGTTCCGCCGCCACCATACTTCGCCAGACGCTCGGCCAGGCTCAGGATGGTGTCCTGCGGATCGAACTTCGCCTCGTAGGCCGCCGTGTCGAACGGCACGACGATGCTGTCAGGATTGCGGCGCAGCATCGCCGCGGCAAACAAGGCCGCCACGTCCACGCACCGCATCTTGCTCGTCGCGCCACGGCCACGGTTGCCCGTGACCGGGCTGCGCATCGAGCCCGACGTATCGAGTCCGATAACCACCGGGCCCGGCAACTTCGGCACGTTACCGCAAGCGATCTCGGCTGCCCGGTGCAGGGCCGCCTTGATCTTCTGCGGCATGCCGTCGTCGGCGTTCAGGTAAGCCGCCAGATACTGGTACGGAAACTGGCGCGAACGACGGATTTCGTCGGCGTCCGCGATGCGGTCCGCCACGTAGTCCACCATGCCGCGGTCAGCTAATGCGTCATGAGGCGCGTTGCCGGACGTTAGCCGAGTTGCCTTAGCCGCACCAGCGACCGTGTCGCTGTCACTAAAAACCTCGTGACGCGCGAGCGTGTTGAGGTTCATGCGCAGTGCCTGCGGACCCATCTGCCGGGCAATTGCCTTCCAGACGAGCGCGCCACGAGCTGCGTCGGCCAGCAAATCCCAGCGGACGTTCAGCCGCGCCAGGATGCCGGCCTGCAACTCCGGCGTCTCGGCCTGGCGATACGCCGTCAGCCGCTGCACCAGCTCAGGCAGGTCGTTCTCGGTCGCCGGAGCCCACTTCTCGACCGGCTTGTCGGTCAACCAGCCGAACAGCGCCCGGCGCTCGTTGTCGAGCGGCGTAGGCCGAGCCAGACGCAGCACGTCGCGCAGGCTGGGATCGTTACCGATCGACGCCGACAACAGCGCGTTCACCGACGCGTTGTTCAGCCAGCGCTGGAATGCCCGCTGCAACGAACTCGCCAGGCTCTTGCGGCCGAACTGTCCCGAGCGCAACATCTGGAACAGCGTGCGCAGCACACGGCCGTTGTCCACGACGCGATCGAACGCGCGGTGGAACAGCTTGCTGTCGCGCTGCGCAAGCACGAGCAGCAGGGCGGCCGGCATGCCCTTCATGTAGGCCCGCTCGCGGCTGTAGACCGCCAACTTGGCCAGGAAGAGGTTGTCGTCCACCTGGTCGATCAACGCGCGCAGCTCGTCAAGCTGGCCCTGGGCATCGGCGTAATAGATTCCGCCGAAGCAGCCCGTCGCGGCCACCTGTGCCAAGGCGTGCTTGGCGGGCAGCCGGTACGCCAGGCCGCCGGCCTCGTTGCGGGCGTTTGCCCGAGGCAGCCGGCTGGTAATGCTCGAAAACAGCGTCTTGTTGGCCATAGCTGGGCCTCCTTTCAAAAAGCCCGACGAGGGTTGAGCAGAGAGATTCCCTACGTGTCCAAAGCTGATTGGCCACGAGGGCCGGTCCCACGTTTGATTTCTAAGGGGGACCGGGCGGGGCTTGAACCCGCAAGACCATGTACTCCGCAAGGCAGTCGGGCGTGCTTCGGTCAAAAAGACCGACGAAGTTTTGACCAGAGTTTTTTACGGCGCTCTACCATTGAGCTACGGCGCGGCCATCGCTGGATTGCGCCGGCGGGAAGCGAACCCGCAACCTCCGGCTCCCAAGGCATGTACTCCAATCTGGCAGTCGGTCGTTATCAAGACCACCCAACGAGGAAATGGTTCGGACGTTCGGCATCGTTCAAGGATGTAGTCTGAACCGGCAGTTGGGCAGTCAGAGACGCCGGCGGGAGTCGAACCCGCTTCGACCGCTTTGCAGGCGGTTGCCGTGTCGTCTGGCTCCAGCGTCGTTGGCAATGCGGCGCGGAAAAGGCGCGTGGCTGCATCGTATTCCGATAGACACCAATCGCCCAAGCGAGGTTCGAGCGTTCGGTCGGAGCCGAGCTCAGTTGGCCGGCGCGCACTGGCAATGAGTTACATGGCCGGGTAGTTTAGAACCTGTCGAGACGAGGTCGAAAGGAGCTGCCGATATGAAGATCAAAGCCGTTATCCACCCGGCGGAAGAAGGCGGATTTTGGGCAGAGGTTCCCGCGCTGAAGGGTTGCTATTCCGAGGGCGAGACGTTCGAGGAGGCGCTAGCCAATATCCGCGAAGCTGCCGAAGGCTGGCTTGAGGTGGCCGCCGAACAAACTGCCGCGACCGCGCCGGCCAGCCTCGCGGAGATCGAGCTTTGAAAGCCGTATCGGGTCGGGAAATGTGTAAGGCACTGGAACGCCGCGGCTGGACGCTTCGGCGCATCAGCGGCAGTCACCACATCTACACGCATCCCGATCACCTTGACACGATCATACCGGTTCCTGTTCACGGAAGTCGGACCCTCAAACGCGGCACGCAGCACGGCATCATGAAGGCTGCGGGGGGCTCACTGAAGCCGATCTCTGAACCGCCGTGCCTCAATTTCCTACGGTTCAGTGCTACGTGCTCTATCGCGTTGCAAAACCCAGGTCTCAAAAGTCGAACCCCGTCTTGCAGTTCCGAAGACTGCCGTGCTTCCATCACACTCGCAGGGCAACAACCCATCAAAAATGTCCCGACCTGGATTCGAACCAGGACCACGACCTTCGGACGCTCGGATGCGATCCGTTACACCATCCGGACAAGAGCCGACGGCTGGATTCGCACCAGCATGAACCGGTTTACAAGACCGGCGCCTCGCTGTTCGGCCACGTCGGCAATCAGCAGGATCGCGAGGAGTTGAACCCCGTAAAGCGGCTTTGGAGACCGCCTGCTCTCCCAGGAGCACGATCCTGTATGGTTCTGACAGTCGAAATCGGTCGCAAGTTCACGTCACCATCCGGGCTTGTCCCGGTGGAACGATGATTGACCGCTAGAAAGAAAAACAGCTCCGCGTCTCCCGCCTTTTCCGCGTGCGTCCGCCGCCTCCGGCGG
>DATFDL010000515.1:0-13684 GCA_035252155.1 Pirellulales bacterium | reverse complement strand
CGTACCAGTCGATGGGATAAGTCACCTGGTAATCGTAGCCGCCGAAGAACGTGCCACCGGGCTGGGCATACGCGCCGGGCGGGGCGCGGAAGTACGTCGTCTGGCCGCCGTAGCGCGGCGCGACCGCGGCGCTGCTCGACTGAGGATAACTCGGCCGCCGAGCGTTAAACGGCGAGTTGATGCTGTACGGCGCATAACCCGCATAACCGGCGGTGTAGGGACCGCTGTAATAGCCCGAACCACCATACGCGGCTGGGCCGGCATAAACTGGGCCGGCATAAACCGAGCGGGCATAGACCGGGCGGCCGTAAGAGACCCGCTGACGCAGGCACTGAGCATGGGCCGGAGCGGCCCAACCGGCTAGCGCAATCGCCAGCACACAACCGAGCGTCTTCATCGCGTCACTCCCAAAAATTGCCGGCGAAAGCAATAGGCTCCCTGCAATCTAGGTTATGCCGCCGCCTAGTTCAAGTATTTGGTCCTGATCGTTACGTTTTGCTAAGACAGCCTGCGGCGGCTTGACCTCAATAACGCATCAACCTACAGAACAGATGCGAGACTCCCGCAGACGAGGGAACGACACGGCAAGTGGGGCGAAGAGGCGACAAGGCGAGGGAACTCGCGAAGTTCCGAGCCGAAAACGAACCCGGATGTCGCGGATGTGGCACAGCCGCCCCCGGCTGTGAGGGGTCGCCAAAGGCGAGCGAGACAGCCGAGGGCGGCTGTCCCACATGGCCGCATTCACGCCCGCGTAAAGTGTAACCCCGCAAATCGATCCCCTGACCTCCGACCTCTGACCTCCGACCCCTGCATGCTCGACCCCACCGCTCAACACGCTCCCGGTGCTCCGGGCATGCCGCCCCGCTGGACCTCCAGCGCCAAAGAAGGCGTCGGCACGGCACTGGGCACCGGCAGCCCGCTTTGGTTCACGCACAGCCACGGCATCGTCAACGAAGTCTATTACCCGCGCGTCGATCTGGCCTGCACGCGCGATATGGGGCTGATCGTCACCGACGGAAAGCATTTCTTCTCAGAAGAGAAACGCGACGCCGACTCGCAGGTCGAATATCTGGCCGACGGCGTGCCGGCCTACAAGATCACCAACACCTGCCGCGAAGGCCGCTACACGATCGAAAAAGAGCTGCTCACCGATCCGCGGCGGCCGGTGCTCTTACAACGCGTGCGGTTTATTCCGCGGCAAGGCAAGCTCGACCACTACCAATTGTTCGTGCTTCTCTCGCCCCACCTGGGCAACCAAGGCGCCGACAATACCGCCTGGGTGGGCGACTATAAAGGCGTGCCCGTGCTATTCGCCGCCGATAGCGACGTGGCCTTGGCGCTCTGCTGCTCGACGCCGTGGTTGGCGCGGTCGGCGGGATACGTCGGCACGTCCGACGGTTGGCAAGATCTGGAGCGGCACAAATGGCTCGCCTGGCGCTACGAGCGGGCCGAGCATGGCAACGTCGCGCTCACCGGGCAAATCGACCTGGCGGCCTGCGGTGGAGAGTTCGTGCTCGCGCTGGGCTTCGGGCACAACGCCAACGAAGCCGGGCATCGCGCCATTTCGAGCATGCTCGACGGCTTCGACCGCTCGAAGGACCGCTATGTGCGCGACTGGCAGCAGTGGCAGAGCACGCTGTTGCCGCTGGACGACGGGCACGTTCACGGCCAGAACGTCTACCGCGCCGGCACGGCGGTCATCCGCACGCATGAGGCCAAAAACTTTCCCGGCGGCCTGGTGGCCAGCATGTCGATTCCCTGGGGATTTTCCAAGGGAGACAACGATCTGGGCGGCTATCACCTGGTGTGGCCGCGCGACCTGGTTGAATCGGCCGGCGGGCTGATGGCCGCGGGCGGCGCCGAGGTGGCCTGCCGTGTGCTGCGCTATCTGCAGGTCACTCAAGAGGCCGACGGGCATTGGGGCCAAAATATGTGGCTCGACGGCAGTCCTTATTGGGACGGCATTCAGATGGACGAGGCCGCCCTGCCGATCTTGCTGGTCGACCTGGCCTGGCGCGAAAAAATGCTCGGCGACGCGGAGCGCGCTTCACTGTATACCATGGTGCGGCACGCGGCCGCTTACCTGGTGCGCAACGGACCGGTCACTCAGCAAGACCGCTGGGAAGAAGACCCCGGCTATAGCCCGTTCACGGTGGCGGCCGAGATCGCGGCGCTGTTGGTCGCGGCGGAAATGGCCGAAGCGCACGGAGAGCACGGCGAGGCCCAGTATCTGCGCGAGACGGCCGACCTGTGGCATTCGAGCCTCGACGACTGGATGTACGCGGTCGATACCGAGTTGTCACGGCGTGTGGGCGTCGAGGGCTATTATGTGCGAATCGCCCCCGACACGCCCGACGCCACTAAGCCGGTCAAAGGCTATGTGGTGGTCAAGAACCGGCCGGCGAACGAGTCGACGGAACCGGCCGGCGACCTGGTCAGCCCCGATGCGCTGGCTCTGGTGCGGTTCGGCCTGCGTGCGGCCGACGACCCGCGGATCGTCAACACCGTCAAGGTGATCGACGCCGTGCTGAAGGTCGACTTACCACCCGGCCCCTGCTGGTATCGCTACAACCTCGACGGCTATGGCGAGCACGCCGACGGGCGGCCGTTCGATGGTACCGGCGTGGGCCGCGCCTGGCCGCTGCTGACGGGCGAGCGCGGCCACTACGAGTTGGCCGCGGGCCGGCGCGACGAAGCCGAGCGGCTGCTTCGCACCCTCGAAGAATTTGCCAATTGCGGCGGCCTGCTGCCCGAGCAGGTGTGGGACGTCGACGACATCCCCCAAGCCGAGCTCTTTCTCGGCAAACCGGCCGGCTCGGCCATGCCGCTGGTTTGGGCCCATGCCGAGCACATCAAGCTCTTGCGGTCGATCCGCGACGGGCGGGTGTTCGATATGCCGCCGCAGACGGTCGATCGTTACTTGCGCGACCAGCATCCCTCGCCGCACGCCTCGTGGCGGTTCAACCACAAGTGCCGGGCGATGTCGGCCGGCAAGACGCTGCGCATCGAAACGCTCGCGCCCGCCCGTGTGCATTGGAGCACCGACGGCTGGCAAACGACGCACGACGCCTCGACCACTGATACTACTCTGGGTGTCTATTACGTCGACCTACCCACGGCCAAGCTGCCCGCCGGCGCGCGGATCGATTTCACCTTTTATTGGCCCCAGGCCGACCGGTGGGAAGGGGCGAATTTCGGGGTCGTGGTCGAGTAAGCCACCGTCTCAGCTCCGGGCGTGGCAGCGTCGGTTCCGATGCGTCATACTGCATTGCATGACCGACACTGAAGCCCGCCGACAACTCGATGACCTCGGCTATGTGCTCTTGCCGGGCGTGATGGACGCCGGCTTGCTGGGCAGACTACGCGAGCGGGTCGAGCAGTTATTCGTCATCGAGGGCGAGGCCGCGGGGCGCGAGTTCAAAATCGAACCTGGCGCCCGGCGGTTGGCCAATCTGGTGAACAAAGGCCCTGTCTTTCGCGAGATCATTGTTCACCCGGCCGTTTTGCCGCTGGTCGAGCACGTGCTGGGCGGCAGCGTGAAGTTGAGCAGCTTGAATGCCCGCTCGGCAAACCCGCATGGCGACGCGCCGCAGCCGCTGCATTGCGACATGAGCGCCTTGCCCGACGAGCGCGGCGCGTGGGTCTGTAACACGGTCTGGATGCTCGACGATTTCACCGAGCAGAACGGCGCGTTGCGCGTGGTGCCCGGCTCGCATCGCGGCGACCGACTGCCGCGCGATGTGCTGGCAGATCCGCTTGCCGATCATCCGCGGCAGTGCGTCATCACCGGCGCGGCGGGATCGGTGATTGTGATGAACGCTCATCTCTGGCACGGCGGATTGGCCAACCGGACCGCCCATCCGCGGAGGGCCGTGCATGCGTTTTACTGCCGCCGCGACAAACCCCAGCAGCAATATCAAAAGCAGTTGCTTGACGCCGAACTGCAAGCGGCGCTGCCCAGCGAGCTGCGCGCGTTGTTGGCCTTGGACGATCCCTTGAACGACGAAATCTCGAGCCAGTACGCGGTGCGGAGCGGGTTCCTGAAATAGCACACCGGCTTGGTGCGCGGTACAATGACGGAGCACGTGAAATCCTTGCTTGAACGAGAGCCGTCATGCTTCGACCCTTGACGCCCTACCCTGAAACGCCTCGGTTGGAAACGGGCGATCGGCTCGACCAGCCCACGTTTCATAGGCTCTATGAAGAGATGCCGGGGAATTTCAAAGCGGAATTGATTCAAGGAACCGTCATCGTGCCTTCACCTCTGCGGCCGAACCACGGCAAGACTCATGGACTGGTGATGGGCTGGTTAATGGCCTATCACGCGGCGACGCCGGGCACGGACATGTTCGACAACACGACCGCCCTTCTGCCGCCCGACGACGAGCCGCAACCGGATGCGATGTTGATCATCAAGCCCGACCACGGCGGCCAGACGCGCGATGAAGACGGTTATTTAGCCGGTGCCCCGGAACTCATTGTCGAGGTTGCCTCGAGCAGCATCTCCTACGACCTGCACGCAAAGTATGATACTTATCGGCAAGAAGGCGTTCGCGAGTACGTGGTCGTGGTGCTGAAAGAGCGAGAGGTGCGTTGGTTCGCGCTCGAACTCGGCCGTTTTGTTCCGCTGCCGGCGGACGAAGACGGCATCTATCGCTCAAAAGTGTTCCCGGGGTTGTGGCTCGATGCAGCCGCCTTGCTGGCCGGCGACGCTCGCCAAATGTTAGATGTCGTCGAGCGCGGAATCGCCACGCCCGAGCATGCCGCGTTTGTCGAGCGGCTGCGGGGTCCGGCGCAAGCGTGACGAGAACGGCTCTCGCGCCCTGTTGTGCCCAGCGCGATGAAACGGTTGGCGGACGGCAACGGTTGCGCAGCGCGGCAGACTTGAAGCCACCGTTCCACGCGTGAGACCCGCAGAACATGTGAACCGAATGGTGGGACTCGTTTCACTCGGGCCACCCTACACGCCTTTTTGTCTTCTAAAGTGGGGCGACGAGATACGGCGCTCGTTGTGGGCGTTCAAGCAGCGCATCGGCCGCGGCATCGTCCGGGCATCGCTCTGATGCCGGATCCCATCGGATCGGCCGTCCCAATCGCATCGAAAGGTTCGCCAAATGACAGGCCGTGGCCGTGCGGTGCTGGCTGGCCACGTCGGAGATCGGGCGCTTGCCGGTGCGAATGCAGTCAAAGAACTCCAGCAAGTGAATGTAAGTGGCAGTTCCCCAGTGTTTCGTGTCATTGTCGAGCCGGAGAGCTTCCGCCGACAATGGGCGGCGGGCAAGCTGCTCGACTGGCCCGCCGGTCAATCGGCCGCGGTTGACGAAGATGCGGCCTTCGTCGCCCTCGAACAAGATGCCGTTCTCGCGCTCGCTCAGCCGGACGCGAACTGGAATGCCGCCAGGGTATGTGAGGTCGACGGTAAATCGCCGCGGCGTGTTGTAGCCGTTCGGCACGTCGGGCAGTTCGGCCCGCCCGTCGATGCGCTGCGGTCCGGAATCTTCGACGCCGAGCGCTCGATGGACGATGTCCAGATGGTGCGCGCCCCAATCGGTCATAAAGCCCCCGCTGTATTCAAACCACCAGCGGAATGGGTCATAGCGCTGCTTGCAAAACTCCGCCCAGGGCGCCTGTCCAAGCCAAAGGTCCCAATTCAGATCGTTGGGCACAGGCGACGGGGTGAACGGTCCGCCACTCGATGTGGTCGGTAGCGAGCTACTGGGCAGCGTCACTTCGATGCGCCGCAAATTGCCCAGGCGGCCGTTTCGCACCAGCTCGCAGGCTGTGCGAAACCGCCAGTCGCTGCGCTGCTGAGTGCCCACTTGCACCACGCCGCGGGTATGCTCGACGGCGGCCACCAGCAGCTTGCCTTCGGCCACGGTGAGCGTGAGCGGTTTTTCGCAATAGACCGCTTTGCCGGCCCGCAGGGCGGCCAACGTGATCGCCGTGTGCCAATGGTCGGGCGTGGCCACGAGCACCGCCTCGATGTCGTCGCGGTCGAGAACTTCTTGGTAATGCTCGTGCAGCGCCGCCCACGGGCATGACTCGTCGCGCACCTGTTCGGCGCGGCGGCGGTTGACGTCGCAGACGGCCACCATCTCTCCACAGCGGCGATGCAGCCGGGTCCAGCGGGCCGTTCGGGCGAGTTGCCGCCCGCGCCCACCCGCGCCGACGAGTCCCAGGCGGATGGGATCTCGCGTGATCGAAAACCACGTCGCGCCGATGCCCGCGGTCAGCGACGTAGCCGCGGCGGTTTTGATAAGTTGGCGACGGTTAATGCTTGGGGGCTTCATGGTTCAAATCCACTTGAGTTGATTCGTCGTGCGACCTCGGTAGGGAACGGACTCCGTGCCGTTCCGCGTAGGGCGAACAGGACACGGGGGGCGCTACCGCGTCAAAGTAGCCCCGGCACTCCGTGACGGGGATCGCGGTCGCCGTTGGCGACCGGCAAATCTCCGCCACGGAGTGTCGGAGCTACTGAGCGGCTTCCGCCGCTATCGGAACGGCACGGAGTACGTTCCAACAAAGCATGGTCTTGTTGCAGCGGCAATTCGTAGCAGGCCGCTTCATGATCATTACGCACCAACAGCAATGTGCCGGCCAGTGCCGGATAGTTCCAAGTTTTTCCTTCCAGCGCCGCGAACCGCGCCAGCTCGCGGTGCTCGTCGGGCGTGGCCTTCACCAAGACCACCTCGCCGGATTCGGCTTGAATCAATAACAAATCGTCGACCAGCAGCAATTGTCCATGACCATAGCGACCAGCCCGCCAGCGACGGCGGCCGTCGACCAGATCCAGGCACGCCAGCACGCCGTCGTCGAGACCATACGCAAATCCAGCGCGGACCACCGCACTGCAGAACTTGCACTTGAGGCCTGGGCTGGTCCAAATTGCTTCGGCCGACCATTGATCGTTGGTGCGCCGGACCGCCAGAAGCCCACTCCCTTTGCCGTAACCGGTCGAGACCAACACGCGATCGACGCCGAGCGGCACGGGCTGCGAGCAATTGGTCTCTTGAACGTTCGACCAAGGAAAGCTCCAAAGCACCTTGCCGGTGCGAGGGTCATGGGCGGTCAGGCCCGGCCGATTGAGGATGACGATTTGCCGCTGCCCCGCCACACGGCATAGCAGCGGCGAACCATAGCCCGCCGCATCGTCGCCGCCGCTCCAAAGTCGGCTGCCCGTGCGGCGGTCGTAGGCGGCCAACGAACGGCCGTGCGCGCCGCCGGCGCTCACTAGCACAGCTTCGCCAACCACCAAAGGCGAACCGCTCAGGCCGTGAAACAAATTGCCCGCCCGGTTGTCGGCCAACACGTCGACCGACCAGCGCCGCCGGCCGGTGCGTACATCAAGGCAGTTCAGAATGCCCGTGGCGCCCAGCGTATAGACGTCTGCTCCGCCGATGGCCGGCGTCGCGCGCGGGCCATCGCCGGCGGTCGGGCTGCGGAAGCAAACCGCATCGGTATGAATCCAGCGTTGCCGTCCCGTGGCGAGTTCGTAGCATACGACGGCTTCCAAATCGCCTCGTTGCTCTTGGGTGAAGGCCAGGCCGTCGGCGACGGCAAATCCGCCCCATCCCTGGCCGATGCTCACGCGCCAGATGAGGCGTGGCGGCCGCGCCGACCAATCGCGGGCAAGCCGCACCCCGTAGATTGATGCCAGGCCATCACGCCCGCGAAAGCACGGGTAATCATGTTTCGCGGTAGCCCCGGCCCTTGTGGCCGGCTGGTCGGATACATTTCCGTCCTTCATCTCCGACGCTGCGTTTTCGTAGGATGGGCTTCCAGCCCGTCTCGCCAACGCTGGACGGCCTGGAAGGCCATCCTCCGAAGGCGCGGCATCCTGTTGCGCGGAAGCCCCGGCCCTCGTGGCCGGCTGGTCGGATATGTTTTCGCCCTCCACCTCCGACGCTGCCCTTTCGTAGGATGGGCTTCCAGCCCGTCTCGCCAACGCTGGACGGCCTGGAAGGCCATCCTCCGAAGGCGCGGCTCGGGCCGCGGCACTGAATCTCCACGCCAATAATGGGCGTCCGTACCCATCGCAGCCTCGAGCTTCGATCAGAATCATCCACGCCGCTAGCGGCAGCAGCAAAGCGGCGAGCACCTTTAGCCGGCCGCGCCAAAGAGGACGGCAAAAAAACATCGCGCCGCACCAGCCCAGCCAGCCGGTGGAGGCGAGGTAAAAGAGCATAATCAGCAGGTCGTCGTCCAATCGGCTGACCCGCCACTGCCAAACGGCGAAATGCGCCGCCAACCAGACGGCGGCAGCAATCAGCAGTGCTCGACGGCCGACCGGCCGAAGCCCCGCGGCGCTAAGCCACCGGCAAAGCAAAGCGAATGTCACCCCGAGCGTCAGCGTTGCCGCCGGCCACTTCCACGGCGCGGCCGCTCCATATTGCAGCCAACCGAGCAGCGTGCCAGCCCAGGCGATCGGCAGCCCGATGAAACCCGCTGCCGCCACGGAAACGCAAGCCGCGCGCCTTGGTAGAACGGAAAACGAAAACATCGCTTGGACTCAGACGTTGCTACTGCGGGGCTCTGATCGGCTTTGACATTCAAAATCGGTAGTTCTCGCGTTCGACGTCTGTAGGGAACGGACTCCATGCCGTTCCGTGAACTGCGATTCGGCCCTGCGCCGCCCCTCGCGGAACGCCACGGAGGGCGTTCCCTACAGACGTCAATGCGAATGATCCGTAATTAAGCACGCAGCGGGCTTCTAGCAAGTCGGGGCAATTGGGGCAAGACTGACCAATCCGCCTTGCGCCAAAGGGGCCACCACGCTATCATTCGCCGCCTAGATCCGCCTCTTGCAAGCAGCCTAACTGTGCAGCAGCTTCGACTTACCGATCTCGTGCCCCGGCGAAACAGCGCCTTGTTTGCGCTGTTTCTGGGAGGCGTGGCAATCGTCGGTGGTCTGGAATGGCTGCACACTTGCCAGACCCGATTAGCCCCTCTCACCACCGATGGCCACGTGGCGGCCTTCGACCTCGATGGCGAGGGCAGCCTGGCGGTCTGGTTCTCGACCGCCACGCTGGAACTAGCCGCTCTGACGGCCCTGCTGGCCTGGGCCATCCGCCGCCGCACGCCCGCGAGCCGCGGGCAAAACGCGCTGCTGATCGCCGCCGCCTGCTGGCTGGTGATGAGCATCGACGAATGCGCCAGTGTCCACGAGGCGTTCAAAGAGTTGATGGCCCACAGCACGGGGCACCGATTGCTAGGCGACGGCACCATCTGGTGGGTCATGGGCTACGGCCTCGTGCTGTCAGCCGTGGGGCTGCGTCTGCTGTGGGAATTTCGTCGCTCGTGGGACGCCGCCGGCTGGCTGCTGGCGACGGCGGCCGTGTATGCACTGGCCGTGGTGGCCGAGCTGGAATGGATCATTCCGAACAAAGGCCAGACCAGCGTGATGCTCGAAGAGGGCTGCGAGATGATCGGCAACCTGTGTCTGCTGCTCTCAATGGTTTGCCACGCCCGCTGGGCCGTGAAGCGGGCGGAGCTATCCGCAAACGGCAGTCTGCATACAGTGCGCGGCGTCGTGCGGAACGCAGCGTAGGCCGGATTATTTTCAGCGTTGCTGAGCCAGCCGCATGAGCCTAATCGGTTTTGACATTCGAGACCGGTAGTTCTTGCGTACGACGTCTGTAGGGAACGGACTCCGTGCCGTTCCGTAAACTTCGATTCGGCCCCGCGCCGCCCCTCGCGGAACGGCACGAAGTCCGTTCCCTACAGATCCATTACCGGTTTTGAACGTCAAAACCGATAAGGGCCAACCACGAACGGCGTCACCCCAACTTGCTTCCACATCCTTTTGCGCAGCGCTGTTCACATCTTATAATGGCATTCTGGCACCCCGTTGCCGTATTGACCTCTGAGCTCGCGAATGTCACGCCGCACCCGAGCCGCCCAGCCCAATCGGATTTGTTAGGCGACAATGAAGAATTGCTTCGACCGCGCCGGAGCAGCCCCTCCACTCCACTCGGCGATCCCAATGCGGCACCCTCAGTTCAGCTTGAAGCAGCTTCTATTCGCGCTGACACTGGGATGCGTCGCGCTGGGTACTTGGAGTTTGTACTCGAGCGCGAGATATGTGACTGCCGACCACGTTGTCGTAGGTCAGCCTATCAGGGTTCGTGGCAGATTCCTCGATCTTCATGGAGTTGAATGGGAAACCTGCTATCTTCGGATTGAACGCCAGAATGGTGCTATATCTGGCGAGTGCGTCCAAAGCCGTGGTATACAGGTAAGGCGAACTTGGCCGGGGATCTACCATGTCGATGCTGATTTACCACCGATCAAGAAGCCTGGAAAATATCGCCTTGTTATTTGGCCAATGACGAAGGCGGTGATGGCGGGTCATCGGAATTTAGCCGAGGAGGAAGTTGCCAGTCCTCTTGATGTCTCCGACCGGAATTAGCACTATGCTCCGTCGCCGGTCCGACCTGAACGTAATGTGTCGTAGCCGGTTACCTGTCACCGGTCGCTTGCAAAGTCTGGCGGCATCGGCTACTTGTGATGGTTTGCTCAGCGGCAACCCAGCGCGAGTTTCACAACAGCACGATACGATGCCCGAAAAAACCAAGAGTGAAAAAGCGGCAGCCGGCGCTAGAGAAAAGAGCACCGGCGAAAAGACCGCCAAGCGAATTTTGCTGGTCGACGACGACCACGAGATCGTCGATTCGATGCGGATGGCCCTGGAAGCCAAGGGCTACAGCATTCTCATCGCCCGAGACGGCAATCAGGGGTTGGCCATGGCCGAACGCGAAGACCCCGATCTGCTGATTCTCGATATGATGATGCCCAAGCGGAGCGGCTTTTTGGTGCTCGAAAAGCTCCGCCGCAGCCGCCCGGTGCCGATGCGGGTGATTATGATCACCGCCAACGAAGGCAGCCGCCACAAGGCTTATGCCGAGATGCTGGGCGTGGACGATTATCTCCGCAAGCCGTTCGGAATGGATCGGCTGATGGAGAGCGTCGATCGGCTGCTCGCATAGAGGCAACAAGGTTTTTGGGGGATGGCCTCACAGGCCGTCAAGAAAAAATGTCGTGGGATGGCCTTCTAGGCCGTCAAAAAACGGAATGAATTCCGTTCTACGAGAAGCGCGACGGGCTGGAAGCCCATCCTACGGGGCTGGAAGCCCCGTCCTCCGCGAGCCGGCGGCCGCCATCTGTCTTGTGGAAGCCGAAAAAACCATTTTGCTGGCAAGCGATTTGCTGAAAGCGAATTTGAGATCGTAAAGACCGCCGAGTTAAGCACTTCGGGTGCCAGACGATGGGCAAGCGGCCTCTGCTTCGCCCATTTTCTCTAAAACTCGATATTGCCCAATTGGCGTTTTCAAGGGATACTTCAACTAGGTTACGGTGGCAGAGTTGCGGGAATGGACTCTCGCACGCCTGGCGAGCGAGAAGAAGCGAATACGCTGGCCAGATACCCGCCTCGCCTCAGTTCCGGGTGATCTTTCGCAAGTTCTCTCCCTGGGTCGCCTCTCGCGAACCGCTTGTTGGCCGGACTATTGATCGTCGCGGCCTGTTTCGGAGAGTCGCCCCGGCGCCTACGTAGGCCGCAAGCGTGGCCTGGCCGGGCTTTTTCCGCGCCCCGACCACGACGTCCTCCCGCTGGCGCCGCGCACCGGGAACAGGATTTGCCCGCGCCCGCCCAGACTGAAGCGTCCGCCGCCACCGCCGCCACACCGTTGTTACGACGGGCACAAAACCGCACGTGGAACTTTAACCGACCCGACCCACAGTCGGAGGGAGAGAGCAATGAGTGAGGGACACTCGATCATCTCGCTAGTGGCCGAACGTCAAGATCTGGAGCAGTTCCGCCGCAAAAACTGGCAAGGCTCGTTCGAGCAATATCTCGACGTCGTGCGGCAAGACCCCAAAGTCACCCGCAACGCCTTCGAGCGGGTCTACGACATGATCATGTCGCACGGCACCGAAAGCTATGAACAAGGCCGCGAAAAGAAGGTCCGTTACCGCTTCTTCGACGATCCGGACCAGACCGGCCAAGACGCTGTGTTCGGGCTCGACGAGGCCCTGGCCGCCTTGGTCAACGCTTTCAAGAGCGCCGCCAAAGGCTACGGCATCGAGAAGCGCGTGCTGTTGCTGCACGGCCCGGTGGGCAGCAGCAAGAGCACCATCGCCCGGCTGCTTAAAAAAGGACTCGAGCGATACTCACACGCCGATGGCGGGGCGCTCTACACGCTCGGTTGGGTCGATCTGAACCAGACCGATTTGATTCACTGGTGCCCGATGCACGAGGAGCCGCTGCACCTGATTCCCAGCCGGTTCCGCGACGACGTGACGGCCAAGCTGAACGCCAACCAGCCGTCGGGCGGTTACCGTGTGCGCATCCAGGGCGAGCTTTGCCCGTTCTGCCGTTATGTCTACAACGAGCGGCTAAAGCACTACGGCGGCGACTGGACGCGCGTCATTCAGGACGTGCGCGTCAAGCGCCTGTTGCTGAGCGAGAAAGACCGCATCGGCATCGGCACCTTCCAGCCGAAGGACGAAAAGAACCAGGACTCGACCGAGCTGACCGGCGACATCAACTATCGCAAGATCGCCGAATACGGCAGCGACAGCGACCCGAGGGCGTTTAACTTCGACGGCGAATTCAACGTCGCCAACCGGGGCGTCATCGAATTTGTCGAGGTGCTCAAGCTCGATGTGGCGTTCCTCTACGACCTGCTGGGGGCCAGCCAAGAGCATAAGGTCAAACCCAAAAAATTCGCCCAGACCGACATCGACGAAGTGATTCTGGGCCACACCAACGAGCCGGAGTATCGCCGGCTGCAAAACAACGAGTTCATGGAGGCCCTGCGCGACCGCACGGTCAAAATCGACATTCCCTATGTCACGCGGCTGGCCGACGAGATTCGGATTTACGAAAAGGATTACAACAAAACCAAGGTGCACGGCAAGCATATTGCACCGCACACGATCGAAATGGCCGCCATGTGGGCTATCCTCACCCGGCTGGAAGAGCCGAAGAACGCCAACTTGTCGTTGCTGCAAAAGCTGAAGCTCTACAACGGCAAGACGCTGCCCGGCTTCACCGAGGACAACATCAAAGAGCTACGCGAGCAAACATCGTCGGAGGGAATGCTCGGCATCTCGCCGCGGTACGTGCAAGACAAAATCTCCAACGCCCTGGTGGCCCATCCCGACGCCAACTCGATCAACCCCTTCATGGTGCTCAACGAACTGGAGACGGGGCTGAAGCATCACAGCCTGATCACCAGCGAAGAAACTCGCAATCACTACCGCGAGCTGCTGGGGGTGGTGAAAGAAGAGTACGAAAATATCGTGAAGAACGAAGTGCAGCGGGCCATCGCCGCCGACGAAGACGCCCTCAAGCGGCTCTGCGGCAATTACATCGACAATGTGAAGGCCTACACGCAGCGTGAAAAAGTGAAGAACAAGTTCACCGGGCAATACGACGAGCCGGACGAGCGGCTGATGCGGTCGATCGAAGAGAAGATCGATATCCCTGACAGCCGCAAAGACGACTTCCGCCGCGAGATCATGAACTATATCGGGGCGTTGTCGATCGACGGCCGCACGTTCGACTACAAAACGAATGAGCGGTTGAACAAGGCCCTCGAACTGAAGCTGTTCGAAGACCAGAAAGACACGATCAAGCTCACCAGCCTGGTGACCAACGTCGTCGACCGCCAGACTCAGGAAA
>DATFDL010000514.1:0-4237 GCA_035252155.1 Pirellulales bacterium | reverse complement strand
TGGCGCCGAGGTGTTTGGCGGTCGCCACGAGGATGGCGCGGATTTCTTCCGGCGTGCGCGTCGATTTTTCCGCCAGCAGCAGGGCTGCAACGCCGCTGACGTTGGCGCTCGCCACCGACGTGCCGGTGGTGAACTGCACGTCGCCGTTCGGCGCCGGGACCAGAATATTCACGCCCGGTGCCGCGATGGTGATGTAGCTGCCCTGGTTGGCGCCGGCAAACAACCGATCGTGTTCGTCGGTCGCGGTAACCGCCATGACGTTCGGATCGGCGCCCGGATAAAGCGGCGGCGATTTCGGTCCGGCGTTGCCGGCGGCCGCGACGATGAGGATGCCTTTCTCGCGGGCGATTTGCAGTTCTTGCGCGAGCGCGGGATCGGGCGGTCCGGCGAAACTCATGTTCACGACTTTGGCGCCATGCGCGATGGCGTAATCGAGGCCGCGAATGATCTTGACCGATGTCGCTTCGGGCTTGCCGCCTGAGCCGCCGAAGGCGCAGATCGCGATGATCTTGGCGTTCGGCGCGACACCTAACAGGCCGATATGCGAGGCGATCGCGCCCGCCATGCCGGTGCCGTGCGCATCCGGCTGCGTATTGGGGCCGCAGCCCGCGTCGTAATAATCAATCACCCTGCCGGCTAGATCGGGCTGCTTGGGATCGACGCGCGAATCGATCAGCGCAACGACGATGTCTTTGCCTTCGTGATGCGGTGCACGGCGCCAAGCTGCAGTTTCTTCACGATATATTGAGCCGGGTCGCCAGGACTGCTGGAGGTGCCGCTGAGATCCTGTGACAACGCATAGCTGTAATTGGGCTGGGCCGCAGCATTAAACCCGGCGGTGTTTATCGCCTGGATGAGCGCCGGCACCGTCTGCCCGTTGCCGATCTGGAAAGTATAGATCGTGCGGCCGAGCGAGCCCACACTTTGCTGCGATACGATTGTCAGCCCGAAGCGCTGCGCGAGTGCCGTGATTTGCTGCTGCGTCATGTTGGGCCCGAATTGCAGCACGAGCTGGTTCGACAGGAATCGCGTCTCGCCGGGCGGCGGCAGGCCGGAGCCGGGCGGCAGCGGCATGATATGCATGTCGATCAGGCGCGTGCCGGGCGGGGCGCCGTTACCACCCTGCCTGCCGTTGGCAAGGCTGCCGCCGTTGCCGCTATTGTTGGGGCCATTGCCTGGCCCGCTGCCGGCATTGCCCGGGGTGCCAGCATTGAGCGAAGCGAGGGTGGTGGGATCAATCAGAGGCGGCGCGATGTTGGTCGGGGTAAAGTTAGGCTGGGTGAACTGAAGAACTTGCTGATTAGCAAGCGAAATCGTGTTGCTCGGTGTTGAGTCGTTAGGCGTTGAGTTGCTGGGTGGTGGATTGCTGGGCGTTGTCCCCTGTTGCACCGATCCGCCGGTCAAGGCGGTGCAGGCCGCGTCGGTGCAGCCGGCTAACCAGGAGGGCAGGCCGGGAATGAAGCTCGGCGAAGACGTACCAACTTGATTGGTGAAGCCACTGCCGCTCGAGCTCGAATTGGTGATCGTCCCGTTGGGGAAGCTTGAGTTCGGGATCGTTCCTTGTGTGCCTGTGTAGGCGGCATTCACGCCGGCGACGCCACCCGTGTAATTCGGCGTGCCGCTGGCCAGGTCCACTTGGCCGTTGCTGTTATCGATCGAGCCGACGTTGAGGCCGGCGATGCCGCCGACGAAATTATTGCCGCCGCTGCCGCCGACAGCCGGGTCGGTGGAGGCGCCGGTCACCAGCCCGAGATTGATGCCAGCGACGCCGCCGATATAGCTGTCGCTTGTGCCGCTTACCGGCGCCGTCGATGATGTGTCGGAGATGGTGCCCTCGTTGAGGCCGGCGACGCCGCCGACGATGCTGTTGGCGCCGGAACTCGCCACTGCCGTGTTATTGGCTGCGGAATTCAAGATTGTGCCGCTCGCGCCCAATACGGCGATCAAGCCGCCGACGATGCTGTCGTGGCCGGCATTCACCGCGCCGGACGCGGAGACGTTGGTGAAGCTGCCGCCGGTCACGCCTTGGCCGTTGCCCGCGATCGTCGCAAAGCCGCCGGCCGCGCTGAACGCGCCCACGGTGACATTGCCAAAAGCCTGCGAATTCGAAATTGCGGCGCTGTTGTTGAAGGCATCGCCGGTGAAGCAGCCCGGGCAAGACGGCGAGAAGTTGTCAGGCGCATTGGACTGGACGAAGCCGCCAACCGTGCTGTTGTCGCCGGCGGTCACCGCGCCGGTCGCGAACGAAGCATCAATCGTGCCTTCATTGTTGCCGGCGAAGCCGGCGGCGGAAAGCCACATTGTGCCCGCTGTGCCGACCTTGCCGGTGGCGAATGCGTGAACGATCTGCCCATGGTTGTTGGCGACAAAGCCGGCGATCTGCGTCGTGTTGTCGAACACATTGCCGTTGACCGTGTCCGGGAGGCCGGCAGCGCCGGTCACATTGCCGGTCGCGAAGGCGTATCGGAAGATGCCTTCGTTGTAGCCGGCGAAGCCGCCGCCTTGCCCGAGCGCGCCGACCGAGACGTTGCCGGCGGCACAGGTGAAAGACGCCGCACAGTTCGCCGGCGCGGTCGTCCATGTTGCGCCCGTAATCGTGCCGAAATTGGCGCCGACAAAGCCGCCGACATTGACGAAGTCGCAGACGACGTTGAAACAATTGTTGTTACTGTTCTGCGGCGACAGGCTGGCGGTCGACGTGACGGCGCCGAAAGCCTGCGAATTGATGATCGTCGCTTCCGGATCGTTCTGGCCGACCAGGCCGCCAAGCCACACATCAGCGCCGGCGCTCGACACTGCACCGATCGCGTGAGAGTTTGCGATTGAAGCGCCGGTGAAGTTCTGGCCGACGAGACCGCCCGCGAAGGAATTTGCCCCGACCGTCACCGCGCCTGAAGCGTAGGACTGCGTGATGGTTCCACTGAGGTTATATCCCACCAGACCGCCGGTGGTGCCGAACGTGCCCGTGGTGACGGCGCCGGTCGCGTGGGAGTCCGAGATCGAGTTGAAATTTTCTCCAACGAGGCCACCTGCAAATGCAAAGTCACCGCCGGCGAGTGCGCCCGTTGCGTAAGACTGAGAAATGCTGCTGAAGTTTTCTCCAACGAGACCGCCTACGCTGCTCAAATCGCCGGCCGTCACTTGGCCCGTAGCGTATGACTGAGCGATTGTGCCGCCAGCCAAATTGCTTCCGACCAAACCGCCGACGATTCTCGCGCTGCCAGCGGCAGTGACCGCGCCGGTTTCGTATACGTTGGTAAGAGTTCCACCATTAATGCCCGCCAGCGCCCCCGTGTCCATTCCACCGCTGACGCTGCCGCCGACGAGCCCGACGTCGTGAATGGCGCCGTTGCTGCCGATCTCTCCGAACAGGCCGACAAAGGCCAAAGAGGCGGAGTTGATGGTCAGATTTGAAATTGTGTTGCCATTGCCGTTCAGGCTGCCTGTGAACGCTGCGACGGCATTGCCGCCGATCGGCACGAAGCCGGCTGAGCCGTTCGGGCCCCACACGTTCGAGGCATTCGACAGCGACGGGCCGAGATTGATGCTGTTGGCGAGCGTGTAATCGGCGCTGAGATCAAGTGCCATCAATTGAAGCTGGTGCGGATTGGTGATGGTGGGCGACCATTCGCTCAGCAGCATCGGCCGCGTCGCGCCCGCGACGAAGGATCCAGGGAAATTATTGTTCAAGGTACCGTCGCTGTCGACGATGACCCAGCACGCGCCTTCGTCGGAGCAGGACGGCCCGCCCGGCGTCTTGCCGAAATTCCAGCCGGAGAAAGTGCTTGCCGTACCAAATTTGCTCGTGGCCAAGCCTTGCCCGGTGAAAACTTCGCTGTTGTTGGTGCCATAGCCGTTCGTCAATCCGATGGTCGTGTCCCAATACGACGTAGTCACCGTGCCGTTGGCGTCGTTTACTCCGACAAGGCCGCCCGTTGTAGAAGGCGTTGTTCCGGTCACGGCGCCCGCCGCGAAGGTCTGAGTCACGATTGAATTGTTGTACCCGATAAGGCCGCCAACGTTGCCGACGCCGCTGACCGCACCGATGGCGTAGGATTGCGAGATTTTCCCGCCACTGGTCCATCCTACCAAACCACCGACGTAATCTGGAGCACTAACGCTCCCGGTAGCGTAGGATTGCGAAATTGCTCCGCCGTACATGTATCCAACCAGCCCGCCAACGCCAAAATTGAACGAGGTGTTGGTGCCTGTGATGGCGCCGGTCGCGTAGGATTGG
>DATFDL010000513.1:0-5311 GCA_035252155.1 Pirellulales bacterium | reverse complement strand
GGAGCTGGCGCGTCAGTTCGGGCTTCGCGAGCATACCGGCACTATGCGGACCGCACCGAGACCAACGTGCGACTGGCGGACGGTACGCTCCGATTCGCGGCCAGCTTCGAGACGCTCGGCGAAAAATGCACACTGAAATGGCTCCGGCACCACAGCAAGCCGTACCTGGACATCGACCTGGCCGCCCCACCGTCGGTCGAAGAGGTCGCGGAGTGGATCAGGCGTCACAACGTCAAGGTCTTGAACGTGGCGGGCAACGTCGAACCGAAGTCGAAAGGGGCCAAGGCCAGCGGCATCACCGAGTTTGTCATTGACTACCTCGGCCGAGTCTTCCTTGCCCTGGGACATTCGCCGCAGCCCGCGTCCGACGAAGAGGCCAGCGAAGCGGGAAAATGAGTGCGTGTTCCGCATGAGAACCTTCAACTTCAAGCTGGGCGACTCTCTGCATCTTGCCACCGCGGTCGAAGGAGGCTGCGACCGCTTTTTGACCAACGACAATCGTCTTTCACACTTCACTGACATCGTCGTCGAGGTGCTGCCCTAAGGTACCAAAAGCTGTCACAAAGTTGTCAAATCGCCGTCCCGACTGGGTTCGTCGCTACCATGTGACTATGACGTCCCAACAAATCACCGCTTGGTGTTCGCAAACCTGGCAATCGCTGGCCGCCTGGCTCCAGACCGTCTGTTCGGCCGGCGGCAACCCGCCGCCGGCGCGTTTTCCGCACTTCGATTCGACGCTCAACGGCTCGATCGCCTCGCTCGACGAGTGGCGCGAGCTGGAGCGCATCTACCGCATGTCGTGGGAGAAGCTTGAGTCGTACTACGAAGACCTGCGCGTCCGCTGCGTCTTGAACCGCGCGCTCGCGGCCGATCGTTGGGTGCAATTGCGGCTGAAAGCGATCATCTGGCAGCAGCATCGCCTGAAGCAATCCGGCCGCACGCCCGGTAAGCGCGTGAGCCTCCTCGACCTCTGGTGGGCCTGGCAAGAAGCCAGCGCCGTTCTCGAAGCGCGCGAGTTCTTCCGGCGGCAAAGGGAGCGGAGAGGGTAATCCGAATGTACGCCACGAACGGAGTAACGATGAAGGAACCACGCCACGGCTCACTCCAGAAAAAAGCTTGCCTTGAAGCGAACTGCGTTATGTAATGATGTGCGTATAACTGCTAGCGACAGACAACATCACCTTACTGAAAGGAAGTCCCCAATGAATCCCGAAGGAATCAACGCAACGCACGCTGAGACAACGAGCTGGCTTTTCACAGGGTTTGATTCGGCCTGGGGCGGCCGCCAACGCGGTGCTATTTGCGACATGCGTGGGGCTTGCGGCGACGCGCGGTCTATCCTGACTATCGAGTTCCTAGAAGCCGTTGACTGGTCGGGGGCATGCGCAAGGGTGGAAAGTAAATACGCCGCCGAGCCACAGCATGTGCTCGCGATAGACCAGGGGCTTGTCGTGCCGAACGCCGTCGGCCAACGCCCCGTCGAGCGGCTCTTGGCAAGTGCGCTTATGAAAGGCTTCAAATGCGGTGCGCATGCGTCGAATACTTCGCGGACGGAGTGCTATGGCCCCGATGCAGGCATTTGGAAGTTCATTCGACTCCTCGAAAGTCATGAATATCGGCAAGAACCAATGGCGATACCTCGCGCTGCCGGTGGCCGATACTATTTTGAGTGCTACCCGCACCCCGCGATAATCGCTTTGCTCGACCTCGACTACAAGCTTGACTACAAGGTCCGTAAGCGGAACCCTGCCGCGTGGGCGGAACTATGTGATTTCCTCAGCGCGTTGCAAAACGACGCAGTTCTCCGTGTGAGCAACGCGTGCGAGGTGGTCCAACAACTCCGGACGCAATCAAAGGATAACGAGGATAAGGTCGATTCGATCGTCGCCGCCTATCTCGCGGCATTTTTTTGGCAGTTCGGCACAGATCGAAGCACTGTCTTGGGCAGCTTGGTAGACGGCTACATCGTGACGCCACACAGCACCAAAACGAAGGCACGTTTCGATAAGGTGTTTGCCGGCGCTATAAATCCCCGCGGCAGCGCGATCGCACATTTCCCGGTGGCCGCTGGTCATTCAGCACCTACCCCACTGCAGTCTCGCGGCCGAGAGCCAATGAATGCCCTTGACGCGCCAGAAGTCGGCGCCGAATTTGACTGGGAGGGAACGGTAGAGTTAACCGCATCGGATACCACCAATCTCTGGAGTAATCGAAACCCATGGCTGCCTCGCGAAAAATGCGAGCGGTTCGACCTTCTCGTGAGAATTCTTGACGATGAGGATGAACCACTCTTGCGATTCGTACCTTTCTCGAGCCACGGTCGGGAGCAGGGCGGGATGGCCATCGGCGCCGGCGACACGCAGCGGACGATCTGGCGACATTTGACGAGCGGTGCGCGCAGACACAACCTGATTTCGTATCCCGCCTTATACAGGTTCATCAAGCATCCATAGATACGTTGCTCGATCACGGCGTATTGACGCTGATTGACGCCTGGGTAGTGGGTCATGAAGGGTGACGTACGTCGCTCGTGCAGCCAGTACGGTGCAAGTTCTCGTCCGCCTTGAATTTCATTAGGCACTGGCTGGAACAGAGACGACTCGGTCGCGGGCCAGATCAGCCGCATACCAGAGTGCGGCCTGAATGTCCTCCGCCATGAGCGTCGGATAGCTATGAAGAATCGAATCGACCGATTCCCCCGCGGCAAGGTTGTCGAGGATTACCGACACCATAATACGGGTGCCGGTGATGCAAACCTTGCCGTGGCAAATGTTCGGATCGACGCTGATGTGCTCTTTCCAGTTCATAGTTTTTTCCTCGTTCGACCTAAAAGGGTCACGCCGGTTTCCGCCCGAAAAGGTGCAACACTTCGACACGCACCAACGAGAGCGTCTCGCTGAGTTCCAAGGGCGCCTCGAGATCGTCTCGTTCCCGGCCGGTCAACTATGTTCTTCGCCTGACAAGAACGGCTTACGGGGGCTGCGGTTGGATTTGGCCACCAATTCCTGGAATTTGGTGTTGGTCGCCAGCAACTCGTCCATCAGCGCATCGTCTTCCTCGGGATCGAGCGACTGAATGGCCAATAGGCGCTGATCGGGCATTTCGACGATTACCGTTTGGCCCGATTCGACGCATTCATTCAGGGTCTGCTTCAGGTCCGTTTCCAGACGGCTCAGTGGGATGGTCT
The DNA here is from genome assembly GCA_035252155.1 of Pirellulales bacterium. Lineage (GTDB taxonomy): Bacteria > Planctomycetota > Planctomycetia > Pirellulales > JAICIG01 > JAICLL01. The sequence continues at coordinate 2,124 of DATFDL010000513.1, read as the reverse complement.
TGATGGCCATGAAACTCCGCTCCTTCGACGATCAGTTTATCGCGAACCTAATCGCGAAAGGCATGGCGCCGCCTCGCTGAACACTGCCACGTTGCCTCTCGATTATACCAACCGATCGTTCGTTTTTCGTCAAGCGGCGCGTCCAGACTTAACAACGCCAGATTTTCTGCCACATAGGGCGGTTGTTCTTGCGCGAGAGATCGCGCTGCGCGCCCGGCCGGCGCGCCGCTTTTGATGTTGCGCTTTTTGGGACCCCATCCGCCTTGTGCGGATCGGTGAACGAGATGGTGAGCTAAAAACTGCCGCAAAACAAGGACAAAGACCCCATCCAGCTTGTCTGGATGGTGAATCAGATTCTGCTTCAAGGTCGCGCGGGCCAATATCTCCTTCACCATCCAGACAAGCTGGATGGGGTCGGAAAAACCCACGGATTTCGTGCTAGCTCACCATCTGCTTCACCATCGAGACAAGCTCGATGGGGTCGAAAGCGCAACATCAAAAAGCGCCAGCGAGCCAAAAAATCGAGCCACTTCCTCGCTTACGCTTCGGGTTTGTGTGAGCGACCAACTCGGTCTTAGGACACCACCGCGCGAAGTATAGAACTGATCTGCCTCTCGCGCCGCGCGGCGAACTTGTCAAAAAGTTGCCAGACTGCGACTAAACGTGCGGGGGCGGATACCATCGTCTACCGTCCACCTTCTGCCCTTTCCTCGTCCCCAGGAGAAAAACGCCTATGCACCACCAGCGCGGCCTGCTCGCTGTCGAACAACCTATGATGGAATCCGCGAACCATTCGGCCCAGGAAACATGGTGCGCTGCCGCCAGCAGGCGCGAGCCGCCGTTTATCGCCGAAACGCGGCGGTTCTTCGGCCAGCAAGAGCTGATCGCCAATCGAGCGCAATTCCCGCTGTATGACCTGCCGCAACTGTACCAGGCCGTCGAAGCTTGTTTTCCCGATTGGCGGCTGCTGGTCGAAGGCGGCCCGCCCTGCACCGGGACGCAGATGCTCTGGCTGCCCGAAACCACGCGGATGCTGATCGCTCCGGGGCGGTGGGCCGATTACGCCCACGAGGCCACGCGATTCTACCGGTTGCCCGACGGAGGCCGCCGCGTGCTCGGCATCGAAAGCTGGCAGCTTTTCGCGGGCGATCGCGGCTTTAGCGTGCAGCTTATCGGGCCGCGCTCGCAGCAAGAGCAGCTCGGCCGCGAATGGGGCGAGCTGCTGGCGCGGATGGAAAGGCCGCACTATTTGCAAGGGCAAGTGCTCAGGCCCAACGCCAGTATTCTCGAAGACTTGCCGCCCTGCGGTTGGCACGACGTGGCCCTCGAGCCGGGCATGCGCCAGGCCGTCGAGCAAAACACGGTCGAGATCCTGCGGCGGCGAGACACTTTCCGACGCCACGGAGTGCCGCTGAAGCGGGGCATCTTGCTGTCTGGTCCGCCCGGCACGGGCAAGACGTTGCTCGCCAAAGTGCTCGCCGGCCTTGGGCTGGCCACCTTTATCTACGCGACGGCCAACGACATGGCCGTGCTGAATTGGGCGCGCGACGTGTTCGAGCTGGCCCGCAAGCTGGCGCCCACCATTCTGCTTCTCGAAGATCTCGATCTGTACGCCGTCGAGCGAACGTACTCGAAGAACGGCGTTTTGGGCGAGATGCTGACGCAGCTCGACGGGTTTGAGAACAACGACGGGCTGATTTTTATCGGCACGACCAACGATCTGGAGGCGATCGACCCGGCCCTGCGCGAGCGGCCCAGCCGCTTCGACGTGGTGCTGCGCCTCGGCTTGCCGACCTGCGAGGCGCGGCGCAAGATTTTGGCTCGCAACCTGCCCGTCGGCAGCGCCAGCGACGGTTTGCTCGACCAAGCCGCCGCCGACACCGACGGGCTGTCGGGCGCGCAAGTGCGCGAGGTGGCCTATTTGGCGCTGCAGAAGGCTGTGCTGCGCGACGAGAGCGAGTCGGACGCGCCGTTGGCATTGGACGCCAAAGATGTGATGGATGCGATCGGGCGGTTACGAGGCAAGCGTGAGGCGAGCATTGGTTTCGGTGGAGCGAGCGTGCCCTAATGGGTTTTCGCATTCAAAAACGGCATGTGGACCAGCCGCCCTCGGCTGGTTCCGCG
>DATFDL010000512.1:0-5441 GCA_035252155.1 Pirellulales bacterium | reverse complement strand
ACCGTTTTGTCTGGCGGCCTGGCGTATCACCGCCGCGTCGGCCAGCGGATGCTCGATACGCTGCTCGTCGTGCGCGGCGAGCGCCGCCGAAGTTTTCGGCTGGGCATCGGCGCGGGGCTGGCCCATCCGGCGGCCGACGCCTTGGCCCTGCTCGACGCGCCCGCGGTGGTGCCCGGTGTCGCGGCGCCGCGTTCGGCCGCGTCGGGCTGGCTCTTGCATCTCGATGTCAAAAACGTGCTGGCCACCCACTGGGAAACGCTCTTCGAGAACGGCCGGGCCGTCGGCTTCCGCGTGCGCCTCTGCGAGACCGAGGGCCGCGCCGGCCGTGCCCATCTCCGCGCCTTCAAGCGCTTAGCGGCCGCGCGGCAGATCGACCTGCAAAGCCAATCGTTGATGGAGCTCACGATCGACGAAGACCGCGTGGCGTTCGATCTTTCGGCCTACGAATGGCTGGCCGTTGAGGCCCGCTTTGCGAGTTAAGAAGTGCCCGCCCAATCGGCCTTTCATTTCAGGCAAAAAAAAGATGCAGATTGCAGGGTGGACCGAGCGAAGCGAGTCCCACCGGATTCAGGGGGCGGGAATCAAGGATCAAGGGGGAAGAATACGACCCGCGGCGTTTTGACGCTGCCTGCTTTTCCCGGTAAGATTAGTTCGTTGGCCTTTTTATCGCAAAACGCTTATGGCAAACGTAACCGACAATGCGGGAATCGACTTCCACCTGCCGGCCGAACTGAAACCAATGGTCGAGCAGGCGGCGCTGCGAGGACAGTCGGTGAGTGAGTTCGCCGTCGCGACGGTGGCTGATAACGCCCAACGGGTCATCCAACAATATCATGTTACCGAGTTGAGCAATCGCGACCGCGATCTGTTCCTGGCCATGCTCGACGACGAAAGCGCCCGGCCCAGCGACGCCCTTCTGGAATCCGCCGAACGATATAAAGAATTGTCGCGACGGGACGAGCCATGAGATGCCGCCGGAATGGTTGATCGAACCACTGGACCGCAAGCGGCATGAACGGAAATCGTTCGATTGCGGAAACGACGAGTTGAACAATTGGCTCGTCCAGTTCGGCGGCCAATACGAAGAGCGGGATTTGGCGCGCACTTACGTCGCCACCTTGCCCGGCGATTCACGCGTCGTCGGTTACTATTCGGTCTGCAGCCACTACGTACAGTTTGACCCTCTGCCCCAAGCCGAAGCGAAGGGCCTGCCCAAGCACCACCATGTGCCGGTGGTTCTGCTTGGTAAACTCGCAGTCTGCAAGAGCGTGCAAGGACGCGGGCTGGGGCGATCTTGCTGTTTGACGCACTTCGGCTGGCCGAGCATGTTTCACAACGGATCGGGGCACGCGCCGTAGAGGTCGATGCAATCGACAGCCGTGCTCGGAACTTTTACCTGAAGCACGGCTTTGTTCCTCTGGCCGACGATCCGGACCACCTTTTCATGGCGCTGCGCTTCATTCGCAAACTGAACCTGCCGCCTTGGGCGGGAAGTTGAAACTCGCGTCGCGCAGCTCACTGAAAAAGGTTTGCACCTCACTTTCGAAGGCTTCGAAATCCGCGACTTTTTGCGGCAGCGGCAATCGGGCCGCGGCGCGGTTCCGCAGCTAGTACGCAAGCCCGGCTGGGCGCTTGACAGGTCGACTTTCGCTGCTCTACTAGCTGCTGGAACAAGCGAGGCTCCCAAAGGCGAAACTACCACCAGTTCATCGTCGACCAACAGGAAGCGCGCCGGTCGCGAAACGCGATCGGCAGGTCAGTCAAGCGAGGCTGACTTGTCCGGCTGAAAAGCCTGAGCTGCGCAGGGCGTCAGGCTGGAAAGCCTGACCTACGGTCGGCGCAACCGGGAGCACGGGCCATGGCGGTCAGGGTTCGCTTGGGAGGGCAGGAATTTACGTCGCTGCTATGCGACGCGCGGCACGGATCGTCGGCGGCCGCCGGCAAGCTGCTGTCGGCGTTTCATCCGATGCTCGTCGAATACGCGCACGAATGGCTTTGCCCGGAACTGCGGCGCAGGTTCGATCCCTGCGATCTGGCGCAGTACACCATGAGCCAAGCGATCGAGCGGCTGGGCGAGACGCGCGCCAGGTCGGTGCGGCAATTCGCGGCCTGGCTGAAGGCAATCCTCCGGCACCGCGCGGCGCGATTGGCGTGTCGCTACGTGCGGCGCCGCGACGGCCTCCCGCGGCCGCGAATGGTGTCTTTAGGAAAGCTGGGCGATGGCGGCGCCGAGCGCGACGGGCCCCGCGCGGCATGCGGCCGCCAGGCCCAAGTGCTGGTTGACAGCGCGCCTTCGCCGGAAGACGAAGCCGTGGCCGCTGAAGAGGCCGAAGTGCTCCACGGCGCCATGGGCGCGCTGACGGCCTCGGCCGCTCGCGCAGTTTGGTTGCGGGTTGAGCAGGGTCTGTCGTTCTCGGCGATTGGCAAGAAGCTGGGACTCAGCGCCGAGGCCGCACGCTGTAAGTTCCGCCGCGCAATGGCGGTGCTGCGCCGGAAGCTTGGCGCGGCACGCGGCCCCTAAGTGGGAAGGGTGTCCGCATTCCCTCCATCCGTCTTGCCTCGTCGCCTTCGGTGCCTTACACTCGGTCAAGCGTCGCGAAATGTGCGGTTCAACGCATCTCCAGGGTCGGGGACTATAAAAAACGCTAATCGCGCCGCTCGCGAACCGAAGACAACGAGGTGAAACGATGCCAAGATGCCGCTATAGCATTCGCGCCTTCTTCGTGATCTCAGCCCTAATTGCCAGCTTTTTTGCCGGCCTAAAGATGCGCCGTGCCGAATTTGAAACGGAGCTGGCCCGGGCGCGCAACGAAGCTGATATCGCGAAACGTGAGAATGCTCGACTGCAGCGTATCGTAGGCAATGCACAACTGCAGCTAAGGCTCGCAAACGGTCGAGCGCGAACTGCTGAGCTAATGGCGGGTTTCCGACGGCAGAATGATCGCGAGTCTGATTGAAATCAGACTTGTCGAGTTTCCAAGTTCGACCGTAATTCAGCTATTAGACGAAACAGTCTTCAGCGGAGCCGACGGCCAATTTTCTCCCGAGATGCATAACCCGGGCGGACCGGTACGACAACTCCGGCATACACTCCACGCATCCCAGCGGTAGCTCAGGAAAAAGTCGCGGGCGCAGAGGCGGGGGCGCTCATACATAGAACCCGCCGCCAGGCGCCGGAAGGAACGGTGGTACGGGCGGCGCGGGCGGCTTGAATTGTTGCTCCTTTTCTAACTGCTGGTTGATCCATTCTTGTAATTTAATAAACATCTCAAGTTTTTCTTTGAAAGCCTTCATTTCCGCTTCAACGGCGTCCTTTTTCGGCTTCGGTCTTGGCAGCCAAGGACTTTGCAATAAGGGCTTCCCCCTGCGCCCCCAAATTTTGCAAGAGCGGATCGGCAAGCGACGTGCTCGGCAAGTTCGCCATTGGCGCTTCAGGAGAGACATCGAGCACGTACCATTCCGCCCGGTCGTAGCTTCCCCAACAATGGCTGCCTACTTACTTAGTGCGCCCAGAGGGCCAAAAGCGGTCGCGCTTTTTTGGGAAGATTTTTTGGCGGCCGCATTTTTGGCCAAAAACTGACCAAGCCAGTTGGTTGATATGATGCGGGGAGAGGGCTTTATCACGCGGGAGCGCGATGCCTTCGTTGAGCGGAGCGGCGGCCATAGGTTATGCTAGGACTTGCCCGCCTATCCGCCCCCTGCCCAATTCCGGCCCCAACGGCCGCAGTACCGAAATGCCGGCCACAAGGGCCGGGACCACATGCCGGCCACAAGGACCGGGACTACCAACCGCCTGATGATGAAATTGAATGCCAGAATGCCGTTTTGCCTCCGTGTGTCGACCGGGCTAGCCGCGCTGTTGTTCCTCATCTGTGGCGCGATGGCCGACGATGCTGCTCCGCCGGTCAACTATAGCGAGCAGATTAAGCCGATTTTGTCGGGCCGGTGCTATGCTTGCCACGGTCCCGACGCCGCCCAGCGAAAAGCCGACCTGGAACTGCATATCCGCGATAAGGCTATCCGCGAAGCTATCGTGCCTGGCAAGGCGGCCGACAGCCCGTTGGTCGAACGCATCACGAGCCAAGATCACGAGCTGCGGATGCCGCCGCCCGACTCAAAAAAGCAGCCGCTCACCGCCGAAGAAATCGGGCTGATCAAGCGCTGGATCGACGAAGGCGCGAAGTTCGACGCCCATTGGTCGTACCTCCAGCCGCAACGCTCGGCGCTGCCCACGATCAAGAATCCCGGCTGGGCGCGCAACCCCATCGATTATTTCATCGCCGCGCGGCACGAAGAGCACGGCCTGACGCCTGCCGCCGAAGCCGACCGCCGCACGCTCATCCGTCGGCTTTCGTTCGACCTGACCGGGCTGCCTCCCACGCCGGCCGAGATCGATGCGTTCTTGGCCGATGATCGCAGCGATGCCTATGAAGAGCTGGTCGATCGACTGCTTTCGTCGCCGCAGTTCGGCGAACGCATGGCGGCCTATTGGCTCGACGTGGTCCGCTACGCCGATTCGGGCGGATACCACAGCGACAACGACCGGCAAGTGTGGCTCTATCGCGATTACGTCATCGCCGCCTTCAACGACAATATGCCGTTCGACAGGTTCACCATCGAGCAGCTTGCCGGCGATCTGCTGCCCGACGCCACCCGCGAGCAGCGGATCGCGTCGGGCTACAACCGGCTGTTGCAGACCACCGAGGAGGGTGGCGCGCAGCCGAAGGAATATACGGCCAAATACTCGGCCGACCGCGTGCGGAACTCCGCCACCGCCTGGCTGGGCGCGACGCTCGGCTGCGCCGAATGCCACGACCACAAGTTCGATCCCTACACGACCAAAGATTTTTACAGCCTGGCGGCGTTCTTTGCCGACGTCAGCGAACGGGCGGTCGGCAGGCAAGAGCAGACGCCGCTGCCCACCGCCGCGCAAGCAGCCGAGATCAAACGGCTCGACGGCGAGATCGCCCAAGCCCGCGCGGACTACGAAAAGCCGCTGTCCGAGTTGGCCGCGGCACAGGCCGCGTGGGAGCAAGAGCTGCGCGACCGCAAGCTCGCCTGGACCACGTTGGCCGTGCAAGCCAGCGGCTCGCCCGGCGGCGCCACGTTCAAAACGCTCGACGATGGTTCGATCTTGGCCAGTGGCACCAACCCGGAGAAAGACATATATACACTCTCGGCGCCACTGACCTTGTCGGGCGTGACGGCGCTGCGGATCGAGGTATTGCCCGACGATTCGCTGCCGGCTCACGGCCCGGGCCGGGCAGGCAACGGCAATTTTGTGCTCCACGAGGTCGAAGTTCTCGTCAACGACGCGCCGGTTCGGTGGTCGGCGGTGACGGCTTCGCACTCGCAAGAGGGTTGGCCCGCTGCGGGTGCGGCCGACGAAAAGCCCGACACCGGCTGGGCCATTCTGCCGCAAGTAGGCAAGGCGAATGAAC
>DATFDL010000511.1:0-3609 GCA_035252155.1 Pirellulales bacterium | reverse complement strand
CCGGTGGGATGCTTCGATTTGAAGCCCTGGGCGGTGTTCCAATTCTGCTGCTTATTGCAAGGCGGGTTATTGCCATCCTGAGGCGAGAGCGGCCTCTGGCCGGGACAGGTATTGAAATTGATCGGCGCGGTGGTGGCGAATGCCTTGAACCAGGACCGCATCCAACCCGTGTTGCCCCAGCCTTCTTCCAGCGAGCAAATCGGCCTGATTTCGCCCACGGCGATGGTGTTGCTGGTACCGTCGGTGATATCTCGGAAGCGGGCCGCCCAGCAATCGCCCAACCCCTGGCCATGCCCCCACGAGTCGCCGCCCCGGCTAAAAACGCCGGCATCCATATTCGGATCACCCCAGTTGCGGTCACTACGGACCCACAGTCCGACGCCAAACCAGTTCTCGCCATTCAGCACACCTGGGCCGCCGCTAGTGGTGTTGGCACCATTGTATGGTGAAACGCCAATGTAGGTCGCAATTTGGCAGCCGTATTGCGAGTCCATCGCTTGCGGTCCGGAGTTGAAACCGTAGTTGGTCAGTGCTTCGGTTCCGCCGCCCTGACTGTAAACATATTGGGCGTCGCTCGGGCAAAGCAGGCCTGGGATGATCACGTGGCGAACAAATTTTTGATTCGGATTCGTGATATTCGGCGCCGCCGGCAGTACCTGCTCTTCCGTCGTGTTCTGCGACCCAAAGCTCATATAATTATAGAGCTGCTGTTGTTCCATGAAGGGCAGCAGGCGCACCCAGGGGCTACCCCGGCGGCGGTAGGGGTCGTTGGTGTCCCAATAGAGAAAGTTGATGGGCATCCGCTCGTAAACGTCATGATAGCCATTGATGGCGATGCCAATCTGCTTGAGGTTATTGGTGCACTGCGTGCGCCGAGCCGCCTCGCGCGCGGCCTGAATGGCCGGCAGCAGCATGGCAATCAAGATGCCGATGATGGCGATGACCACCAGCAACTCGACGAGCGTAAAGCCCAGTCGTCTGGCTTTTTTCCAAAAAATTGCATCTTTCATAACGAGCCCTTCGATAAAATAGAGAACAATGGCGGAAGAGGCGACTGCAACGGAGCTTAATGTAAGACCGGCCGATGCCGGTGTCAAGCAACTTTTGGTAATTATCGGCAAGAACGGACCTGCGACGTTGAGGGGAGTTTCTGCCCGAAGAAGCTGATCGGTTTTGATCATGGCCTCTGTAGGGAACACCCTCTGTGGCGTGCCGCGGGGGCGAGGCAAGTTGACGCCGAATCGCCCTTCACGGAACGCCAAAGAGGGCGTTCCCTACAGACGTCGATGATGACATTTCCGGTTTCCGCTCGCCGCCACCCCCTGCACCCCCTGAACGGGGGAATTGCCGGCGAGGCACCGCGCCACAGACAATGTTTTCGTATGTTCGAGCGCGTCAACGGGCAACGGGTGGCTACGCGCATCGCCCTTGCGCTGGCCGGTCTGGCTGGTATGGTCCTCTGGGGATATTGGACCGTTCCCCGAAGCGCCGTGGAAACTCGAGAGCATCGCCTTGCCTCGCGCGACACTGGCGGAATGCCACAGCGGTCGTCTTTTGCTGACGAAGTGCGCTCCGCAGCCCCGAATCACTCCGGTTTAACGCCAAAGCAGGAGCTACCTCAAGACTTCGTAGCTCCCGCCGACGTGGAAGCTTTTTGCGGCAATTGCCACGCCATGCCACGGCCCGACCGTGCCCCGCGCGAAACCTGGGACACCGAGATCCGCAATGGCTATCAGCGATACCGCGAAACCGGGCGACAAGACTTGACCGTGCCGCCTGTTTCCCAGGTCGCCGCTTACTTTCGCGAGCACGCCCCACCCTGGACGGAGTGGCGACCGCCCTCCTGCGCGCCGCCCGATCGAAGCGGATTGCACTTTACACATACCGATTTTGTAGCGCCAGGCGGTCGACGCGACCCATTTTTAGCCGGGCTGGCTGTCCTTCGCGCCGACGACGAGCTGCGCGGCACGCGATTCGTTTTTGCCGATATGCGCAGCGGGCAGGTGGTCGCCACCGGGCCGCGCTTGCTGAGCGAAATTTGCCAGCCTCTGGGCAGCCCCTGCCATCTCGAACCTTGCGATCTCGACCAAGACGGCCGGATTGACCTGGTCGTGGCCGACTTGGGCGCCTTCTCCGCGGGAGACCACCATCGTGGTAAGGTAGTGTGGCTGAGGGCGCGGGCCGAAGGCGGATATCAACGCATCGACCTGGCGACCGGACTGGGACGGGTGGCCGACGCTCGGCCGGGCGATTTCGACGGCGACGGCGATCTCGACCTGGTCGTGGCTGAGTTCGGCTTCGAACGGACCGGTCGCGTCGTACTACTCGAGAACCGCGCGATCGGCGACGACTCGGCCGACTTCGCCCTGCACCTCGTCGATTCGCGTCACGGCACCATTCACGTGCCCGTCACCGATCTGAATCACGACGGCCATCTCGACTTCGTGGCCCTGATTAGCCAAGAGTACGAGGTGGTCGAGGCATTTCTGGGGCGCGGCGACTTGAGCTTCGATCGCCAAACGATTTTTGCCGCCGAAGATCCATCGTACGCCTCCAGTGGCATCGAGCTGGTCGATCTCGATGCCGACAACGATCTCGACGTGCTCTACGTCAACGGCGATTGTTTTGACGGGGCCTACATGAAGCCGTACCACGCGGTGCAGTGGCTCGAAAACACGGGTGGCTATCCTTACGAACATCATTTGTTGGCGCACATGCCCGGCGCCAGCCGCGCGGTGGCGGGCGATTTGGACGGCGACGGCGATCTGGACGTGGTGGCGGCGTCGATGCTGGTGCCCAAAATGCTGAGCGATCATGGAGCGGACAACTTTGACTCGTTGGTTTGGTTCGAGCAGACGACGCCGCGCCGGTTCGAGCGGCACGGCCTGGAGAAGGCGACGTGCGACCACTTCGGCCTGGAGCTGGGCGATTTCGATGCCGATGGCGACTTGGACATGGCGGTGGGCAACGCCATCTTTGAGCGTCGGCCGGCCGGCCAGGAACCGCCGGCCCTGACCATCTGGTGGAACCAACGCAACTCCTCTTCCTACAAAGACGAAGGCAAAAAGATGGAGGGCAGAAAGATCGGAAGGGAGAGAGAGGGAAAGTAGGCTATGTTCAAGCGTGGCCAAGGGCGAGGGGGCGTTTTGCGAATTGCCATTATGCTGGTCGGTCTGGGCAGTGTGGCCCTCCTGGGATATTGGATCGTTCAACGCGGCACCCTTGGATGGCAAAAAAGCCCCGTCGACGCGCGCATCTCGGACGCAAAGCTACCGAGGGCGTTGCCTGCCGACGCAGTGGCCTTCGAGGAGGTCCCTGCCGAAATCCGCGCTTTTTGCGGCGATTGCCACGCCACGCCGCGGCCCGATCGTGCCCCGCGCGAAGCATGGGAAGACGAAGTACGCAAGGGCTACGAACGGTATAAAGAGTCGGACCGCCATGATCTGGCCGCGCCGCCTGCTGCGCATGTCGTTGCCTATTACCGCCGGCACGCGCGTCCCGCGACCGAGCTGCGCCCACCCCCGTGCGCTCCCGTGGAACGGGAGGGGCTGCGGTTCGAGCGCACCGATATTGTGACGCCGGGAGGCACGCGTGATCCCTTTGTGGCGG
>DATFDL010000510.1:0-11390 GCA_035252155.1 Pirellulales bacterium | reverse complement strand
CCTCGATGGCGCTCTCAAGCGGCTGCGCGCCGGTCGCGCACGCGCGACCCAAAAAAACTCGGTTGCCAAGCGGCCGCACCGACCCTGGTGGTGAGTGCTTTAAATCGGCCGCACGAAACTCAACGCAAACAAACTACGGTGAGTGCCGTGCGTTTCAGCCGCTGGCGCCCGAGCAAGGACGCGGACGGTTGCTCCAGAGGGAGCGTGAATCGTACAGACCCACCAGCCTGCGACGCGCTTTCGCGCGAAGCAACTAAAGCGATCGTGAGTCTATCCCCGGCCAAAGGGATGTCAAGCGCCCGAGCGAAAGTCGGGTCGCAAGTTCAAGCGGCGCTAGGCGAGTCGGACGAAAAAATTTTTTGCGCGCGAGTACCGGTGCCTCTTCTCTGTTCGGCTTTCACCGAGCTAGCGCGCGGTAGATCAGTAACGCCGCGCCGATCAGCAGCCAAATCGCAATGCGCCAAAGCTGACGGCGGCCGAAGCTTTCGAGGTCCATGTTAGAGCGGAAAAAGACGCCGGCCGGTCGCTTGCTCAGGGCGACCGGCCGGCTGTTGATCGGGCCGATAGGTTGCTTTAGTTGCCAGGCTGGTGATTACCAGAGAGGCCCTACCGGCCCGATTGTAGCAGAGATTCCGCGTGATTTGCTGATTTTTCCGAGTAACTCCTTGTGATTCCGGGCGTTAAGTGGTTAGGTCCGCGAACTACGCGGATAACGTATCCGCGTAGCTGGCGTGCTGGCGCTGCTAGCGCAGGACGCCTCCCTTTCCGCCCGGCCGTTCGACGGCGGCGGCAATTCGCTCCAACAGGAGGACTACCAAAAAAAGGGCGATCATCCCGAGCACCGCAGCGAGCCCGATCAGGCCCGTCGTAATGTCGAAGAGAGTGACGATGGCAACAACGGGCAGGAAAAGCAGCAACACGATCAGTGCGCACCGGATCGTCCCGCACAGAAACGCGACCAGCAGGTCCCGCGACGCCTCGGGCGTGTCCCGCGTGATCGGCGTCATTTTTCCGCAGACGGGACAGTGAGCGACGAGGCTGTCGCCCTGGCGGTGCTCTTCGTCGAGATCGGCGCCGCAGCCGTGGCAGCGGCCGATACTCAAACCCAAGCTACGCATGGTTTCCATTGGATTGCTCGACATGGTTCGGTGTATAAACTAGCGGCGCAGGGACTCGAACCCCGGACACGCGGATTATGATTCCGCTGCTCTAACCAACTGAGCTACGCCGCCAAGTGGGCCGCGAACGGCCAACACGCCAGCTTACCGAAAAATTGCCGTCCAGCAAGCCGCGTCGTCGACCGTGCGCCAAAAGAGTGCCGACACGCCTACGGTTGTTTGGCCTCTGGCTTGACCGTCTGGCCTGCGCCGGCAATTCGCCTCAGGCGAAGTAAGAGAGCCGCGGCGCCGATGGCCGCTAAGAGCGTTTTGCCTTGCTCTGCGCGAGTCCGCCCGAAGAGCGCTCGCCAATCGATGAATGAGTCTTCCTGCGCGGCCGACGACATGATGGACGGCGGGTTGCCGCCGTCGGGCAATGGCGAATCGACGCCCGTGGCGCGCGGGCCTGTTGGTCGGATTGCCAAGGCGCGGCCATCCGGCCACGAGTGCTGACGCGGCGGTTCGGAAACCGTCGCCGCGCCGGTCGGCCGAGAAGCATAGTGCGCGACCATCTGCCCTTCGGACGGACGCTGCTCGGGAATCACCGACGCCAAAAACTGCCGCACCCGGCCGCAGTAGGCGCCCAGCGTGAGGCCGTCGCCCTCGCCAAACAACACGCCGGCCAGCTCGCCGCGGTCGTTGAAGATTGGCCCGCCCGAATCGCCCTGCCGCGCCGAAGCGGCCAACTCGACCATCTCTTCGGGAAACCCGACCTCCGGCGCCAGATACTGCGTGCAGCGGCCCGCGGTCTGGCGATATGTTCCCTGCCCATAGCCCGCGATCGACAACCAATCGCCGGGCCGCGGCGCGATCGCGGCCACCGCGACCGGCTCGACCTGCGGACGCCAAATCACCAGTGCCGCCAGGTCCCAGTGGCGATCGAACTTGACGATCTGGGCCTGCGATTGAAAGTAGTCGGCGAACAACACCGTGGGCGGTCCGGCCGCGTCGCTCACCACGTGCCAGTTGGTGATAACCAGCCCGTAGCGGCCGTTGACGTCGACCAACGTGCCGGAACCATAGGAAGTGGCGTCGCGTTCGGGCACGATCAGCCGCACGACAGCGGGATGCGGCCGCGTGATCTCGGCCGTCGCGCGGCGCGCCGGCGCGCGGCCGTAAGCCGACTTGCCCGATCCAGCACCGCGCAGCGGCGAACCGACGCCGATCTCGCGAAACGAGTCGGCGCGCAGCGGCGAGAGCCCGATCGACAAGCTCACCGCCAGGGCCAAGCCAGCGATGACGAAGCGCTTCAAACGCGCATACCCAGAAGTTCGGAACGGACGAAAAATAACTTCGGCGTTTTGTTCGGCCCTCACCTGGCCTCTCCCAAAGGGAGAGTGACTAGCGGACGAAGTTATTCTTCGTCCGTCCTCTATTTGGCGGTCCGACGGCGGCGGGCTTCACGCTGCAGGATCTTCTGCAAAAGCTCCTTGCGGAGCCGTTCGAGTTCGGCCTGACGCTTGGTCGTGGTGGTTGCCATTGCTGTCTCAAGTCGCCTTGCGCGCCAGCGGGAGACGACCCTATCGTTGGCAACATCGGGCGGCGGCGGGGAGAGCCTGTAAAATTAGGCATTTCGACGGCAAGATTTACCCAGCTTGCCAGGAGAGTGACCCAAGAATGAAACCCCGCGGGGCGAATACGGGTATGAGCGGTATATTTAGCGCACTTTGTCGTCTTTGGCCGGGGCGAAGTGCGACGAGGCGTAACGAGCGAGACGAAAATGTCTAGAGCGATGCGGTTGCTGGCCTGGGCCCTCCTCGTGGGATTGATGTTGCAAGGTTCCGCGCCGGCGTTCGCCCAGGTGATCGTCCAGCGCGAACGAACCGACGTGCCGGCCGTCACGCGAATCTTGCCGGCGGCACTCGCCCGTGGCAAATCGACCGAAGTCACACTGACAGGTGAGCGGCTGGAGGGAATCGAGCAAATCGAAGGCGTGCCGGGCGTGCGGCTGGCCAACGTCATCGCCGTCGAAGAGAAACAAGCCCGCGTGCTGATCGAAGTGGCGGCCGATGCGCCTCTGGGCTTTCACACCTGCTGCTTTTTGGCCAAGGCCGGACTCTCGAACCCCAAAATCCTGCGCGTCGACGGCTGGCCGCAAACCATCGAACACGAAGATAACAACCAGCCGGCCAATGCCACCAGCCTGACGCCGCCGGTGGGCGCGAGCGGCTTGCTCACCGCGGCCGATCACGATTATTTTCGTTTCGACGCGCAGGCCGGCCAGCAGTTGGTGTTCGATGTCGAGGCGCAGCGGCTTGGTTCGCCCTTGCGGCCGGTGCTGACGCTGTACGATGTGGCGGGCCGCGAACTGCATTCGCAGATCGCGCCGCCTCGCGACATCGCCCCCGACAATCGGCTGGTTTACACGTTCGGCAGTTCGGGCGGTTACCTGCTTCGGCTGCGCGATCTCACGTTCTCGGGCGCCGATTACGGGGTCTATCACCTGCGGATCGGCCCGGTGCAGTACGCGACGAGCATGTTTCCGCTGGGAGGTCAGCGCGGCACCAAGGTGTCCGTGACGTTCTCGGGTGGCACGCTGGCGCAGCCGCTGGTGCACGAAGTCGATCTGACCGGCGATGTACCGTGGCGGCGGACGCGTTTGCAGCCACAGACCGGCGACGAAACGCTGCAAGCGCCGGCGTGGTTTGCGGTGGGCGACTTGCCGGAGGCCGTCGAACAAGAACCGAACGACGAGGCCGGCCAGGCCCAGAACATCACCTGGCCGCTGGTCGTGAATGGGCAAATCGTGCAACCGGGCGATCGTGACATGTTTCGCGTCTCGGCCTCGGCCGGCGCGAAGTTTTTGTTGCGCGTCGCCGCCCAAGACCTGGGCAGCCCGCTCGACGCGGTGTTGACCGTTTACGACGCGTCGGGCAAGGAGCTGCTTTCGCTCGACGACCCGCCGCCGACGCCGCGCGAGCCGCCGCTGGTCCGCTCGCTGGCGGCCGCGCCGCGCGACGATCCGCAGACGGAGTTTATCGCCCCGACCCAGGGCGACTATCTGGTGTGCATCGAAGATCGGTTTGGTTCGGGCGGGCCGCAATACGGCTATCGCCTGGAAGTGTCGGCCGGAACGCCCGATTTCGACTTGGTGGTGCAGCCGGGCGTGACCACCGCGACCCGCGAGGGCCAACCGCAGCAGGCGAACGGCCAGGTGCGGCAAGATTTTTCGGGCATCGGCACCGGCTCGTTGAGCATCGACCGCGGCGGCACGGCCTCGTTGGTGGTGCGCGCGTTCCGCGGCGGTTATCAGGGGCCGATTCAACTCTCGGTCGAAGGTTTGCCGGCCGACGTGCATGCCGCTTCGACCACGATCGCCGCCGGACAAAACGAGGCCGTCGTTCGGCTGACGGCCGACTTCGAAGCCGCCAGCGCGGCCGGCGAGCTGCGCGTGATCGGCGTGGGGCAACTCGACGCCGCGGCGGCTGCCGCACCCACGCTCCTTAGGCGGTTGGCTGTGCAGCCCGTGGTCTTCGCGGCGCTCGCCAATAACGGCACCGTCGAGCGCGAGCTGAACTCGCTGGCTTGGGGTGTGAGCCGGCAAGGCGCCGAGCTGGCGCTGCAGGCCCGCTTGATCGAAGAGGTCGTCGTTGGCGGGGCGAGCAAGTTGCGCGTCACGGCGAAACGTCGCGAGGGGGTTGCCGGCGACATCGCCTTGCAATTGGTGAACTTGCCCGCCGGCCTGACGGGCGGATCGGCGTCGATTGCGGCGCAGCAGGGCGATGCCGAGCTGCCGCTCGCCTCAGACCTAGACCTGACGCCGGGCCGGCACAGCCTGGTGGTCGAAGGACGACTGACAGTGGCCGGCCGCCCCGAGCCGATCGTGGCGGCGTTCCCTGTCGAGTTCGAGGCCCTGCCGGTGGCCACAGTCGAGTTGTCTGCCCACCAATTCGACGTGCCGCGGGGCGGTTCGGCGACTTTGCCGTTGCGGATCAAACGCCACGGATCGTCGTCGGCGCCGCTCGAATTGTCGCTGGTCAACTTGCCGAAGGGCGTCGCGACCGGCGCTACGACGATCGCCGCCGACGCCGCGCAATTCGACCTGACGCTCACCGGCACCGACGCCAAGCCCAGCCCCATCCGCCGCATCGTGCAGATCAAAATCAAAACGAAGTTGGGCGAGCGGACCATCGAATTGCCGGCCCTGCGGTTCGCCCTGCGCGTGACTGGCGCGGGATCGTGAACGAACGGAGGGAACCACGAATCACACGAATGACACGAATAAGAAAATCACATTCGTGTGATTCGTGGTTTGCTTGCATCAGGCTGCAAAGAGAAAAGGCCGGCCTTCAGACTCGCAGCGGCTTGCCGGCTTTGACGTCGTCGACCAAGAGCACCAATTCTTGGCCACCGCCTGCATACACGGCATCGCCCAGCGCGCGCAGCCGGTCGCGAGCGATGTCGGCGTAGTTTCGCAACACCATTTGCATCAGCTCCGCGGCATCTCGGTACTTCCGAAACTGCTCGCGGTTCCGTGAAACCAGGGCGGCGAATTTGGCCGCCAATGCGAATTCCAAATTCGGTACATCATGTGACTTGCCGATCCGAAGGCAGTTTTTAAAAGCCTCAGCGTAGACATCGTTCGGCCGCATCACGTCGATCACCGGCTCTTGATTGGCCGGATCGAGGAAGCGTGTGACAACCGGAAACTCCTTGATGACTAACCCGGGCCAGGCGGCCTGGATGGCCCGCACGGCTTTGGCGTGATGCCGCTTTTGCACCACCACGTCGACGTCGCGCGTGGCCCGCGGCTCGGAGAGCCAGCCACTGATGCCATGCTGGCCCATCAAGACAAATTTCACGCCCGACCGGTTCAATACGCGAATGAGCTCTTTAGGTTCGACCTGCATGGCGTCGGGCCGGTGCATGCGGTATTGCGTGCGAGTCAAGAACCGGACGGTATCGAGCGAGTGCCGGTGATCGACCGGCCCTGTCTTGATGGGTGGATCGTGGTTTTTCCAGATGTCAGAGCCGCCGCGGCGGCGGACGGCGGCAGGTCTTTTGGCGGGCATATCGCAACTTCCTGAAGGCGATGCTTCTCTGCTTCTATTCTACCTTGTGGTACGATAAGTACCGAGACTTGTTTTGCACCTCCGCGGCTGCTTGATTTCCGAAGAGGCATTGTCCAAATGGTTTGCCGAGGCATTTCAGGTGGAAAGCGTAACGGAACGTCAGGATCGCGGCATCATGGGTTGGATTCATTCGTGGTTCGGCCGGCCGCAGAAGGCGGCGGAAGAAAAAACATGAGACAAGTGCCTCCGTTGCCGCACCGGATCTTTCTACTTACATTCTTGCCCATGCTGGGCGCCTGCACCGCGGAGGTCCCGCCGCCGCGGGTATTTGAGGCGGCAGAAATCACGGTCACCGACGACGCGCGCGAGATTGCCCAGGCGTCGAACGAATTCGCGTTCGATCTTTACCGACAGTTGCGGCAAACGGACGGCAACCTGTTCTTTTCGCCAGCCAGCGTCTCGACCGCCCTGGCCATGACCTATGCCGGGGCGGCGGCCCAGACCAAAGCCGAGATGGTCCACCTGCTCCATCTCGAAGCCGCCGACGAGCGAGTCCACCAAGGTTTTGGTGAGCTGGCCCGCATTCTTAACAGCAACGGCGAGCGTTATCAACTGCGGATGGCCAATCGCCTCTGGGGTTTGGAGGCTTATCCCTTTCGCCCGGAATTTCTGCAGGTGACTCGCGAAGATTATGGAGCGGAATTGGCGCCGCTCGGTTTCAACAAGCCCGACAAGGCCGCGCAGAAGATCAACGATTGGATCGCCAAGCAGACCGATGGCAAGATCGGCCAAATGATCTCGCCCAGCATGATCGACCCGCTGACTCGCTTGGTGCTGGTCAACGCCATTTATTTCAAGGCCGCCTGGCAGGATGAGTTTTGGAAGGGCGCCACCGAAGAAGCCCCGTTTCACGTGTCTGCGGACGAAGACGCGAAGGTGCCGATGATGCGGCAACTCGATCATTTTTCCTATGCCGAGACTGATGACGCGCAGATTTTGGAGTTGCCTTATGTGGGCGGCGACCTGGCGATGGTCGTGTTGTCGCCCAAGCAGACCGACGGTTTAGCAGAGCTGGAACGAACGGCGACCGCCGAGCGACTCGACCAGTGGATCGCGGAGTACGAGTCGCGGCGGGTGGAAGTCTTTTTGCCCAAGTTCAACATCACCTGGCAGGCGCCGCTGACCGACCCTTTGCAGTCGTTGGGAATGACGTCGGCCTTCGATAAAGCCGATGCCGATTTCTCGGCGATGAGTTCGGCCGAAGAGGTTTGGCTTTCGAGCGTGCTCCATGCGGCGTTTGTGGTGGTCGATGAAGAAGGGACCGAGGCCGCCGCGGTTACAGTCGCTTGGGCCGCTGCCGAAGCCCCGGCGCCTGACGACACGCCAGTGGTCTTCCGCGCCGATCATCCGTTTCTATTTTTGATTCGCGATCTGCGGACCGGGGCGATTCTGTTTCTTGGGCGGTTGCAGAACCCGGCGACATGACCACTCGAGACCGCGCAAATGGTAAAAACCGCGTCGCGCAAACGTAGCAAGCCTGGCATCGGACCGCGCGGATTATTCTTCTTACTAGCCGCAGGCGTGGTGTTGTTTGTGCTCGGTCGGCATATCTGGCCGGGCGTGCCTGGTCCTGTACGATACACGATCCGCATCACTGCTCTTTACGCGTTCTTGGCTTTTCTCAGCATGAACCTCGTCGTCTTTTTCAACGTATGGCGTCGCCGGTGAGGGCCTTGGCTTCAGCGCTCGCAAGCCGACGTTTTAATTGTCGCCGTGCGCCGTACTCCGCGACGTTAGCCAGGCGTGAACCGCGGCGCAGAGCGTCCGCGACAATCGGCACAGAGACGAGTCGTCTTGGCGTTTGATTTCCTGGCAGATCAATAGAACTTTTGGCTGATCTTGTCGGTAATCGCAAACTCGGCTTGAGCGTCGTCGCCGACTTCGTCGGCGTCGCCGGGGGAGAGCATCATCGAGTTCACGATTCGCCGCTCCGATTCGGTGGGATTGATGATTTCGGCCGTGTGCATCACGCCCAAGGAATTCGTGCGGGCCTCCGCAAAAGGCAGCCGGCAGTTGTTGATGAGCACGATGCGCGATCCGCCGTCCGGTGGCGGCAGCTCGGTGGTATAGCCGGCCAGCCGCCGCTGGCCGTCGATGAACATCGGGTTGTGGTCTTCCAAGAATTGACGCGGCGTGATGCCCAGGTCGAACGCGCATCGGCTGTAGTCGGCCATGAAGAGCCGGCTGCGCACTGGGGACGGCTCGTATCCCAACACGAGTATCGATTCATCCGGAGCGCCGTCCAGATGGAATTTGGTCGTTTCCTGCTGATCGAACCGACCCAGCGAACGAAAGACAAGCTTTTTGCCAGTGGTCTGTAGGCAGATTTCGCTGAGCCGCTCTTTCAAGGCAAGCATCAATCGGCGCATCGCATGGGAGTCGATTTGGTTGCCGAGCTCTAATAAGCAAAAGCCGGGGGCCGCAAAGTCGCGCCGCCAAGCGAGTGAGAAGATGTGGGCTGAGGCAGCGAGCAGTTTTGACGGATCGGCTGAGAAATCGAGGCGATACACGTCGGCAGCCCAGAGATCCTCGGCAGCGGTGTCCATCAGTTTGCGTTTTTCTCGTTAGCTTCAGCGCGTCGGTGCCGGGGAAAGGTGGGACTCGCAAGCTCGTCCCACCCTACTGCTCCGTCTACGAGAAAATGGTGGGAAAATACGCCGTAATGGGCGTTCAAACCCGGTTCGGGGGTTCCACCACTTTTCTGTAGACGGAGCACTACGGCCGATTGCCGTGTCGCCGTGTCGCCCCCTCGCCTCTTCGCCCAATCGTGCCTCTTCCTCAGTGCGCCATCTGTCCGGCGGCGGCCGAGACCTCGCGGTGGCCGTAATAACTGTAGAGCACCGGCATCAAATATCGCGTCAACAACAGCGTGCTGATCATGCCGCCCACCACCACAATGGCCAACGGTCGCTGGGTCTGTGCGCCGATCCGCGTAGAAAGCGCGGCGGGCAACAGCCCAAAAATGGCCGTCAGGGCCGTCATCATTACGGGTCGCACGCGCTTTTCGGCCCCCTGCATGATCGCTTCGCGCAAGGGCAGCCCGTGATAACGCAATTGGTTGAAATAAGATATCAGTAAAAGCCCGTCCATCACCGCCACGCCGAAGATTGAAATGAAACCGACCGCCGCGGAAATGCTGAAATTGGTGCCGGTGATCAACAGCGCCCAAATGCCGCCCAGCGAGAGGGCGACCACGTTTGAGAAAACCAGCAAGGCGTCGATGGTCGAATGAAACGCCAGGTAGAGCAAGATGTAGATCATCGTCAGCGAAATCGGAATGATGTACATCAAGCGGTGCTCGGCCTCTTGCATCTCCTGAAATTCGCCGCTCCACTCGGCGCGGTAGGGCGCCTTAAACAAGTCGGCGGTTTTCTGCTGGGCCTCGGCCACCGCCCCGGCCAGGTCGCGGCCGCGCACGCTGAACTTGATGGCGATGAACCGCTGCCCCTGCTCACGGGCGATCGTCGAGGCGCCGGGACGCACGAACTTGCCCTTCTTGGGATCGACCTGCCCGTGCTCATCGAGCGGAGTCACCAGGTCGCCCAGGCGCCGGCGCGGGGCTTTGTCGAACGTGTTGAATGTACCCCCGAACCGTGTGCCCGCCAGCGTGGGCATGGTTTCGCTTGTACCGGTGGCCGAGAGCGTGTTGGCGACGTTGTTCGAGATGTCGCCGTCGGCCGGCTCGCTGTCGCTGATGATCTGATTGTTCGCCAGATCGACCGGTATATTCAAGATCGCTTCGACGTTGCTGCGCAGCTCCGCGGGCCAGCGCAGGGTGATGTCGAACCGCTTTTCGCCTTCGATCATGGTCGAAAAGGGCTTGCCGCCCACGGCAATCTCGACCGCGTCTTCGACGTTTTCGACGGTGACGCCCCAGCGATTGCACTTGCGCGGATCGGCGGGGATTTCGAGGTTCGGTTGCCCCATGACGTGAAACACGCCCACGTTGGCAATGCCGCCGATCGACTGCAAGTGGTCTTTCACCTGGTCGGCCAGTTTCTCCAGGGCGTTGAGGTCGGGGCCGAAGATCTTGACCGAGTTATCGCCCTTGACGCCCGAAAGCGACTCCATCACGTTGTCGCGAATGTTCTGCGAGAAGTTCCAGTTGACGCCGGCGATGCTTTTGGCCAGTTCGGCATTCATGGCGACAACGAGCTCGTCTTTGGTGCGGGGCCGCATTTTGCCCAGCCAGGCGCGCCAGCCGGTGCGCTCGATCAGGGCGGGCCATTGGCTGCGCGGCTTTAGCGGCACAAAAAACTCGACGTTGTAAAAGCCCGTGGGGTCGGTGCCGTCGTCGGGCCGCCCGGTTTGGGCCACCACCACCTGCACCTCGGGATACTTGCGCATGATGTTCCGCGCGATGTCGGTCTTGGCCCCGGCCGCGTCGAGCGAGATGTTCATTGGCAACGTGGCCCGGATCCAGAGGTTGCCCTCTTCAAGCTCCGGCATGAATTCGCGGCCCAAGAGCGGCAGCAGCCCGGCGGTGAGCGCGATCAGCGCCCCCATCAGCGTCAGCGTGATCGCCCGGTAACGCAGACAAAGATCAAGCTGCTTGAGATACCGCGACTTGAGCCAGCGCACCATAAAATTGTCGGGCACGGGCTTGAGGTTTTTGAGAAACACCAGGCAGAGCACCGGGGCGACGGTGAGCGCCAGAATAAGAGCCCCGCCCAGGGCAAAGGCGTAGGTGTCGGCCATCGGGCCGAAAATCTGACCTTCCGGCCCCTTCATGGTGAACAGCGGCAAAAACGCGCAGACCATGATGGCCGTGGTGAAGAACAGGCTCCGCTCAACTTCACGGCTGGCCCGCAGAATGCGTTCCTTCAGCGGCAGGTCGGCGTACTCGCCTGAACTGAGATGGCGGTAGATGTTCTCGACCATGATCACCGACGAATCGACGATGATGCCGAAGTCGACCGCGCCGATCGACAGCAGATTGGCCGACTTGCCGCGCAGATAGAGCACCGAGAACGCGAATAGCAGTGCCAGCGGAATATTGACGGCTACGATCAACGCGCTGCGGACGTTGCTGACGAACATCAGCAGAATCAGCGACACGAGCACCATGCCGACGAGCAGGTTCTCGCGAACGGTCTCAGTCGTGAGGTTGATCAACTCGGTGCGATCGTAGTACGGTTTGATCTGGACGCCGGGCAGCAGG
>DATFDL010000509.1:0-6028 GCA_035252155.1 Pirellulales bacterium | reverse complement strand
GGAACGGACGAGAAATAACTTCGACAATTTTATTGGCCCTCACCTGGCCTCTCCCAGAGGGAGAGGAAGTCGTTGGACGAAGTTATTCCTCGTCTGTGCTTTAGGCCAGCGGTTTCAGGCCGCCGAAACGACGGTCGCGGGCGGCGAAGTCGCGAAGGGCGGCGTGCAGGTCGGCCTCGCGGAAATCGGGCCAGCAATGATCGGTCACCCATAGCTCGGCGTAGCTGATCTGCCACAACAAAAAATTGCTGACGCGCATTTCGCCCGCCGTGCGAATCAGCAGGTCGGGATCGGACATGCCGGCCGTGTAAAGATGCTCGCTGATCGTCTCTTCGTCGACGTCGTCGGGCGAGAGCCGGCCCTGCCGGACGTCGCGGGCGATGGCCCGCACGGCATCGACCACTTCGCCACGGCCGCCATAATTGATCGCCAGGCAAAGCCGCATGCCGGTGTGTACGCTGCTCAGCTCGATGGTCTTGTCCATCTCGTCAATCGCGCTGGCGGGCAACCCCTCGCGGCGGCCGATCACCGACAGCCGAATGTTTTCGTTGATGAGCGTGGTCCGCTCTTCGATCAGATACTGCTCGAGCAACTGCATGAGCAAGTCGAGCTCGTATTGCGGCCGCTTCCAGTTTTCGCTCGATAGACAATAGAGCGTGAGCTGCTCGATGCCCAGCCGGGCGCACTCCTCGGTGGCGGCCCGCACGCTGGCCACACCGCGGCGGTGGCCTTCGATGCGCGGCAGGCCGCGGCGCTGCGCCCAGCGGCCGTTGCCGTCCATGATGATGGCGATGTGCCGCGGACGCCGCTCGGGCGGAACGTCGACGAGGGCGTCTCGAGGACTGATCGAGGTTTGCGGCATGGGAAACTTTTAACTTGTGCAGTGATCTCTGTAGGGAACGGACTCCGTGCCGCTGGCGCGGGGGGCGGCGCGGGGCCGAATCGCAATTCGCGGAACGCCACGGAGGGCGTTCCCTACAGACGCCGAACTTGGTGCTACCGCTTTCGTTCGTCTACTTGCAAATTCACCTGGATTGTATGGTCTGCTCGCGATCGGCCCCCACCGAGACGATTTCGACCGGACGGCCGATGATCTGGCCGAGCCGATCGAGATAACGCCGGGCGTTTTCGGGCAGGCCGTCCAGCGCGCGGACATCGCTGATCTCCTGCCGCCAGCCCGGCAACGTTTCATACACCGGTCGTGCCCGGCGGAGATCGTCAACCTGGCTCGGAAAAGTGGTCACACGCCGGCCGTCGATCTCGTAGGCCGTGCAGATCTTGATTTCGTCGAGCTCGCTGAGCACATCGAGCAGCATGACGGCCAAGGTATCCACGCCGCTCAGTCGGGCGGTGTAGCGCACGGCGACGGCGTCGAACCAGCCGCAACGGCGCGGCCGCCGCGTGACCGTGCCATACTCGTTGCCGCGGTCGCGCAGGTGCTGGCCCAGCTCGTTGTCTTGCTCGGTGGGAAATGGTCCCCCGCCGACGCGAGTGCCATACGCCTTCACCACGCCGATGATCTTATTGAAATAGCGGCCCGGCACGCCAGCGCCCGAAGCGATGCCCACGCCCGAACTGTTGCTGCTGGTCACGTAGGGAAACGTGCCGTGGTCGATGTCGAGCAGCGCCCCCTGGGCGCCCTCGAAAAGCACGCGGCGGCCGGCTTCCAAGGCGTCGAGCAGATAGGTGGTGGTGTCGGCCACGTGGGGCCGCAGCCGCTCGGCGAATTGCTCGTAGTCGGCGGCGATGCGGGCGGCATCGAGCGATTCGAGATCTTGCCGCTTGTCTTGCCCGGCGGTGATTGCCGCGATGATACGGCTTTTGTGGGCGACGATCCGCTCGACGCGCTCGCGGAAATCACCTCGATAGAGATCGCCCAGGCGAAGGGCGTTGGCCCGGCCGACCTTATCGCGATAGCAGGGGCCGATGCCGCGCATGGTGGTGCCGATGGCTTCGCCGTTTTTCGCGGCGCCTTCGGTCAGCCGGTCTTCGACCATGTGCCAGGGAAAGATGACGTGAGCGCGGTCGCTAAGCAGCAGGTTGCCGCCGACCTCGACGCCGCGGCCGCGCAGCTCGTCAATCTCGGCCAGGATGCTGGGCGGGTTGAGCACCACGCCGCCGGTGACGACGCACTGCACGCCCGGCCGCAAAATGCCGCTGGGAATCAGCGACAGCTTATAGGTTTGCCCGCCGGTGACGACGGTATGCCCGGCGTTGGCGCCGCCCTGATACCGCACGACCACGTCGTGACTTTCGGTCAGCAGGTCGACGATTTTGCCTTTGGCCTCATCGCCCCATTGCAGGCCAATTACGCAAGTTCCAGGCACGGCGGTATCTCAAGATTCAACAATTCGTAGGTCAGGCTTCCCAGCCTGACGGTCAACCCCAGCGGGCCAGCGCGGCCGGCGGTGTGCAAACTACTTAGTGTATGTGGCCCAGCCCGGCGGTCAAGGATGCATCAAAAAGGCCCGTTGATCGACTCGCCTCCGGCTTTGGTCGCGAAGGCTTCGAGCACCTCAATCCGCACCGACTCATTGATGGGCTTTACGCTGCCATCGCCAAACGCGACCTCGGCGATGCCGTCGTGACGGCTGCAAACTCCCATGCCTTGGTCTGCGTTGACGCCTTTTGCCAGCATTTCGAACGGTAGGTCGCGCGGTTCCATCCAGTGAATGCCCGATCCGACCGACTCGACAATGATCAGGGTGTTCGACGTGCCATCTTTGATATCGCCGAAGCCGGAGCACCGATTGCCGGGCCAGATGGTGCCGGGACCAGTGACCGCGAGATAACTGACCTCGCTAGGCCCGCGCAGATCGTCGCTGGGACAACAATATACCGGCGGTATTTGGTCGGCCAGCAGCCGGTTGTGCGGGCCATTCCACGGCTCGTTGAAATCGTACTGTGCGTAAAGCGCTTTTTGCTCCATGAACGGAAGAATCAGCACGCGCCAGCTATGCATCCGGTTGCCTTTGGCGTCGGTAACGTACGCCGGCGGAAAACATTTGTAAACGTCGGCGTAGGTTTGCAGCGCCAGGCCGAGCTGCTTGAGATTACAGTTGCACGAAGAACGTCGCGATGCCTCGCGAGCGTTCTGCACGGCCGGCACCAGCAACAGAACCAACACCACCGCGGTTCCGTAGGCGATGAACACGCTCGGCCGCCGCAAGAGGCGAATCAGGAGAATGACCGCGAACGACGCCACGAAGACACCTGCCACGACGACCGCGGCGGCGAGATCCGCGGAGTTGCCCGAGTGATGTGCCACATCGTCCGCGGTGGAACACGCCAAGAATGGTTTTAGGACGAAGTTCATCGGCGATCAGCCGCTCGCAATGGCATCCAATCGGTAGTTCGGTGGCTGGGGCAGAGCCTTGGCGATGCCCCGGCACGTAGTTCTTCCGGCGCGATGTCGCTACAATGCCGACGTGGCGCTTTATATTCACCGCCGGACGCGAACCAATGCCTGCCTCCAGCATACCGCAAAACCAAAACGCCGTCAGCCAAAGCATGTCGCCTATCGCTTGCCTTTCGCGGCGCGACGCGCTGCGGCTGGGCGGCCTGGCGGCCGTGACCGCGCCATGGCTCGCGTCGCCGGCTGCCGCTCATGCGGAACCGCGCCGTCCTGCCCGCTCGTGCATCCTGATCTATCTGCTGGGCGGGCCGCCGCATCTGGACATGTGGGACCTCAAGCCCGACGCGCCGGCCGAAATCCGCGGACCGTTTCAGCCGATCGCCACCACCGTGCCGGGCACGCAGATCTGCGAACATCTGCCGCGGTTGGCGCAGCGGGCCGACAAGTACGCGCTGGTTCGTTCGGTCAGCCATCCGAACAGCAACCATACGCCGATGATCTATTACACGCTCACCGGTCGGCACGTGCGCACGCCCGAGGTCGATAACGACGTCAGCCCGCCCTCGCGCGAAGACCATCCGCACTTGGGTTCGGTGCTGGCGCGGCTGCTGCCGGCGCCGATCGGTCTGCCGCCGTTCGTTTCGTTGCCCGAAGTGGCCGTGCGCTCCAGCGACGACAACATTCGGGCGGCGACTCCACTGCGTGGCGGCCGGGCGGGCTTTTTGGGCCCGCGCTACGATCCGCTGGTGATCAACGGCGACCCGCGCAGTCCAGGTGCCTTGCCCGACCTGGCCCTTTGCGAGGGAATCAGCGACGATCGTTTTGCGCGGCGGCAAGCGTTGCTGGCGGCGTTCGAGGCCCGACGGCCTGAAACGGCGGCCGCGACCTACGGCGAGTTGCGGCAAATGGCGGTCTCGCTCACCGGAGCGGCCACGGCCGGTGGCCCGTACGCCTTGGATCACGAGCCCGAGGCGTTGCGCGAATGCTATGGCCGGCACCGCTTCGGCCAAAGCCTGCTCTTGGCCCGGCGGTTGGCCGAGGCGGGCGCGCCGATGATCGCCATTCACTTCAACCACATGACTCGTTGCGACGGCTGGGACACCCACGCCAAAAACTTCGAGGCCTGCCGCGACGAGCTGCTGCCGCTGGTCGACCAAGGCATTTCGGCGCTGCTCGACGACCTGACCGACCGCGGCCTATTCGATCAAACCGTCGTGGCATGTTTCGGCGAATTCGGCCGAACGCCGCGAATCAACGCCGCCGCCGGCCGCGACCATTGGGGACCGTGTTCGTCGGCGCTTTTGGCTGGCGGGGGCATCCGCGGCGGGCAGGTATGGGGCTCGTCCGACAAGCACGGCGCGTTTCCACGTTCGCAGCGCGTCGATCCCGTCGATCTGCACGCCACCATCTACCACGCCTTGGGTCTCGGCCCCGACACGCTGATCCACGACGGCCTCGGCCGGCCGCTGGCCATTAGCACCGGCACCGCCATCCGCGGGTTATTTTAACCCAAAGTAGTCCCGGCACTCCGAGACGGGAACGGCCGTCGTCGTTGGCGACGCCGGGTGAAATCTAGGCCGGCGATTCGCCGTCCTCGAATGCCTCGTCCGGAGAAGCCAGGGAGGCGTAGCGGCGCCGTAGCATGCCGTCCACTTCGGCGCGAGATTCTTCAGGGACTATCACATGTATGCGATTGTAGCCGAGGCAAAGCATCAGCCGCTGTGGATCACGTAAAAGCCACTCATAATCGACGGCGGGCCAGGGAGTGCAACGCACGAAGTTCAAGACTCCTCGATCGCAAAATTCGACTCGATCTCCGCGCAACCAGAAGAATGTTGTCAACATGCCGGCCATCCCGCCGACGGCAAATCCGAGCCTTGGTGCGTGGCTTGGCAAGGTCGCGCGGCCCATTGCAGCGGCTTCCGCGTTCTGCCGTGCAAGGGTCGCTGCGGTGAGCGCATGAAATGGCAGTAAAACAACGATTACTGTTCCCGATAGCGCCCATATAAGTAAAGCCATTCGCCTTCCGCGGGTCGCCAAGGCGATATGGACCGCTCCCGCGCGTCGCTCGGCTCGTAATCGCAAAACCGAATGGATTCCCACCATTCCCAGCCAGCCGAGCAAGGCCCAGCCCCACATTGCCAAGAACGCGACACGCTCTGGCCGGCTCCAGGCACGGAATGTCGGTGCGACCGAGGCACAATACGCCGCCACTACCGCCACGGCGATCAGCACGCTTCGCAAGCTGAAGCGGACGGCGGTGGTTTGGCGAACGGTGGTCATGCGAGAAATCGAGCTGCGCGAAGGCGATCGTCGTCGATACGCGGCGGACGACAAATTGCATTTTATGACCCGCAGCCGGGAGTCACAAGCAATGGCCGCGTGGTGTTCGTTTACCGGTACTCCCCCAGAGCGCCGGAGATTGGCGTCAAGAGAGCGCGAGGTGAATTGGCAAGATGCGGCCAATGGTGGGACTCGTTTCACTCGGCCGACCCTACGCCCTGGCCCACCCTGCGCGTGCGGTGCGACGTCGGCTCGCCCGACACGGAACGGCACGGAGTCCGTTCCCTACAGATGTCGCGCGGGCGATTCAACCGCCATTCGAGCACACCGTGGGAACCGCCGGGCACAAGGCCCGGAGCTACCTCGCCTCTTCGCCGTGTCGCCCCCTCG
>DATFDL010000508.1:0-13765 GCA_035252155.1 Pirellulales bacterium | reverse complement strand
GGGCCAGGAGAGCTACAATTCTGCATTCCTCACTCCGCACTCGACATTCAAAACCACGCGCAGCTTGCTCAGCGCGAGCCGCATCCGCGTTTTCACGGTGTTCAAGGGGATGCCGACGGCACGCGCGATTTCGTCGTAGGTCAGGTCGCCATTCTGGCGCATCAAAAAGACTTCTTGTTCTTCAGGCCGCAGGTCCGCCACGGCGCGGCGCAGGCGCTCGATTTGTTCGGTTTGCTCCAGTTCGGTCCCGGTTCGGGGTTCGTGCGATACCAGCATGGCGCCGTCCTGTTCCAGTGGCACGCGGCGGCGGCGCCAGGCGGCCCCGCGCAGGTCGCGTCCGGTGTTCAAAGCGATCCGAAAAACCCAAGCCCGCAGGTTTTCAATCTGAGGCAGCTCATCGCGATGCCGCCAGCACTTGACAAAGGCGTCTTGCAGGGCGTCGCGCGCGTCGTCGATATTGCCCACCAGGTAATAGAGCGTGCCCAGCAGTTCCGGCTGGTGGCGCGCAAACGCTTCGGCCAGCGGGTCGGCGACGGGCCGGCCGTTGGCAGCCACCTGTTCGGGCGTGGGGCGGATGACGCTCATTGGCTCCGCTAATCAGACGACGCCAGGACAGAAATGGTTTCGCCGTTTCGCGAAAATTCCTCTGGCCGACCCGGATGTCATCGTAGGATGACCTTCCTAGGTCGTCCAGAAACGCTGCCAAAAACCGGTATCAACCAAAAAGCTCCGCGGCGACTATACTTCGTTCGGCGAAGCCCAAATAGGCGCCGACCACGAAGGATGAGTCCGCAACATAACCGCGACTGCGACTGGAGGGAGTACCGGTGGCCTCTTCTCTGATCCCGCGACAACGCCGCCGCCGTAACGCAGTCCCGGCAAGAACATGATGAACTATTTCCTCAACACAACGAAATCCGCAGCCGGCCGGCAGAGAAGAGGCCACCGGTACTTCCGCGCGTCATTGATCAGGCCTCCATCCGACGTGCCGACGCCGCAAACCAATTACTTGCTTCGCGACTCAGTTCCATTGACATGCGCGCCTTTGGACGCACCACGGTGCCGCTGGCGGCCGCAATTTGGCTTGCGCGCGTTGCTGATCGCGACGGGCCTCTTATGCGCAGCGCTCGCGACAAACGCCAATCGTATCCGCCGCGAGCGGAACGCCATGGAACGTTTAACCGCCCAGGGCGCCTCGGTGAGCATCGGTTCAAGTGCGCCCCAATGGGCGCCTCGCTGGATCGACACGCATTTTTTCGAACGCCCCGCGGCCGTGACACAAGGATCCCACGCGTTGGCACTTGGCTTCAGCGATATAGCGCGACCGCTGTCCAGAATCGAAATGTTCTTCATTTTTGACGAGATGAAAGGTTGCGAGAGTAGAGGAACGTTGTCCGACGATTCGCTTCCAGATATCGCCGAGCTAGACGGGTGCATTATTCTGGAGCTCAGCAGATCTCGGGTCACAAATCGCACCTTGCGCCATTTACGCAGGCTTTCGCGGCTACGCATGCTCGACTTGAGCGAAACGGCGATTGACGACAATGGGCTCACGTACATTGCGGAGCTTCATAGTCTCCAATTTTTCGATCTTGGAATGACATCAATCACCGACGCGGGAATTGAAAAACTGAGCAGCCTCAAGAATCTTTCCGATCTCGGCATTCGTGGAACGCATGTGACTGACGAGGGCGTCGAAAAACTCAAGCTCGTCCTGCCCGAGTGCAAAATCAGCCGGCAATGGCCGCGGCGCTATTATCGCTAGGCTTCAAACCTTGGGCTCGCTCCGCTGCGCGGCAGCCAGCGGCAGAGCAACACGCCGCCGAAATAGAGCAGTACCAAGGGAATCGCCATCCAGAAGATGCTCACAGGATCGGCCGGCGTCAAAACCGCCGAGAGGATCACGATCACGAGTACGGCAATCCGCCAGCGCGCGGTATAGGCTTCGGCCGAAAAGACGCCGATCCGCTCCAAGAACAGCATCACTAGCGGCAACTGAAAACTGACGCCAAATCCCAGCGGCAGAAAAATCACGAAGCTCAGCCACTCGGTGATTCGGGGTTCGGTGTCGAAACCCAACGTGCCGTTAATGCCGAGTAGAAAGGTGAGCACCGGCTGGAAGACAAATAAATAGGCCAGCGCCGCACCGGCCAGAAAAAGCCCCAGGCTGAACGGCAAAAACACATGGATGTATTTTTTCTCGTGCGGATAAAGCCCGGCGGCCACGAACGACCAAATCTGATAGAAAACCCAGGGACTCGACAGCACGATGCCCACAACGAACGAAGCCTTGAACCAGATCATGAACCCTTCTTGAAAATTCAAGACCTTGGGACTGATCCGCGCATCGGTGGCAATGGGGTGCCAGAGGAATAGCGTCGCGAAACTTTCGGGTTTCACCAACTCGTCTTCAGCGTGCGCAGCGGGCATTCCCTTGCTCAGTTTGGGATCGGCCGCTCGCATTGCCACCGATGCCTGGGCAAGGTCGAGGTTGCGCATTTCATAAATCAGCCCGCGCCCATCGACCAGGTTTTTAATCTGATCGGTCGTGTAGGGCACCGGGCGCTCCAGCGCCGTTTGGGCCGCCGCCCAGTCTTTGTACGCCGTCACGGCCTGCGATTGATAATAACCCCCCAGCGCGTTTTCGAGCGGCGCCGAGATCAAACTCACCACGTAGGTGCCCACAAACATGCCCAAGGCGACGCCCACGAACAAGCCCGCCATTGCTTTCAGCAAACACGTCCGTAGCTCGTCGAGATGCTCGCCGAACGTCATCGTGCTGTCTTTAAAATAGTCTTCGTCGCGTTTGAGCAACGGCATCGAAAGCGTAGGCATGGGCGGGACGGTTGCGAGGCGGGAAATGCTGATCGGTTCTGATAACTGCCATCAAAACCGGCTATAGGTATGTCACCCTTAATGATAGCAGGGCGGCCGACTGCGGGGGAGTGCGGCGGATAGCTCGCAACGCCATGAATTCCGTTGTACGGTGAAACGGAACGAATTCCGTTTTACAAATGCGATTGCAAAATCGGCGGCAATTGGCATCATGGCTCGACATGGGAGCACAAGCTCGACCGACGGCACCGCTGTACCCTTTACGCTTCCGCCCGATCCTTCGCCGCTATCTGTGGGGCGGCCGGCGGCTGGGCACGCACCTGGGCAAGCCGCTGGCCGAAGGAGACGACTTCGCCGAAAGCTGGGAAGTCTGCGATCGGGGCGACGACCAAAGCTTGGTGCACGCCGGTTCGCTGGCCGGCACGTCGCTGGCCGAGCTGCTGGCCACTCGCGGCGAAGAGATCCTCGGCCGGCATGCACCCCAGCCGCGGTTCCCGTTGCTCTTCAAGTTTCTCGATGCTCAAAAAACACTCTCGGTGCAGGTGCATCCCGACGACGCCCGAGCCGCGCGATTGGCCGCGCCCGACCTCGGCAAAACCGAAGCCTGGGTCGTGATCGAAGCCTTGCCGGGCAGCTTGATCTATGCGGGGCTGAAGCGCGGCTTCGACCGCGCGGCGCTCCAGCGCGAGCTGGCCCGCGGCACGTGCGAGCTTTGCCTGCACCGGTTCGAGCCGCGGGCCGGCGATTGCATTTTTTTGCCGGCCGGCGTAGTCCACGCCATCGGCGAGGGATTGCTCGTCGCTGAGATTCAACAATCGAGCGACGTCACTTACCGGCTGTTCGACTGGAACCGCTTGGGACCAGACGGCCGGCCACGGGTGTTGCACATTGAGCAAGCCTTGGAGGCGATCGACTATGCTTATGGGCCGGCCTACCCCCAGACGCCGCAGGCCACCGACTGGCCGCATATCGAACGGCTGGTTGCCTGCGAGCAGTTCGTGCTCGACCGCTGGAAATTGGCGTCGCCGCAGCACGTCAGCGACGACAACCGCTGCCATTTGCTGGCGGTGATCGACGGCGAAGTGCTGATCGAGGGCGAACCCGAAGGCACCCCGCTTCGTCGCGGAGCGACGGTGCTATTGCCAGCGTCGTTGGGACACGTCGAAGTCCGGCCGGTCGGGACCGCGGTGCTGCTCGATGCGTACTTGCCCTAATGTGGGGCATTGCTGGGACGGCATCCGTCGCGGCGCGCGTGGCATTTAATAGCCTGCTGGGTCATTCGCCGCGACGGACGCCGTGTCGCGCCCGTCTCGCATATCCATTCAGACCAACCCGCACGGCGTCCGCCGCGGCGATTTACGCTGATCCGCGGATCGACATTACGTGCGCCGCGGCGGATGCCGTGGCACCCTGTTCGTGGCTGGATCCGCCATCTGTTCGTGCCCGAGGCTCTGTACCCAATTTACCGGTGACGGCCGTTGGAGCGCAATTGCCCGACGATCAGCGAGGCGTTATGCCCGCCAAATCCAAAACTGTTCGACATGGCCGCTTCCAACTTGCGCTGGCGAGGCTGGTTCGGTGTGTAATCGAGATCGCAATTCGGATCGGGTTCGTCGTAGTTGATTGTGGGCGGAATCAACGAGTCGCGCAAGGCCAGCACCGACAGCACCAACTCGACACCTCCGCTGGCGCCCAGCAGATGCCCTAGTTGGCTCTTGGTGCTCGAAATACTGACATCCCGCGCCCGCGCGCCGAAGATTGACTTGACGGCGAACGTCTCTGCCTGATCGCCCAGCGGCGTGCTGGTGCCGTGGGCGTTGATATAGCCGATGTCTTCGATGTCGACGTGTCCGTCTTGCAACGCCCGGGCCATCGCCTTGGCCGCCCCCGTGCCGTGTTCGTCGGGCTGGGTGATGTGGCTGCCGTCGGCGCTGACGCCATAACCAAGCAGCTCGGCATAAATCCTGGCCCCGCGAGCACGTGCGTGTTCCAATTCTTCGATCACCAGCAGTCCGGCTCCTTCGCTCAGCACAAAGCCATCGCGGCCTTTGTCAAACGGCCGGCTGGCCCGTTGCGGATCGTCGTTGCGTTCCGACAGCGCCCGCATCGAGGCGAAGCCGCTCACGCCCATCGGCGTCAACGCCGCCTCGGTGCCGCCCGTGACCATGATGTCGGCGTCGTCGTATTGAATGGCCTTGAAGGCGTCGCCGATGGCGTTGGCGGCGCTGGCACATGCCGTGGCCACGGCGGCGCTGGGACCACGCAGACCGTATTGAATCGAAACGTGGCCGCTGGCGGCGTTGACCATCAGCTTGGGGATGGTAAACGCGGAAACTTTGTCGGGGCCTTTTTCGAGCAGCCGCGAGTGCTGAGCCTCGATCTCATTGAGTCCGCCGATGCCCGAACCCAGAATGACGCCGCAGCGGTAAGCGTCTTCTTTGGCAAAATCGAGACCGGAATCTTTGACGGCGTCGATGGCGGCGACCAGCCCGAACTGCGTAAAGCGGTCGATGCGCTTCGCCTCGCGGGGCGAGATATAGCCCTCGGTCGTCCAACCGCTGACCTCGCCGCCAAACTTCACTTTGAAGTCGGTGGCGTCAAAGACCGTAATGGGGCGAACGCCGCTCTCGCCGCGGCAAACGCGCTGCCAGAGATCTTCGACCTGACGACTGAGCGAGGTGACGACACCGAGCCCGGTTACGACGACTCGTCGCTTCATCACGGGAGCCCTGCTAAAAAGGGCGCTGCGGAACGGATCACTACGGGAAAAGGGGGGCTGCGGAAATGGGTCGCTCGGGTCAATTGCCGGCCTGGGTCTTCTCGATGTATTCGATTGCCTGGCCGACCGTCTGGATCTTTTCGGCCGCGTCGTCGGGAATGTTGATATCGAACTCTTCCTCCAACTCCATCACCAACTCGACGGTATCGAGCGAGTCGGCCCCCAAGTCGTTGACAAAAGAGGTCTCGGGCGTGACCTGGTCCTTGCTGACGCCCAACTGTTCGGCCACGATATCGATCACTCGTTCTTTAACTGAGGCCACCGTCGTCTCCTGGAAACCGCGAAAAATAAATAGTCGGAAGGGATTGTCGTAAGACAGGAAGATATAACGGTTTTCCGGGCGACTGTCTAGTCAGGCTGCCAAAATGCTGCCATTGTCGTCTTTCGCTCCGCGAAAGGGCGTTCTTTCGCGGAGCGAAAGACGACATTCGCGCCGAATCGCCCCGGCCCGGTCAGGCCGTTAGTCCGCCATCGACGGTCAACACCTGGCCGGTAATATAAGCTGAATCGGGCGAGGCCAAAAAGAGGACGGCGGCGGCGATTTCGTCGGGGCGGCCCAGCCGCTTGGCGGGAATCCGGGTCTTCACCTCTCCCAAAATGCTTTCGCCCAGGGCCGCCGTCATGTCGCTTTCGATAAATCCGGGGGCGATGGCGTTGACGGTCACTTTTCGCCCGGCCAGCTCACGGGCCACGGTGCGAGTCATGCCGATCAGCCCCGCCTTCGAGGCCGAATAGTTCGCCTGCCCCGGGTTGCCCATCAGCCCCGAGACGCTGGCGATGTTGATGATCCGCCCATAGCGGGCCTGCATCATCGGCCGCGTGGCGGCCCTGGTAAAAAGAAACGCTCCCCGCAAATTGGTGTTAATCACTTCGTCCCACTGGTCGTCCTGCATCCGGGGAATCAGGGTGTCGCGGGTGATGCCGGCGTTGTTCACCAGCACGTCGAGCCGTTGCCACTTTTCGAGCACCGCTTCGACGACTTGCTGCACGCTCTCCGACTGGGCGACATCGCACTCGAACGCCTCGGCCGCGCCGCCCGCCGCGGCGATGGCGCCGACGGTTTCGTCGAGCTTTTGCCGGTTTCGGGCGACGCAAGCCACCCGCGCGCCCGCGCGGGCCAGGGCGATGGCGATGGCCTGCCCGAGGCCCCGCGACGCTCCGGTGACAATCGCCACCTGGTCGGTCAAGTCAACTTTGAATGGACTGATATTCTCCAACGCCATGTTTTTTCCTTGATCATCCAATGTTCTCGCAAACCACCTTGCGATCGATCCGCCGCAACAGCCCCCGCAACACGCGACCGGGGCCGATCTCGTAAAACCGGTCGAATCCTTGCTCGAGCAGCCAGCGCATCGAGTCTTCCCAACGAACCGGCGAAACAATCTGCCGCGGCAGCAGTCGGCGAATTTCTTCGGCATCGTCATGCGGCCGCCCGTCGACGTTCGACACCACCGGAATGCGCGGTTGCTTCAGCGGCACGCCGGCCAGAGCAGCCGCGAGCTGCTCGACCGCCGATTGCATGATCGGCGTGTGAAACGCTCCGGCCACGGCCAGCGGAACAACCTTCATGGCGCCGGCGGCTTCGGCCCGCTGCGCGACGCGCTGGCAAGCGGCTTTGGTGCCCGACACCGCCAGGTTGCCCGGACAAAGATAATTGGCAATCTGCAAGATTTCGCCCTCGCGGGCCTGCTCGCACAGATCCTCCACCTGCTCTGGCTCAAATCCCAGAATGCTGACCATGCCGCTGGGTGTGGCGTCGGCGGCCTGCTGCATGGCCGCGCCGCGCCGCTCGACGAGCTTTAGCCCGGTTTCGAAGTCGAGCACTCCGGCAAACACCAACGCGGTGTATTCCCCCAGGCTAAGTCCCGCCGCGGCCTGACAGCTTTCGACAACGTCGGGCCATTGTGCTCGCAGTTGCTCCAGTGCGGCCAGGCTGGCCACGAACAGGGCCGGCTGGCTGTACACCGTCGAATCGAGCTGCTCTGCCGGTCCCTCGAAACAGAGCTTTGCCAGGTCGTAGCCCAGCAGTTCGCCGGCCCGCTCAAACAGCCGCCGGGCTGGCGGCGAAGCTTCGGCCGGCTCACGCCCCATGCCTACGCTCTGAGCGCCTTGGCCGGGGAACAAAAATGCGACCTTGCCCACGGCTATTCGCCCGTCTCGACGACGGTTCGGCCCATATAGTAGCCGCAGTTCGGGCAGACCACGTGCGACGGCAGGGCAGTACTGCACTGCGGGCAGTAATGCAGTTGCTTGGGTTTTTTGAAGTCATGTGCCCGGCGGCTGCCGCTGCGGGCGTTGGAATGCTTGCGTTTGGGGACGGCCATGCGAGAACTCTCGGGCGGCTGTGGGTCGGCCTTTGTCGGACGATGGAAAACTACTTATGGTAGGGATATGCCGGTGGGTGTCAAGGTGTCGGCAACTTCGTTGCAAGTCGCACGACTGCCAAAGCCGATATGTCTTTCTAGGTATTTTCACGGGAGCGATTGGAGCGCTTTGGCGATGTACCGCCGCGGGCAAGGCATTTACAAACCGGCCGATCTGACGTACTTCATCAACGAGCTACGAAGAGCGAGCCGCCGGGGCAGCCGCGCGAATTTCTGGCACGTGTTGCGAATCTATTTGCAGCAGCGGCCCAAGCAGTCGTAGATGCCATACTAACCCGAAGCGCCAGCGAGGCGACCGCGCGGTAATTTAGGCCGCACGACCTCAAATTCTCACCGACCGTTTCTTCAAGGCCGACTCCGTCTCTTTCTGGCAAAGCGTCAGGGCATCGAGCGCCAACTCACCGGCCAACAAATCCGACGGCTGGCCTGAGCGGATGTGCTGCACGGCCTCGGTCAGTTCGGCGACGAATCCATCGACCTCGCGTAGTTTGGGCCGCAGCACTTTGCCGGTCGAGGTGAGCACCGTCAACGGCGTGCCGACCATCGCCTGACCATTGAACACCGCCGAATCGTAGATCACCGTCGCCCGCTCAAAGTAGACCTCAAAGGCGTGCGTGAAGCTGCGGCCTTGCTGCGGAATGATGCCGCTCGTGGCCGTGACGTTGACGCGCTCGTCGGCGAAGACGAATTGCGTGTTGATGAACTCGACCACTTCGCCGCGCGGCCGGCCGGTGCTCTGCACGGCAACCGGCATGCCCCACAGCAGCCGGATGAAATGCGCATCGTGAATATGTAAATCGACCACCGGGCCGCCCACCGCCGCCGGGTCATAAAAATCTTTCAGCCAGAGCGGATCGGCGATGATCCGTTTGAAATGCCCACCGAGCGGCCGGCCGTATTGCCCGCTGACGGCCAATTGCCGCACGTAAGCGTACTCCGGCACGAACGGCAGCACATGAGCGATGAAAAGCTGCTTGCCAGCCGTTTGGGCGGCCTTGACCATCCGTCGGGCGTCGGCGACCGTCAAGGCGATCGGTTTTTCGCAAATCACATGCTTACCAGCCCGCAGGGCAGCCACGGTCATATCAATGTGCAACTTGGGCGGCAGGCAAACGTCGACCAGGTCGATCGTGGGATCGGCGAGCAGGTCTTGCCAGCGCTCGTAGCGGGCGATGGAACCGAGATCCATCACCGTGCCCGGCGGCCCAAAGTTGCCTTGGATTCCGCGCCAATCGCCCGCGAGCTTTTTTTTGTCACGCGTGCAGATGGCGGCGACTTTCGCCCCGCGCACCTTCTGGTACGCCAGGTAGTGGATCATGCCCATGAACCCAACGCCTACGATCCCAATTTTCACCATCTTAAGTCCTATCTTGTGGCATACATTTCGTACTCGTCTCTAGATCTCGTCCGCGATATGTACAAGACTAACTGTTGAAAGCAAACCGCTCTACCCAGAGGCACCACGATGGCACCCGATCCACACAAACCTCTTCGCGATCACCTCCTCTACCTGCTCCGAGGCGGCGGCGCGACGGGCAAACCATCTTGCGAGAAGCCCTGCTGGTCGCCGACCACAACTCCTACTATCTCGGGCAACTGGTCGTCGTCCGGCGGCTGCTGGGCTGCTGGCCCGAACAGGGTTGAGCGATCCGGAGCATCAGGTTGACGCCCCATCGGTCTGGGGCGCGAACAGGTGTAGGCTGAACCGACCGGCCGCGTCCTGCCACGAGCACTGCTCTTGCAGACCGGCGGCCGTGGCGAGTGCGTCGATCTCCGCCAGGCTGTATTTATAAGAGTTCTCGGTATGGATGGTCTCGCCGGCGGCGAACCTGACGGTCAAGCCGAACCGCCCAATCGTCACGCTCTGCGTCCGCGTGCTCACCAGATACATTTCGATACGTCCCAAGTCTTCATTGTAGATCGCCCGGTGGCGGAAGGCACCCAGCTCGAAGTTGCCATCCAGCTCGTGGTTGATGCGGGCCAGCAGGTTGCGGTTGAAGGCCGCCGTCACGCCGACGGCATCGTCGTAGGCCGCTTCCAGGACAGCCCGGTCCTTACGCAAGTCGACGCCGACCAGCATTCGATCGGCCGGCGTCATCGTGTCGCGGATGCGGCGCAGAAACGCGGCGGCTTCCGCGCGCGTGAAATTGCCGATGTTCGACCCGAGCCACAGAATCAACCGCGGCCTGTCCGACTCGCTGACAAGATGCCGCAGCCCTTCGTGATACTCGGCAGCGATGGCGACGATCTCCAACGTCCCAAACCGCTGGAGCAGGTCGGCGGCGCTTTGCTCCAGCACGGGGCGGCAGATGTCGATCGGTACATAGCGGACCCGCCGGCCGGGCAAGAGTGCATCCAGCAACAGACGCGTTTTGACGGCGCTGCCGCTTCCAAGTTCGATGACCGTCACGCCGGCGGGGAACAGAGCGGCGATTTCGCGAGCATGGCGCTCGAGGATCTCTGTCTCGGCGCGCGTAAGGTAGTATTCGGGTAGCTCGCAGATGGCCGCGAACAGACGCGAGCCCTCGCGGTCGTAGAAATAGCGGCACGACAAACGTTTTGGCTCCGCTTGGAGCCCCGCCGTCACGTCTCTGGCAAATTCCGCGGAGAGATCGCCCGCGGTCAACTCGACCAGACGAAATCGCGGCATCGAGGCGCTGGTCATCATCGCTTCTCCCCTTCGGAAAACAACTCTCTCAACAAGCGAACCGGAAAGCGAAACGAAAGGGTAAAAAAAGCAAGGTAGAAGGGCTTTTCAAACAAGTCCATAAGACCATCGCGCATTTACTGGCCAATCCAAAACATCCGGGCCTCCAAACCCACGAGTACAAGTCGCTCGAGAATCCCTATAGGAAAGGCGACAAGGTCTTCAAGGCGTACGTTCAACACAGCACGCCGGCCGCTTTTCGCGTGTTCTGGTGCTACGGGCCTAAAAACGACGAGCTAACCATCATCGCGATCACCCCACACCCGTAACGTGCGCGGCACCGCGACCCCAGCCGCCAGCGGCGGCTGGGTTTTTTTGTGCGCCGTTCGTGGCGGTGCCGTCGTGTCGTGAAACGCATTCCGTCCGCGGGCGTCTACCAATTCTCAATCGCCCGTGCCATGATAAGGCGCGTAACCTCTCTCGATTCCTTTTTGCCCGGAATTTCGCCATGAACCATCGCGCGATTTCAAAGGTGGCCCTGCTGGCGTCAAGGTTAACGTACAGTGGGGGTCGTTAGAAGTCATTGCTCGTTGACGCTGGTAACCGTTAGACTAGCGCAGGGAAGTACCGGTGGCCTCTTCTCTGTTCGGTTTGTTGCCAATAACCGTGCGTTTGGCGAATGGTTGGTGCGCGGCCCTCGCGATCGTTTCACGGCGACCACATTGGATTGCCAGGATTAGAGAAGAGGCCACCGGTACTTGACCGCCGCCAAGTGGGCCCAACGCAGAACGTTACTACAGCTTGCCCGCGCTTTCAGTCGCAGACGAGTTTAGTTAGACTGAACGGAAAGGAGCAATCCCATGAGAACCACAGATATCGCCACGGGCGTTCCGCCTGAACTTGCCGCCGACTTCCGAGGGGCCTTGGACGACCTTGCCAAGGGCGTCCGGCGGCCAGAGAAAATGCGGGCGGCATGCCAGCGGATGGATCGCTTGCGCGACGAAAACCGAAAGCTATTCGGCGAGCAAAACATTGTGGTTCCGCTTATCCGCCAAGCCCGCAATGAGTCTCACTAGAGATGCTACCCTAGTTGGAGTGCTCGGTTGCTCGTTGGCCCCGTATTCACGCGCGAGATCGTCACGGCCCCACGCCGGGCAAGACTTTACATCGCGCGGGCGGCGTATGTCTCGGCGCTGTTGATTTTGCTCACCACCGCCTGGCAAGTGTTGGCCGGCACGCAGGAAGTCCGCAACCTGGGCGACCTGGCCCGGTTCGGCGCCACGGTGTTTCAGATTCTCGCCCCGCTGCAACTCGCGGTGACCACGTTCTTCGCGGCGCTGTCGGCGGCCAGCGCCGTGGCGGCCGAGAAAGACCGCCAGACGCTCACGCTCTTGCTGCTCACGCATCTCTCGAACGCCGAACTGGTGGTGGGCAAGCTGCTGGCCAGCATGCTCAACGTCTTTTCGTTCATTGTGGCCGCGCTGCCGCTGTTCATGCTGCTGGCCCTGCTGGGCGGCGTCTCGTTCGATCAGATCGCCCGAGTGTTCGCGGTGACGTTGGCCAGCGCGCTGGCCGCGGGCAGCCTGGGCTCGATGTTGGCGCTGTGGCGCGAGAAAACCTTCCAATCTCTCGCCTTGACCGCCTTGGCCCTGGTGCTTTGGCTGGCGGCCTGCGAAGCGGTGGCCCGCGCGGCGCTTGCCCGTGGCGATAGTCTCTGGGCCGCCCTTGCCACCGGCGCCAGCCCCTGGCGAGCCCTGCTCGAAGCCACTCGACCGTACCCCGAGCAGTGGCCGGGCCTGGGCGTGGCGGGCAACCCCGTCTGGCTGTTTTTGATCATCGCCGCCGGACTGACGCTGCTGCTGAATCTGTGGGCGATCGCTCGCGTGCGCGTCTGGAACCCTTCGCGCGAGATCACGCGCCAAACGGTCATGGCAGACGACGAAACAGCGGGGCCGCGGTCGGCAGCATCCTCCAAGCTGGCCGTGGCGCGCGAAGTCTGGGACAACCCGATTCTGTGGCGCGAAATCCGCACCTGGGCTTATGGCCGCAAGATGCTCGTCCTGCGGCTCACCTATCTGCTGTTGTTCGGGCTGGCCGCCGCCGGCATGTACTGGCTGCTGCATCAGTCAACCATGCAGGGGCGGTCCGACGCAGCGGTCGCCCTGGCACCGTTCATGGTGTTGAGTCTTGTGCTATTGAACGCCCAGGCCGTAACGGCGCTCACCAGCGAGCGCGACGCCCGGGCACTCGACCTGCTGCTAGTAACCGACCTGACGCCGGGCGAATTCATCTTTGGCAAGCTGGGCGGCATCTTTTACAACACCAAGGAAATGGTCTTTTTGCCGCTGGTGCTATGCGGCTATCTGTGGCTGGCCGAGACCATCACGCTCGAAAACCTGATGTATCTCTCGCTCGGCTGGTTGGTGCTGTGCGTCTTCGCCGCCATGCTGGGCATGCACATCGGCATGAACTACGTCAGCTCGCGCGGGGCCATCGCCGTAAGCCTGGGGACGGTCTTCTTTCTGTTCGTGGGCGTGGCCGTGTGCATGCGGATCATGGTGGCATTTAGCAGCTCGTTCCAGGTGCAATTGCAGCCGTTTTTGGCGTTTATGGTCGGTGGCGGCATCGGGCTGTACCTGGCGTTAGGCATCCGCAATCCCTCGCCGGCCATCCTGGCCGCGTCGTTCGGTTGCCCGTTCGCGATCTTCTATGCGATCACCAGCTATTTGTTGGGCTATACGTTGGCGGTGTTCCTGGTGTTATCCTTTATGTTCGGCTTCACGACGGCCGCTATGTTGGTGCCGGCGCTGTATGAATTCGATGTTGCCACCGGCCGCACGACCGGCGGCGAAGAGTGAAAGCGAGTGGGGAATGGGGAGTGCGGAATGCGGGATGAGGGAACCTCACCAGCATTGACAAACGAGCTCTTTGGTTATTTTAGCGTTCGACGTCTGTAGGGAACGCCCTCCGTGGCGTTCCGCGAGGGGCGGCGCGATGTCGAATCGCAACTCACGGAACGCCACGGAGGGCGTTCCCTACAGAGACATCGCCGACTTTCACTGCCAAAACCGATCGGAGGAACAACCATGCCGTTTTACCACCGCCTCGGCGAAATACCGC
>DATFDL010000507.1:0-4974 GCA_035252155.1 Pirellulales bacterium | reverse complement strand
GAACGCCACGGAGGGCGTTCCCTACAGAGGGCAGCCTGTGCCTGTGATCGAGCTCGCGGCTTGATGCCATCGAATGCTCGTCGTAGACTGGTTTTCCCGACGTTTCCGCGCCGCAACTACGGGAGGCGACTGCCATTAGCGTGACCACCGCGACCGATCTGGCCTTTCAGCGATGTATCGCGCCTGGCTGCGGCACGTCGTACGGCATCGACGAGGTGCGCGTCAGTTGCAGCGTCTGCGGCAACCTGCTGGACGTGGTCTACGATTGGCAGCGGTTGCATCCGCCCGACTCGTGGCGGTTCTTCGAGCAAAAATGGTCGCGCCGCTACGACCCGCTCGATTTCAGCGGCGTCTGGCGGTTCCGCGAGCTGCTGCCCTTCGCCCCCGACGAGCAGATTGTCA
This sequence comes from Pirellulales bacterium, assembly GCA_035252155.1. Taxonomy (GTDB): domain Bacteria; phylum Planctomycetota; class Planctomycetia; order Pirellulales; family JAICIG01; genus JAICLL01. The sequence goes on along the minus strand of DATFDL010000507.1, from coordinate 4,572 downwards.
CCATCGGCGAAGGCCAGACGCTGCTGCAGGCTTCCGACGCCGTGGCCAAGTATGTAGGTGTCAATCCCGGCCGGCTCTACCTGGAATACGAGGGGATGAACCCTTCGGGCAGTTTTAAAGACAACGGCATGTCGGCAGCCTTCACTCACGCCCGAATGACCGGCGCCAGCCGCGCGGCCTGCGCCTCGACCGGCAACACCAGCGCCTCGCTCGCGCTCTATAGCTCGGTGACCAAGCTGATGAAGGCGCTGATCTTCGTCGGCTCGGGCAAAATCTCGTACGGCAAACTCTCGCAGGCGCTCGACTACGGTGCCCTCACGATGCAGATCGCCGGCGATTTTGACGACGCCATGGCGCGCGTGCAAGAAGTCTCGAAAGAGCTAGGCATTTACCTGGTGAATAGCGTCAATCCCTTCCGGCTCGAAGGGCAGAAGACCATCATGTACCGCGTGCTCGAAGCGCTGCGGTGGCAAGTGCCCGACTGGATCGTGGTGCCGGGTGGGAACCTCGGCAACTCCAGCGCATTTGGCAAAGCGTTTATGGAGCTGCTCGAACTGGGTCTGATCGACCGCGCTCCGCGACTGGCGGTGATCAACGCCGTGGGCGCCAATACGCTCTATCAGCTTTACGAGCGGCGTGGGCTGCGCTGGAATGGCGGCTGCCCCAACTGCGATACCACCACGACCTATTACGGCGAGCTCGACCGCGGGCGGTTGCGGGCCTCGACCATCGCCAGCGCGATCGAAATCAACCGGCCCGTGAACCTCTTCAAGTGTCTGCGGGCACTGGAGGTCTGCCAGGGCGTGGTCCGCGAAGTGACCGATCAAGAGATTCTCGACGCCAAGGCCCAGGTGGGCGCCGGCGGCTTAGGTTGCGAACCGGCCAGCGCCGCCAGCGTGGCCGGCGCCAAGATGCTGCGGGCCGAAGGAGTGATCGGCTCCGACGAGCGCGTGGTGTGCATTCTCACCGGGCATCAACTGAAAGACCCCACGGCGACCGTCGCCTATCACACCACCGATCAGCAGATGTTCAACGACGTGCTCGGCAGCCGGGGAGTCAAACGGGCTTCGTTCGCCAATCGGGCGGTGGCTGTGTCGAATGATCTCAATGAGATCATCAAAGCGATTCAGCTTTATAGCTAGAACGGAATGAATTCCGTTCTACGAGCAAACGGAATGAATTCCGTTCTACTACCGCATCGCGGGGGTGTTCACGTCGGGATTGAGCGCGCTGGTGCCGCGGCCGTATCGCTCGGTTGACGCGGCCGATGAGCTGCCCGACAGTCCGGAGCTGGCCCCGGTGCTCGGATAACGGGCTTGGGTATAACCTGCTGCGGCTCCGCCTGTCGCAGAACTGGCCTGGCTCAAACTGCCGCTGGACGCGCCCGTGCCTGGCGACCCATAGGCGCGGGTGCTGCCCGGCAGGTACTGCTGTGAATCTTGTTGAGCGGTGGTGGCGTCGCCATAGGGGTTGCCGGCGCCTTGATATTGCGAGGCCGCGGGTTGTCCATAGCCTCCCGTTGCCGGTTGGCCATAGCCAGCGCCGCCGGACTGGGGCCAATTGGTGTTGGCCGGTGCTGCTCCGCTCGCGCCGGAAGTCCCACCCCAGGCGGCGCCTTGACCCGCACCCTGTGCGCCGGTGTTGTATTGACTGGCGTCGGGCGTGCCGTAGCCGCCGCCCGTGTCATACGGCGAATTGGAACCGTAGCCGCCCGCACGTTGATCCGCCGTGTAGTTCGTGCCGCCCGCCGCAGGGTTGGAATAGCCCGCGGGCTGCTGATAGCCACCGCCCTGGCCACCGTAACCGGATTGGCCCGCGTAGTTCTGTTGGCCGTAGTTCTGCTGGCCGTAACCCTGCTGCGCCGCGGCCGGATCGCTGTAGCCTTGACCGGCAGCGGCATATGGGTTGGCCGAACCGTAGGGATCGGCCGCCGCGCCGCCCGTCTGGCCATAAGCATTTTGACCATACGCGTCATAGCCAGCGGCCTGCCCATTCGCGGCCACATTGCCAGCTTGGTTGTAGGGATCTTGTGCGGCGTTATAGCCACCCGCTTGGGCCTGACCGTAACCGGTCGGCGCGGCCTGCGTGGCACCCTGGGGCGGATAGGCCGGCGCTGGATACTGACCATTCGCGGCTTGTTCGCCATACATGCCGCCTTGCTGCGAGTAGGTCGGCAGTTGCGGGGCGGTCTGCGACGATTGCGAGTATTTTGGTTTGCCCGGCCACCAAGCGGGCCGCGACCCCGCGCAACCTACCAAACCAGCCAGACAAAACGTGACGACGGCCCACCTTGCTAGAGAGGCATGCATCGCTGACGCGCCCTTCGGGGATATGCCTGTCAGGAAAGCGCGGACAACGCGGTCGACGCAGCGCGTCGGGTGCGGTCTTCTTCCCTGAAGACGGGGGACTCGGGGATGTGCTGTTCGACGGGAACGCTACGCCATGCCTGGCTCGTCCGCCGTCATGTCCTAAGACTGGTATTTCGGAATTGACGCCGGCTTTCTTTACCCAAACCGAAAAGTTTGCGCACGTGGCACGAAGTCGGGGGCGGATTATAGAAGAGTCTCAACGCCGGTCAACGGCAGAATCTCGTAGGTCAGGCTTTCCAGCCTGACGAGCGGGTGAGGCTGTTCACTCTGAGAATTGCGTTCAAGCTCCGATGAGCTGCCACCCTCAGGCTAGAACCCTTGACCTACTTTGCCTGAAATCCGCACATCCCGTGCGCGCACTTTGGGCAAGGCGGTGTGGATCTAAAGCCGCTCGAAAACGCCCTAAACTGCTTGCATTTTTCGCCTTATGTTCTACCATGTTCGCTTCGGCCCGCTGGGCGGCATTGCGCTTGCTATCGTCGCCGGAACCCTGAGCTGCGCGCGGCTCTACCCACGGAGTTCGTGTGCCATCGGGGTGACGTAAAGCTTCCTTCTGGACCTTTGGCTGATTTGGAGACGAACTGTGAAACCTAAAGAGGTACTGGCGCTGTGCCGCGAAAAAGATGTGAAAGCCGTGGATCTGCGATTCATGGACTTTCCGGGCATTTGGCAACACTTCACCATTCCGGTGAACAAGCTCGATGAAGACGTGTTCGAAGACGGGCTGGGCTTCGATGGCTCCAGCATTCGCGGCTGGCAGGCCATCAACGAAAGCGACATGATCTTGGTGCCGCAGCCCGAAACGGCCGTGCTCGACCCGTTCACGACGCTGCCCACCGTGGCCATGATCTGCAACATTCAAGACCCGATCACGCGGGAAGATTACTCGCGCGATCCGCGCAACGTAGCCCGTAAGGCGGTGAACTATCTGAAGAGCACCGGCATCGCCGACACCTGCTACATCGGTCCCGAGGCTGAGTTCTTCATCTTCGACGACGTGCGGTTCGACGCCCGGCCCAACGAAGCCTATTACCACCTCGACAGCATCGAGGGCGAATGGAACCGCGGTCGTGTCGAAGGCCCGAATCTGGGCTACAAGCTGCGCCACAAGGAAGGCTATTTTCCGGTGCCGCCGGCCGATCAGTTGATGAACATCCGCAACGAAATGATGCAGACGATGATCGAGTGCGGCATGGACGTCGAGGCCCAGCACCACGAGGTGGCCACGGCCGGCCAGTGCGAGATCGACTTGCGGTTTCAAGACCTCGTGAAAATGGCCGACTCGATGTGCTACTACAAGTACATCATCAAAAATGTCGCCAAGAAGTACAACAAGACCGTCACGTTCATGCCCAAGCCGATCTACGGCGACAACGGGTCGGGCATGCACACCCACATTTCTCTCTGGAAGCAAGGTGAGCCGCTCTTCGCCGGCAGCGGCTATGCGGGCCTGAGCGACATGGCCCTGTATGCCATCGGTGGTCTGTTGAAGCACGCCCCGTCGATCTTGGGTTGGTCAAACCCCACGACCAACAGCTACAAGCGGCTGGTGCCGGGCTATGAGGCGCCCGTGAACCTGGCCTACTCGCAGCGGAATCGTTCGGCCTCGTGCCGCATTCCAATGTACAGCCCGAGCCCCAAGGCCAAGCGGGTCGAATTCCGCTGCCCCGATCCGAGCTGCAATCCGTATTTGTCGTTCGCGGCCATGCTGATGGCGGTGATCGATGGGATTCAGAACAAGATCAATCCGGGCGATCCCTTGGACAAAGACATCTACGATCTTTCGCCCGAGGAACTGGCCGAGGTGCCCAAGACGCCCGGCTCGCTGGACGAGGCGCTCGACGCGCTGGAGCGAAACCACGACTTCCTGCTGCGCGGCGACGTCTTCACGGCCGACGTGATCGAAACGTGGATCAAGTACAAGCGAGAGAAAGAAGTCGATCCGATGCGGTTGCGTCCGCATCCGTATGAGTTCTGTCTGTATTACGACATTTGATCGGCGCGGTCCGCCAAATCGCACTCCGGTAGCTGGGGCAGAGCCTTGGCGATGCCCCGGCTCCGGTGCTAGGTTTCTCAGTGCTGTGCCGCGTGCTTTCCATAAACGGTCGGCCGCACTCTGTAAGGCAGCACCGTTTTCTGTAGCCCAGGCATTTATGCCTGGGAAGAATGACCCTCGCAACAACCCGTCGTTCGTCGTCGCGTC
>DATFDL010000506.1:0-33814 GCA_035252155.1 Pirellulales bacterium | reverse complement strand
TGCGAGCCATCCGTGCACCTGCCAAAATGACCGGGGAAACGATGATCGGCCCCGTGGCGCAAAAGACATGCCAAACCGCCGCATCGATTAAACCCAATACTGATTGCCTGAATGGCGCAAAATCCGTGCCGAACAGGATTGGCACGGAGTCTGTTCCCTACAGACGCGCACAGAATGGCCGCCGTTTTGACTGCCAAAACCCAATCCGCAATCGCCATTCCCGGCATGAAATGGCTACTAACACTATTAGCATTTTTCACTCTGTGCCGCGCCGCGGTCGCTGGTCCGGCTGATGATGAGTTCTTCGAAGCCAAAATCCGCCCGTTGCTCGTCGGCAAGTGCTTGAAGTGCCATGGTGGCGAAAAGGTGAGCAGCGGACTGCGGGTTGATTCGCGGCAGGCGCTGGTCAAGGGTGGTAAGCACGGGGCGGCGATCGTGCCCGGCGATCCCGAGGGCAGCCTGCTGATCGACGCGGTGAAATACGGCGAACGAAAGATGCCGCCCGACGCTCCGTTGCCGCCCGAGGCGGTGGCCGATCTGGTCGAATGGATTCAGCGGGGGGCGGTCTGGCCTGAGGGCGCGGCGGCCCTCGACGACGGCGCCTCGGGAAGATATTGGGCGTTTCGGCCGGTGCGACCGGTGGCCGTGCCCGACGACCCCAGTGGTTGGGCCGAGCAACCGATCGACCGCTTCATCGCGGCGCGGCTCGCTCAGGAGGGTTTAACGCCAGTCGCTCCGGCCGATCGCACGACGCTCGTTCGACGTGTTTATTTCGATCTGATTGGCCTGCCGCCGACACCTGACGAAGTCGATGAGTTTGTCAACGACGATCGCCCGGACGCGCTGCGGCGGCTGGTCGAACGACTGCTGGCCTCGCCGCACTATGGCGAGCGCTGGGGCCGGCACTGGATGGATGTGGTTCGCTATGCCGACACGGCGGGCGACAACGCCGATTATCCGGTGCCCGAAGCTCGGCTTTATCGCGATTACATCATCGACGCCTTCAACGCCGACAAGCCTTACGACGAGTTCGTGCGCGAACAATTGGCCGGCGACTTGTTGGCCCCTGATGTGGCCGACGATCCGCGGCGTTACGCCGAGCGCATCGCTGCCACCGGCTACTTGGCGCTATCGCGCCGCTATGCCACCGGACCGTATGAGCTGTGGCATGTGACGTTGGAAGACGCCGTCGACACCACGGGCCGCGCTTTGATGGGCCTGACGCTGCGCTGCGCGCGCTGTCACGACCACAAGTTCGATCCCGTGACGACCGAGGATTATTACGCCCTGTACGGCATCTTCGCCAGCACGCGGTTTGCCTGGGCCGGCGCGGAGGAGCTGCATTCGAAGGGCCTGCCCCGGCAGCACTTCGTTCCGCTTGCGCCGCCCGACGTCGCCGGGCCGCGGCTGGACGCCTATCGCCAAGAGATCGCCGCGCGTGAAGCAGAGCTGGCGTCGCTCGAAAAGAAGCCGGCGGGCGCCGATGGCCAAGCGACCGCCAAATTGAATGAACTAAAAAATCAACTCCGCCTGCTGCGGCGTGCCGGGCTTCCCAGTGATTTGCCGGGGGCCTATGCGGTATCCGAGGGTCCGGTGGTCGAGACTCGCGTTCAACGTGCCGGCGAACCGAGCAATCTGGGCGACGTCGTGGCGCGCGGCGTCCCGGCTTTTTTGCCCGGCGGTGGCGCGCTCGATATTCCTCCGGGCGCCAGCGGGCGGCGGAAACTGGCCGAGTGGATCACGCGGCCCGATCATCCACTCACGGCCCGAGTGCTGGTCAATCGCGTCTGGCAACATCACTTTGGCAAGGGGTTGGTGGCGACGCCCTCGAACTTCGGCCTGCGCGGCGAACCGCCTACTCATCCCGAGTTGCTCGATTGGCTCGCCGCGCGGTTTGTCGAAAGCGGCTGGTCGATCAAACAGCTTCACCGCATGATCGTGCTCTCGAAAACCTATCAGCTTGCCAGCGAGGACGACGCGGCCCGCTCGGCCAAGGATCCCGCCAACCGCTGGTACTCGCGTTACGATCGCCGCCGGCTGGAGGCGGAAGCTATTCGCGACGCCATGCTGGCCGTCGGCGAAGGGCTCGATCGCTGTCGGCCAGGCGAGCATCCTTTCCCGCCGATGAATACTTGGGCTTGGACCCAGCACAACCCGTTCAAGGCCGTTTATCCGTCGAATCGTCGCAGCGTCTATCTGATGACGCAGCGGATTCAACGACATCCGTATCTGGCGCTATTCGATGGTCCCGACCCGAACGCCTCGACCGATGTGCGAACCAGCGCCACCGTGCCGCCGCAAGCGCTTTATTTGATGAACAACCCGTTTGTGACCGAGCAGGCGGCCCGGTTGGCTCGCCGGCTAATAGCCGCAACCGGAGACATGCGGGGGCGGATCGACTTGGGGCATCGCCTGGCCTATGGACGACACGCGCGGGCCGACGAAATCGATCGTGCTGTGGAGTTTCTCAATCGCGATCAGGCCGAGCTTGCCCGCCAAGCCGTTCGAGACCCAGAAACCGAAGCCTGGACCAGCTACGCCCGAATTCTGCTGACGGCGAACGAGTTCGTCTATCTCGATTGAGCCGGTTTTTTTGACATCGGCGGGACTTGAGGTAGAGTTGTAGTGTCGTGGAAGTCATCATGTCCGCATGATGCCCCTCGCGAGAAGCACCTCATGCAGCCTTCGTTCAGCGTCACGCGGTTTCAGGCGATTCACCAACTCGATCTCGAGTGGCAGCGCGAACGCGAGCGCCTGCTCGACTGGGGCTGCGAACCGCATTTTCCGGGTATGCCCGCCGTGCTGGCGACCGCACTGTTCTTTATGCTCGTCTGGTTCGCGTCGATCGCATTGGGCCGACCCGAGTGGTTGTATGGTGCGTCGTCGATCGCCGTCGTCACGCTGTATTCGTTCCGAGCTAGATCGTTTGAGACGGCGTATCACGACTACCTGCATCGCCGCGGCCAAGAGCTGCTGACGGCGAAATAGGTCCCACAATAGGGTGGGACGAAGATGCAGGGTGGGACGAGCTTGCGAGTCCCACCACTTGCCTGCGAACATCTCGCAGCGTGAAATGCGACCGACGGTGGGACTCGCTTCGCTCGGCCCACCCTACCCCCTGCGATTCGACGTCGGCGCCCCTCCACGGAACGCCACTGAGGGCGTTCCCTACAGATACCAAGCGCCGATCTTCCGCCGGTTGTCGAATCCATCAACAGCCGTTAATATGTGGGCTATGTGCTTCACTCGCGCATGGCTCGCCATATGCATCCTTCCTTGGGCCGCGATTGTGGCTGGGGCGACTGACCCGCCGGTCGATTCGACGCCCGCCGACGCCCCGGGCTCCGAATTCTTCGAGCGCAGAATCCGGCCGTTGTTAGTACAGCACTGCTTCGCCTGCCACGGTCAGGGCCGGAGCAAAGGCGGCCTGAGCCTCGAAAGCCGCCAGGCGATGCTCGCCGGTGGAGACAGCGGCACGGTGGTTGTGCTCGGCAAGCCCGACGAAAGCCTGCTGATCGAGGCTGTGGGTTATGCGGGCGATGTGCAAATGCCGCCCAGTGGCAAACTGCCCGACGAAGAAATCGCGGCTTTGCGGCAATGGCTAGTGCTGGGCGCACCTTGGCCGGAACAGCTAGCCGCCACTTCCATGCGTTCGGGCGACTCCATCACCGAAGCCGATCGGCAGTTCTGGTCGTTTCAGCCCATCGCCGATCCGCCGCCGCCTAACGTGCGAGATGCTACCTGGCCCCGCACTGGCATCGACCGCTTCGTGCTGGCGCGGCTCGAAGCCGAGGGACTCGAACCGGTGGGCGAAGCCGACCGCCGTACACAGATTCGACGCGCGTCGTTCGATCTTACCGGGCTGCCGCCGACCGCCGACGAAGTCGAGGCGTTCGTGGCCGATGAGACGCCCGACGCGTATGAGCGGCTGATCGACCGTCTGCTGGCTTCGCCGCACTATGGCGAGCGTTGGGCGCGGCACTGGCTCGATGTGGCCCGTTATGGCGAGGACCAGGCGCACACCTTTCAGGCGCGGCTTTACCCCAGCGGCTACCGCTACCGCGATTGGGTGGTCGAGGCATTGAATGGCGATCTGCCGTTCGACCGATTTGTGATCGAGCAGATTGCCGGCGACCTGGTCGACGACATGCCTGGCGAAGATCGGATGAGTCGTCTGCCGGCCCTTGGTTTTTTTGCGCTCGGGCCAGTCTATTATGCGGACAATACCTGCGCGGCGAAGGCCAAATTCGATGAATACGACGACCGCATCGACACGCTGGCCCGCGGTTTTCTGGGGCTGACGGTGGCTTGTGCTCGCTGCCACGATCACAAGTTCGATCCGATCACGACGCGCGACTATTACGCCCTGGCCGGCGTCATGGCCAGCAGCGACTACCACGAGGCGCCGCTGGCGCCGGCCGAAGTGGTGGCCCGCTACGACGCCGAGCAGGCCAAGATCAAACAAGCGGAAGAAGGGTTGAAAGAGGCCCGGACGCTTGAGGTTCGTCAGCTCGGCGAATCGTTCGCGCCCCAGACAGCCCAATACCTAATGGCAGTTTGGAAGTTCGAAAACCGCTGCAAGACGCAGCCCGACTGCAAGCTGGCCGAAGTAGCTCAGCAAGCCGGGCTGCATCCGGAAATCGTCGAGCGCTGGCAGCGCCGTCTGGCGGCCGATCTCGAAGCCAACCATGCGCTGTTCGCTCCCTGGCGTGAAATGCTGGCTCGGCAAGATGCCGCCACCGACCTATCCAATGACGCCGCGGCATTGGCCGCAGCCGAACAAGCTGCCGCCGCGGTGCAAGCCCCGATCGTGGCGGCGGTCGAGCGGCGTCGGGTGATTGACGAACAACATGCCACCCAGCTCGCCGCGCCGAAAGAAGGCGAGCAGCCGCCTGCCAAACCTGAGCTTGACGCGGCGTCGGCCGATGTCCTGAAGCAGATCGTCGACGACCGAAAGACGCCACTCGCTCTGCCTAAGGAGTTGGCCGATAAACTGCTGCCCGAAGAGCGCCGGCAGTTTCTCATGGGCATGCAGGCGGACATCGACGAGCTGAAAAAATCGGCGGGCGAAAAATATCCCATCGCTCATAGCGTCAACGAGGGCAAGGCCGCCAACCTGCGCATCCACCGGCGCGGCAATCCGAATGATTTGGGCGATGAGGCGCCGCGCGGTTTTCTGGCGGTGCTCTCGCCGCCGGAGGCGAAGCCGTTCGCGCAAGGCAGCGGCCGCCTGGAGCTGGCCCGCGCGATTGCCGACCGCAACAATCCGCTCACCGCGCGGGTGTTCGTCAACCGCGTCTGGCAGCAGCATTTTGGCCGCGGCATTGTCGGCACGCCCAGCAATTTCGGCCTCTTGGGCGAACGGCCTACGCATCCCGAGCTGCTCGATTATTTGGCCAGCAGCTTCATGGCCTCAGGCTGGTCGGTCAAGGCGCTGCATCGCGAAATTACGCTCTCGACGACGTATCGGCTGGCATCGACGTTTCACACGGGCAACTTCCAGCGGGATCCCGACAACCGCCTGCTGTGGAGAATGAACCGCCGGCGGCTCGATGTCGAAGCTTGGCGCGACGCCTTGCTGGCCGCCAGCGGAAATCTGGATGCCGCTCTCGGCGGGCCGCCGCTGGCACTCGACGACGCCAGCAATCGGCGGCGCACGCTTTACTCCGCGATCAGCCGGCACCAATTGAACTCGATGTTGCGGCTGTTTGATTTTCCCGATCCCAACCTGACCAGCGAGCGGCGCGTGATCACCACCGTGCCGATGCAGCAGTTGTTTGTCCTCAATAGCGAGTTCATGGTGCAGCAAGCGCGATCGCTGGCCGCGCGACTGGCCGGCATCTCGCCTGGCGACGTCGACGCGCGGATCGACCAGTTGTATCGGTGGACCTTCGCCCGCGCGCCGCGCGAGCGCGAACGGCAGGCGGTGCGCGAATTTCTGGCCGCGGCGGCCACCGGCGGCGAGGCGAAGCTCTCGCCTTGGGAACAGGTCGCCCAAGCGCTGCTCGGCTCTAATGAGTTTGCATTTGTGGATTAGGGAAAAGGATAAGATGGAGGGTGCCACGGCATCCGGTGCGGCGGATAACGCGTGGAATTGATGTTCAGCGTCATTCGCCGCAGCGGACGCCGTGCCGGAGTAATGCCGGGGCCGGTCCTCGGCACGGCGTCCGCCGCGGCGGCCACGGTTGCCCGCGGGTCAACGCGATTCGCGCCGCGGCGGATGCCGTGGCACCCAGCAAATTTCTCGAACGGGCACACCACGATTGACCGAAGAATTCGCACTTGACTTCGTGCGAGGAACCACCGATGAACCCGCGAGACACCAACCTTCCCTTCACTGCGCCGTCCCACGTCCTGCCACTCTCACGCCGTCAATGGCTCGCCCAGGTCGGCACGGGCTTCGGCACGCTGGGCCTGGCGGCCGTTTTGGCGGACGCCGGGTTGCTGGGCGACGCCGCGGCGCACGCGGCCTCCACAACCGCCAACCCGCTGGCGCCCAAGCCACCGCACTACGCCCCGCGCGCCAAGCATGTAATCTTTCTGTTCATGAACGGCGGGCCGTCGCACGTCGATACATTCGATCCCAAGCCGGCCTTGGAAAAATACGCCGGCCAACAGCCCGAAGCGCTCACCAAAAACAGCCAGCGCGGCGTCGGCAAGCTCTTTCCATCGCCTTTCAGATTTGCCCGACACGGCGCCAGCGGTATCGAGGTGAGCGAGCTTTATCCGCACACGGCCCAGGTGATCGACGAGATCTGCGTGATCCGCTCGATGCACACCGACATCCCCAATCACGAGCCCGCCCTGTTGATGATGAACTCGGGCAACACCCAGCCGACGCGGCCATGTCTTGGGTCGTGGCTCACTTACGGGCTGGGCACCGAGAACCAGAACTTGCCGGGTTATGTGGTGCTCTGCCCCGGCAAGCCGGTGGTTGGTCCGCAGCTTTGGGGCAACAGTTTTTTGCCCGGCGTGTTTCAGGGCTGCCACATCAATAACGGCAAGCTCGACCCGCAGTCGGTCATCGAGCATGTTCACAACGGCTATTTGCCGCGCGACGCGCAACGCCGGCAGCTCGATCTGCTGCAGCAGCTCAACCGCGAGCACCTCGACGAACGCGGGCAAGACGGTCAGCTCGAAACACGCATCGAGTCATTGGAGATGGCATTCCGGCTGCAATTCGCCGCTCAGGAAGTATTCGACTTGGCGCGCGAGACGGCGGCCACCCGCGCCGCTTATGGCCCCGGCCAATTCGCGGAGGCCTGTCTGGTGGCCCGGCGGTTGGTCGAGCGCGGCGTGCGAATGGTGCAGATCTACTTCGGGGGCGGCCAGCCCTGGGACGATCATGGCGACATCATGAACCATGCCAAGCACGCCGAGCAAAGCGACCGCTCAATCGCCGCCCTGATCGAAGATCTGAAGCGCCGGGGCATGCTCGACGAAACGCTGATCGTGTGGAGCGGCGAATTCGGCCGTACGCCCTGGTCGCAAGGGGCGAAAGGCCGCGACCACCATGCCAGCGGTTTCACATCCTGGTTGGCGGGCGGCGGCGTCAAGGGCGGCCTGGCCTTCGGGCAGACCGACGAGTTTGGCAACCACGCCGTTCAAGACAAGGTGCACGTTCACGACCTGCACGCGACCGTTTTGCATCTGATGGGCATCGACCACGAGCGATTGACCTATCGCTACAGCGGCCGAGACTTCCGACTGACCGACGTACACGGCCGCGTGGTGCGCGAGATTGTGGTTTAGCCGCGCCACGATGCGCCGTCGATCATGGCGAGATCATAATGCCAAGGTATGCCGCAATGCTTGGTCAACCGGCTGCATTGTTTGAACACTTACCTATCACACGCTCGATTTCTGTTTCAAGCACCGTAACTAAGTTGTCGGTCGGGAAAAATGCGATAATCACGAGTCTGTCTGAGGCATGAATGCCGTTTTACGTCGGCGGAGAGATTCCAAAATCTTCGATCGTCAGCAGGCTTGAAAGCTTGTGGCCGCGGGCGGCGAAGGCAGCCGAGCCCCCTTCGAGCCGGTCGATGATGGCGATCACGCGGGTCACCACCAGGCCAAACGCCTCGGCTCGCTCGATGGCCAGCAGCGATGAGCCGCCGGTGGTCACTACGTCTTCGACAATGGCTACGCGATCGCCCGGCTGCACGGGTCCTTCGATGTAGCGCTCGGTGCCGTGCCCCTTGGGTTCTTTGCGCACCATGAAGCCGGCCAACGGCAGGCCGCGCACGCCGGCCATGGTTACGACCGCGGCCGTGATCGGGTCGGCGCCGATCGACATTCCGCCCACCGCTCGCGGCAGGTCGTCGGCCAGCAGGTCCAGAATGCCCTCGCCCACCAGCCGCGCCCCGGTGGCGTCGAGCGTCACTTGCTTGCCGTCGAGGTAGTATTTGGCCTTCTTGCCCGAGGCCAGCGTGAAATCGCCGAACCGCAAGGCCCGGTCACGCACCAATTGTTTGAGAAGTTGTCGATCGTACATTGGGTCGTCTTTCGCGCTAGCGAAAGGCGACTATAGCCGCGCGGACCGAAGGTTGCCAGTCGTGGAACGGAATTCATTCCGTTTGAGCGAGCCGTCGCTGGCGATTGAAAGGAACGGAATAAATTCCGTTCTACGGCTGTACGGAATGAATTCCGTTCTACCGGGCGGGCGCCCGTGCCACGGCTGGCTGCGAGGGACTGGTTTCGCCGGGAGGGTTCGCCATCGGATCTCGGCGGATATTGACGGTCGAGCCTTCACTGCGGTCGCTCTTGGCCGTCAGAATCTCGAAGATGTCCTTGATGTCGCGGTTGTCCAAGCGAATGCAACCGCGCGATTCGGCCCGGCCGATGCTTTGCGGATCGTTGGTGCCGTGGATCAAGATCCGGTCGCCTAGGTCGAGTGCGTACTCGCCCAGCGGATTGTTCGGGTCGCTGGCGTCGATCACGGTGTCTCCATAGTAAGTCGGATTGACCACTTTCTTGAGCACCACGAAATCGCCATCGGGCAGTTGCTGGTCCATGCCGATGCCGATGCGGAACTTACCGGCATAGCGGGCGCCAACGTTCAACACTAGCTCGAACTTTTGCAGATTGACCAGGGCGTGGAAGGGGCCTTTCACCACTTTGAGCTGATCACCCTGCCGCACCTGCCGGGGATCGCGGATGCCGTTGATGTTGGCGAGCAATTGCCAAGGCACTTGGTAGTGATCGGCGATTCGCTCCAGCGTGTCGCCCGGCTGTACCTCGTAGGCTGGTTCGAGCAGATGTTGCCGCGAGTAAATCACGGTGCCCGCCAACTGGTCGAGCAGATCGGTCAATTGCTGTTCTTCTTCCGGTGACAGCGTTGGCTCGCCATACCACTGGGAGAGCTCCAGATGCACTTCAGCAAGCCGGCCTTGGTTGAGCGAAACTTCGGCCGCTTGCATGGCCGCGGCGAACTGGGCGCGCAGGTCGCCGTTAACGCCGGCGGCCAAAGCGTCGCTATAAGTGTCGGCGTCCGGCAAGTGACCGTCGTCGGTCGACGGATAGCGGTTGTCGGGCGGATAACGCTGAGCGGCCGGATCAGCATTGGGCGACGTGTAGGGCCCGGTCGATGGATGCCCGGCGCCGGTGTTCGTTGCGGTGAGAGGCTCAGTCTGACCAAAGGCCGGGTCGGCCGCGCCGCTAATCGCGTCGTCGCGCGGGAGCGAATCTAATAGGGAATGTCCAGCTTCTCCGGCGGTCTGCCCGCCATCCGCGGGTTCGATGGCGGCGGGCAGCTCCGCGGCGGGAGCGACCACGGCCGCGGGCGGTGCTGAATCGGCCGGCTCCTCCGACAAGACGACCTGGGGGCCGGTTTCCCAGTCTTTTGTCGGCTCTTTCTGAGCGCCGAGGTTGAGCGGCGATACGCCCGTCACTGCCACATATACGCCATACGCGGCCGCCGACAGCAGGGCCGACAAAAACAGCGTCTTGATGGTGTTCAAGGACCGTCCTCCATGACGAATCGCGATACCGCCGCGGCCGGAATGATACCGCGGCCGCCTCATGGCCGCTATGCCAGCTTGCGGCTCGGCTAGGTGGGATTACCGGGCCAGCGTCGGGCTGGCGCTCTCCGCGAAAATGGCCGGAATCTGCAGCTCGAACCGGCTTCCTTCGCCCGGATTGCTGGTGACGGAGATTTGCCCGCCGTGCTCTTTGAGGATCTTCTGGCTGACCGGCAACCCCAAGCCCGTGCCACGGCTTCCCTTGCTCGAAACAAACAGCGAAAAGACCTGATCGATTTCATCGGCGGGTATGCCTTGGCCGTTGTCGCTCACCACGACGCGGGCCAACCGCTCGGCGGCATCGAACTCGACCGCGATCTCGATCCGCCCTGGGCAGGTTTGCGTAGACTGCCTATTTTCTTGGTCGCATGGTTCGTCGGAAGCCGCCGCGTCATCGGCCGGCCGGTCGCAGGCGTCGATGGCGTTGGTCACGACGTTCAGAATCGCCCGATGCAGCCCCTCGGCGTCGAAAACCAGCAGCGGCAGTCCCTCGGCGGGCGTGAAGACCAGCTCAGCGCCTTTGTCGCGGGCCCGGGCGGCCATCAGTTCCGCGACATCGGCGGCGACTTCATTCAAATCGGCCGGCGCGGTCTCAGGTTCGCGGTCCTTGCTAAAGGTGAGCATGTCCATCACCAGGTTCGAGATGCGGTCCTGGTTCTTTTCGACAAACTCCCAGCCCCTGCCGACCATCTGCTCGTCGTGGCGAGAGAGTCCCTCTTTGATCAAGAAGCTGCCGCCGCGAATGCCCTGCAAGATGTTTTTGATGTGGTGCGAGAGCGTGGCGATCGTCTGCCCGACGGCCGCCAGCCGTTCGGCCTGCACCATGGCCGAGTAATAGCGCGTGTCTTCCACCGCCAACGCCGCCTGGTGGGCGATGGCGATCATCAACTTCAAGTGCTCGTCGGTGAACTTGGTCGCTCCTTGCTGCTGAATGACCCGCTGGGGCGAGATCGAGGTGTCGATATAAATCAGCCCGACCAGGTTGTAGCGGCCCCGCATGGGCACGCAGATCGCCTCGCAAACGCCTTGTTGCAAAATGCTGGCGGCGGGGTTCCAGCGGTCGTCCTCGCCGGCGTTGCTGGTGAGCACGCCCTCGTTGTGCTCCATGACATAGTCGAGAATGGTTTGGCTAATTTTGAGGCGGTCATCGCGTTTCAACCCCTTGCGATCGCGGCGCACGTGCGGTTCAAGCCGGCCGGTCTCTGGGTGGAGCAGCATGATGCAGCCGCGGTCGGCCTCAACCCATTCGAAAATCAACTGCATAATCCGCTGCAGCAGTTGATCGATGTCGAGCGTGTGGCTTACCGCCAAAGCCGTGCGGTACATCACCTGCAGATTGCTGCGAGCACGGGCGAGCCAGGGGCTGGCCTGGGCGCCGGGGTCGCTGTCGAGAATGCGGCTGCCTTCGGCCTGGCTGATGGAGCGGACGATTCGGGAGCGATCTCCCGGCTGCTGCCGCGAGATAATGTCGATCTTGTCCGCCAGGTCGCCCGCCGACTCGTCAGCCAGGCAGGTGAAGAGCATCAGGGTGCAGCCCATCTGCACTTCGTCGCCGTTGGCCAACTCGTGCGACTCAATCCGCTGGCCGTTGACGTAGGTGCCGTTCGAGCTGCCCAGGTCGGTGACGACGAAGGTTTTCCCCGATCGCCGCAGCTCGGCGTGCCGGCGCGAGATTTCGGTGTCGCGCAGTTGAACGTCGTTGCCGGTGTCGCGGCCCACCGAGAGGGTGTCGGCTTCTAGCTCGAACCGCAGGCCCTGGTTATTTCCCCGGAATACGAACAACGAAGGCACGATTGAGGCTCCGTAGTGCCGTCTAACAACCCTTCGATTTTACGAAGCAGGGCCGCGTAATGATAGGGTTTGCCGACGACGGAGCAGCCCGGCGGCTGCGGCTGGCGTGCCTTGCCCAGCAGCACCACAGGCGGGCCATTGGGCTGTTCTTCGACGAGTCGTTGGGCGAGCGACGGCGAACGGGCGTCGCATTCCAGATCAAGCACGACCAATTCAGGCTGATGTTGGCGGGCCAGAGTCCAGCCGCGCGACGAATCGCGGGCCGAGATCACCTCGACGCCGCGCGACGCCAAGGCGGTGCGGAGCACCTCTTGGGTTTCTTCGAGCGAATCGACCACCAACACGCTACGTCGTGCAAGCAATGGGCACCTCGACCTTGGCCGTAATGTACCTCTGTAGGGAACGCCCTCCGTGGCGTTCCGCGATCTGCGATTCGGCGCCGCGCCGCCCCACACGGAACGCCACAGAGGGCGTTCCCTACAGATGCCGCCGGCGCGTGCCGATCCAAAGGGGCCGGAGCATATCGTCGGCCGACGCCGGTGTCAAAAGCGAATTCTTGCTTGACGCTTCGTCGCTAGCGACCGAAAATTCAGCAGTCCCGTTGCTTTACCTAACCTACGCCGACCATAACGATGAGCCCGCCGAAACACCTGATCTGCCACCGGGGAGACCGACGAAAAGCAAACCACGAATTACGCGAATGGGATTCTCGTCCTTCTTATTCGTGTCATTCGTGTGATTCGTGGTTTGCCTCCTTTATTTCGCGCGGCCGCCGCTATGCCAGCGCAGTTTTGGCGTTCATCGCCGTGTTTGTGGTGGTGGCGGGGACGGCGAAATCGGCTCAGGCGGCTGAAAACGCCAGTGAGGCGCGGGCCTCGGAAAAGCGGCTCTATGATTCCGTCAAGCTGCTCGCCTCCGACGAGCTTGAGGGCCGCGGCGTGGGAACGGCGGGCATCGACCGGGCCGCCGATTACATCGCCCAGCAATTTCAGGCACTGGGGCTCAAAACCGACCTGTTCGGCGGTGGACCCTTTCAGACCTTCAAGATGGTGGTCGAGACCAGCCAGGGCGAACCGAACCGGGCGGCATTGGTCGGCGCCAGCTCGCGTGAACACCCCGCCGGCCAGATCATCGAGCTGAAACTTGGCGAAGATTTCAATCCACTGGCTGTCGGCGGATCGGGCAAGTTCGATCTGCCGCTCGTCTTCGCCGGCTATGGCATCACCGGCAAGCAGGAAGACTACGACGACTACGCAGGCATCGATGTCGAGGGCAAGGCGGTCGTTGTGCTCCGGCACGAACCGCAGCAAGACAATCCCCACAGCGCCTTCAATGGTGACCGCAACTCGCTGCACTCCTACTACAGCCGCAAGCTCTCGAACGCCTACCGGCACGGAGCGGCGGCGATCATCTTTTGCACCGATGAGTGCGAGATCGAAAAGAGCGTTCGGCGGCGCGCCAAGCGGTTCGAGACGGCCATCGACGAACTGACGGCCGCCGAGGCCAAGTTCAAGCAAATCAACGAGCCGACGCTCGAAGCCATCGAGGCCCATCGGGTCGAAACCGCCAAACTGCTCGATGAAATCCGCGATCAAGACGAAAAGCTCCGTCGCGAGTTCGATCCGCTCGTGGGCTTTCGCGAAGCTCAATCGGCCGACGACGCCTATCGCATTCCCGCCCTCTTCTGCCGCCGGGCCGTGCTCGATCCGATCGTCAAGGCCGCCACCGGCAGCAGCCTGGCCGAGCTGGAACGCCAAATCGACGAAGGGCCGAAGCCCCACAGCCAAGAGCTGACAGGCTGGCGGTTGCGGGGCGATGTTACGGTGAATCGTCGCGAGGCCCAAGTCAAAAACGTGGCCGCCCTGCTCGAAGGCGAAGGGCCGCATGCCGACGAAACGATTATTGTCGGCGCTCATTACGATCATCTGGGGCTGGGCGGCGAAGGCTCGCTGGCCCCCGGCTCGTCGGAGATTCATAACGGCGCCGATGACAACGCCTCGGGCACGGCCGCCCTGATTGAGATTGCCCGCCGCCTGAAAGAGTTGCCCGAGCCGCTGCCGCGGCGCGTGCTCTTCTTGGCCTTCACCGGCGAAGAGCGGGGGCTGATCGGCAGCGCCTATTATGTGCAACATCCCTTGGTGCCGCTCAAAGACACCGTGGCCATGCTCAACATGGACATGGTCGGTCGGCTCAATGAAGAACAATTGATCGTGTTCGGCTTCAACACGGCGACGCAGTTCGACGGGCTGCTCGACCGCTTGAACGAGCGCCATGGATTCAAGTTGACCAAAAAGCCGGGCGGCGACGGTCCGAGCGACCACGCTTCGTTTTATCCGCAGCAGATTCCGGTGATGCACTTTTTCACCGGCGACCACAAAGACTATCACACGCCCAGCGACGACATCGACAAGATCAACCTGCCCGGCATGCGTCGCGTGGCCGAGCTGGTGGGCGACACGGTGGTGGCCTTGGCCGAGGCGGACGAGCGGCCGACCTATCAAGAGGTGGCGTCTGGGCGGCGCGGCGGTGGCGGCGACCGGCCCTATTTTGGCAGCATTCCCAGCTTTGCGGGCAACGAACCCGGCTACAAGCTCAGCGGCGTATCGGCCGCCAGCCCGGCCAAGAAAGCGGGTCTGAAGGCGGGTGATGTCATCGTGCGGCTAGGCGACGACAAGATCGGCAATCTCGAAGATTTTGACGGCGCCTTGCGCAAATATAAAGCCGGCGACAAGGTGCGGGTGGTCGTCAAGCGCGACGACAAGGAAATGGCGTTCGAGGTGGTGCTCGATCCACCCCGATGATTTTGGATTCTAGATTTTGGATTTTCGATTTGAGATCGGGCGAGCTTTGTAGAACGGAATTTATTCCGTTCCTCTGCCTACGAGGAGCGACACATGCTTGAAATGGTTTCTTCGCACCCCGGCCTCACGGCGGTGCTGACGGTCTGTCTGGCGGCTTTCGGCGGCATCGCGGCCGCGGCGGGCATCGTGGCCTATCTCAACCGCAGCGGATGACCACATTTTGGATTTTCGATTTTGGATTTTCGATTTTGGGTTCCGCATGAACGAACGGCAATTCAAAGACCGCACCAGGCAGATCGCGTTGCGCATCATCCGCTTGGTCGATTCGTTGCCGAAGACCCGCGCCGGCGACGTCATCGCGCGTCAGCTCATGCGCTGCGCAACATCCGTAGGCGCGAATTACCGCGCCGCATGCCGTGCGAAATCGCGAAAAGACATGGCCGCCAAATTGGCGATCATCGAAGAAGAGGCGGACGAATCCCTCTACTGGCTCGAATTGATTGCCGAAAGCGAAATGCTCCCGAGAACTCGCCTCGTACCGTTGATCAACGTGATGGGCGAGATCCTGGCCATGATCGTCGCGTCCCAAAAGACCATACGCCGGAGCCTCGCCGCCTCAAATCGAAAATCCAAAATCTAAAATCCAAAATCGCTAAGGCTGTTTCCCTTTCGCGGCTTTAATCGCCGCCGAAAGTCGCGATTTGACGCGCGCCGCGGCATTGCGATGAATCACGCGACGCGCGGCCGCCTGATCGAGTTTTTGGGTCGCCGCCCGCAGATTCTGCTCACCGCCCGCTACGTCGCCCTCGGCGATCGACTCGCGGACCTTTTTGACCATCGTTTTGAGCAGCGACTTGGTCGCTCGATTGCGGGTGCGGCGCACCAGGCTCTGACGCAATCGTTTCTTGGCACTCTTGGTATTGGGCATGTTGGGCTAAGGTGTTTGAAGATCTGACAATCTGTAGGGAACGCCCTCTGTGGCGTTCCGCGAATTGCGATTCGACGTCGGCCCGCCCCACACGGAACGGCACGGAGTCCGTTCCCTACAGACTGAGGCCGACGGGCGGATCAAGACTCGCCATCTTCGCGAATCTTGTGGAGCTTGTCTAGCCGGTCGGAGACGTCTTTATAGCCAAAATCAAGCCCGGCCACGGCCGTCAGATGTTTTTCGGCCTTTTCGTAGTCCTTCAGCCGGTCCATCGCCACCACTCCTGCCCGATACAGAGCCAACTTGTGGTTATCTGGCTCACGCTCGGCCAGAAATTCCAGCGACGCTTCGTAGTTGGCCAGCGCCAGCTTGGGCTGCTTGATCGACTCGAAGCAGACGCCCAGGTGCAGCAGCACCATGCCTTTGCGTTTTTGGTCGCCGCGGGCCTCTTGCAAAACTTTGATTGCCTCTTGAAAGTTTTTGGCCCGCTCCAGCCGCACGCCCAGCTCGAACCGATAACCGATGTTGGCCGGGTGCCGCTCGCACCGTGCCCGATAGATCTCCAATTCCTTGCTATTCAGCTCCGTCTGCATTTGCTGATAAAGGCCCACCGCCTCGTCGGTCTTTTCGGCCTCGGCCCGCTTTCGGGCAATCGCCACCTGATGCCGTGCGTGCCTGACCTGCACATCTTCCAGATTTTCGCGGATTTCGATGTTGCCACCGCCCGAAGCCTGCAACGCCCGCTCCAACACTTGCTCGGCCTCGTTGAAGCGGTCGTCTTTCAGATGAAGATCGGCCAACTCCAGATAGAACGACATGTTGGCCGGGTCCTTGGCGATTCTCTTTTCCAGGGCCTGCTCGGGCGAAACCCGCAGGCCGCCCGCTCCCTGCCGCTCGGCCTGCGATTGCTTGTCGGCCATCACCTGCGTGCTGGTCTCGGCGTCTTCATAGCCGCCCTTGTGAATGGTCTTTTCGCACTGCAAGTTGGCGATCGCGCGGCGGGCCTCCTCGTCGTTGGGCTTGGCCTGCTGCACCCGCATGAAGCAGGCAATCGCCTGATCGAACTGCCCCTGCTTGGCCAACGCCCGGCCGAGCAACCGATTGATTTCCGGCTCCTTGATGTCGGCCTCCAATGCGCCCTTGAGATAGACAATCTGGCATTCGTCAAACTGCAATTGCTCGCAGGCCCCCGCCATGTCGGCCAACACACCCGTGTCCCAGGGGTTCAGCTTGAGCACTTCCAGTCCGCTGGCGATGACGCCGGTCCAGTCTTTTTTGGCCTTGGCGGCTTTCACCCCTGTTTTGGGCTTGGCGGCCCGCATGCCCGCCAGCTTGGCCCCCGTCTTGTTGTTGTTGTATTTCTTCTGCAGGTTGGCCAAAAAGCTCTGCGCGTAAAGCATGTTGGCCGGGTCGCCGCAAATGCACTTGGTGAACGAATCGGCGGCATAGTCGAAATTGCCGCTGGCCGACACCTTGCTGCCGTGCTCGAACAACTGTTGCAGCATTTTCCGCTTGGCGGGCGGAATCGGCTGCCGGCCGGTGGAGGGAGTGTCTGTGGCCATGGAGGGTTCAGGGTTCAGGGTTCAGGGTTCAGGAGCCGAGCTATTGCCCCGCATCGACTTCCCGGAACCCTGCGGCTGCGAACGCATACACTATAATGATTCTAACAGGCCCCAACTTGAACACAACGCTCGCTGAGATATGCCAGGGACGCCGAACGATCGATCGACTGGCCGAGTGTATCTGGTTGGCGCCGGGCCGGGCGACCCGGGACTGCTCACGCTGCGAGGCGCCGAATGCCTGCGAAGGGCCGAGGTGGTGCTTTACGACTATTTGGTCAATCTGCAGATTCTCGAACACGCGCCGCCCGCCGCGCAGACCGTCTGCCTGGGACGCCACGGTCATGGCCGACTGATGCCGCAGACCGAAGTACACCAGCGCATGATCGACTTGGCGCGGTCGGGCAAAATCGTCGTCCGGCTCAAGGCCGGCGATCCCGCCATCTTTGCCCGGGCCGCCGAGGAGACCGAGGCCCTTACCGCCGCCGGCGTGCCGTGGGAAATTGTGCCCGGCATCACCGCCGCTTTGGCTGCCGGCAGCTATGCGGGCGTGCCGCTGACGCATCGCCATCTTGCCTCGGCGGTGGCGCTGGTCACCGGGCAAGAAGCTGAGCGTGACGAATCGGCGCTCAACTACGCGGCCTTGGCCCAGTTTCCAGGCACGCTGGTTTTTTACATGGGCGTGACTTCGGCGCCGCGCTGGACGGAGGCACTCATCGCGGCCGGCAAATCGCCCGATACGCCCGCCGCCTTGGTGCGCCGCTGCTCGTGGCCCGATCAATGGACGCTTCGCTGTACCTTGGGCACGGTGGCCGAGCGGTTGGCCGAGCACAGAATACGCCCGCCGGTGATGGTCATCGTCGGCGAGGTGGCGGGCCATGCCGGCGGCGCCGATTGGTTCACCGCTCGCCCGCTTTTCGGACGGCGGATCATGGTCACGCGGTCGCGCGGTCAGGTCGACGGTTTGCGGCAGCGATTGCAGGAGTTGGGTGCTGACGTCGTCGCGCAACCGGCCATCGAAATCACCGAGCCGGACGACTGGCGGCCGGTCGACGCGGTATTGGCTCGGCTCGATGATTTTCATTGGCTAGTCTTCTCGAGCGTGAACGGCGTGCGATTCTTGTTGGACCGGCTTTGCGCCGTGCACGGCGATTTGCGGCGATTAGGCGGCCTGCGCCTCGCGGCGATCGGCCCCGGCACCGCCGAAGCGCTGGCCGCATATCACCTGAAGGCCGATTTCGTGCCCGACGAATTCCGCGCCGAGTCGTTGGCCGGTGGGTTGGCCGCCGACGCCGCCGGTCGGCGGTTTTTGTTAGCACGGGCAAGTCGGGGACGCGAAGTGCTGGCCGACGAATTGCAGGCCGCGGGCGGCGAAGTCCATCAGATCGTCGTCTACCACAGCCGCGACGCCGCGACGCCCGATGCCGACGTGGCGGAAGCCCTGCGTCAAGGGAGGATCGATTGGACAACGGTCACCAGTTCGGC
The DNA here is from genome assembly GCA_035252155.1 of Pirellulales bacterium. Classification (GTDB taxonomy): domain Bacteria; phylum Planctomycetota; class Planctomycetia; order Pirellulales; family JAICIG01; genus JAICLL01. The sequence continues at coordinate 15,231 of DATFDL010000506.1, read as the reverse complement.
CATCGCACGGTCGCTGGCGGCGATGTTCGGCGAGGACCTGCGTCGCACGCGCCTGGTGAGCATCAGCCCGGTCACTTCGGCCGCGCTGCGTCAATTGGGTCACGAGCCAGCCGTCGAAGCCCGCACCTACAACATGCCGGGCATCATTGAGGCGATCCTCAATGTAGGTCAGGCTTTCTAGCCTGACGTCCGTTCCGGCACTGCAAACGTGTCGCGATACTCGAATGCCCGATAGCCGATTTGCAGAGTGCGTCGCGAACCATTGCTGCGATTGCGCGTCGCCGAGTGCCACAGGTGGCCGTTGAAAACCAACACCGAACCGGCCTTGGCAACAATCACACCTGCCGTGGATGCACGTAGTGCGGGTCCGTGATCGATTTATCGTAGCGACCTGTGAACCGCTGCGTGCCAGGCACCAGCCGCGTGGCGCCGTTGTTGGGCGTGAAATCATCGAGCAGGCACAGGGCCGTAACGACCGCAAACGAACCATTCGATGGCGGCGAATGCCAATCGCTGTGCAGACCCTGTTCTCCATAACCGGGCAGCGGGTCGCGCGTGGATATCTGCCAAGACGAAGCGCCGCTGGAAAACATGCGATGCGGCTGCGAGTACCCGCGAGTCGAGCGCAACGCGGCGAAACTCGGCCTGCGCCAAAAGTCCACCGGCATGGCGCGTGCCTGTCATGCACTCGACCTGGGGTAGCCCCGCCTGGCTCTTCCGAACGGCGTCTTCGAAAACACGCCGCAGCTCGTTTAATTCCTGTTGGGAGACCACGGCCTCCAGCACAAGATAGCCCAGAGTATCGAGAAGACCGGCTCCGCGTGGGCCGAGATGGCCGGTAACCGATAATTCGCTTAGATCGTCCTCGATCGATTTCATGCACCGGCCCGTGCGTAGGGAGACGTCGCCCCGCTACCCATGAGACCACCACCAGGGCCGTTTGGTTGGCCCAAACTGCTCACCATCGGCGACGGATTCGCCGCCCTGGCCTATCACTGGGCCAGATTGATCCTGCAAAAAGCCCTTGAGCGCGGTGGCAAACCCGCTACGATAATTACTGCTGGCCTCCTTAGCTCAATTGGTCAGAGCATCTGACTCTTAATCAGAGGGTTCTGGGTTCGAGTCCCAGGGGGGGCACTTCGCAAGCGATGACTGCCGCGGCAGCAACAGGTGCAGCTGCCATGGTTGGCGTCCTGGATGCCGATGGGCGGATCGACGCGATGACGATCGAGCGAGACGCACAGTTGTTCGATTCAGCGGCGCGGCATGATCAACGGACATTGCCGCCAATCGATCTCCCGAACGCGCCGACTCCGCCTCAAAAGCGAATCGTCGACCGGCTGGCCGAAACCATCGGCCGCGATGTCGTCGAGGAAGCCGTTTCTCGTAAGCGCGACTTTGGCGATTACGAATTGCTCGCCGAAATCGCCCGCGGCGGAATGGGAGTCGTCTACAAAGCTCGGCAGAAACGGCTGAACCGCACCGTCGCCGTCAAGATGATCATCGCGGGGCAACTCGCCGACCAAGACGAAGTGCGGCGGTTCTTGACCGAAGCCGAGGCCGCCGCGGGACTCGATCATCCCGGCATCGTGCCGGTCTACGAGTCGGGCGAAATCGACGGGCAGCATTTTTTTTCGATGGGCTTTGTCGAGGGTCAAAGCCTGGCAGCGCTGCTGGCTGACGGCCCGTTGCCGCCGCCGCACGCGGCGGAACTACTGGCTCACGTTGCCGACGCTGTCGACTATGCCCACGAGCGCGGCGTAATCCACCGCGATCTGAAACCTGGCAACATCTTGCTCGACCTTGCAAGTCATCCGCGCGTGACCGACTTTGGCCTCGCCAAACGGGTGACAGGCGATAGCAGCCTGACGCGCTCGGGTCAGACATTGGGGACGCCCAGTTACATGCCGCCCGAACAAGCATCGGGCAAGCTGGACGCCATCGGCCGGGCCGCCGATATCTATGCGTTGGGCGCGGTGCTCTATGCGACGCTCACGGGCCGCCCACCGTTTCAGGCGGCCACGCCTCTCGACACTATCTTGCAGCTTCTCGAGCAAGAACCTGTGACGCCGCGGCGGTTAAACACCGGCGTGCCGCGCGATCTGGAAACCATTGCGCTCAAGTGTCTGGAGAAAGAGCCTCACAAACGCTACGCGACGGCGCGCCAGTTGTCCGACGAACTTCGGCGGTTTTTGAGTGGCGAGCCGATTGAAGCCCGACCCATCGGCCAGCTCGAGCGCGGCTGGCGCTGGTGCCGGCGCAATCCGGCGACAACCTCGCTGGCGGCGGCAGCCTGCATCGCCTTGCTGGCCGGCACCGCATTTTCGACATACTTTGCCATCAAAGCGAATCAGCGGGCCGGCGAGGCGGAAAATAGCGCCGAGCTTGCGCTCCAAGCGCAGCGGTCTGAAGCGAAGCAGCTTCGGCGGACCCGTGCGGCGTTGACGGCCGAGACGCTGGCCAAGCAGGCCGAGTCGCGCGCCCGCGGCGCCGAGACGACCGCCAAGAACGAAGCTCGTGCGGCGATCGACCGCTTCGTCGACGCGGTCAACGAAGCCGAGCTATTGAAAGACGTCCGATTTCAGCCGCTCCGCAAAAAGTTGTTGTCCGACGCGCTCGCTTACTATCAGAGTTTCATCGACTCACACGAACACGACGCCAGCCAACGCCGCGAGCTGGCCGACGCACTTCGGCGCGTTGGTTTTATTAGCGCGCACACCGGTTCGACGGACGACGCGCGGGCCGCTTTTACGCGGGCCGCCGAAATGTTTGATGTGCTGGTCGCGGAACGCTCGGACGTTGTCGAGTATGCCAACGATCTGGCAAAGACGTGCAACGACCTCGGGTTGCTGTTTAGCGCGGCTGGCGACCAATCCGCGGCCCGAACGTATTACCAACGCGCGATCGAAGCCGAAGAGAAGCTCGTCGCGCAAAATCCCAGCGTCGCCGAGTATCGCATCGATCTTGCCAAACACTGCGCAAACCTGGGCAACCTCCAACATCGTTTGGGTGAGCACAAAGCAGCGAACGCCGGCTATCGACGGGCGATCGAGATCGCGGAAAAGCTGGTCGAAGAGAATCCTTCGATCGGCGAATATCGCAGCGTTTTGGCCAAAACGCTCGATAATCTAGCAATGTTGGAGCGCCGCGGCGGCGATCTCGATGCGGCACGAGGGCTTCAAGAACGGGCAATGACAATCGAAGCCGAGCTCGTGGCGGCATTTCCCACGGTCGCCGAATATCGCAGCGACTTCGCGAAGGATTACCAGAACCTTGGCGATGGCCAGTTGAATGCGAACGATCTCGGCGCCGCGGCCGCCAGTTACCAGCACGCGGTCGACCTCCTCGAGCGGCTCGTCGTCGAACATCCAACCGTAGCTGAATATCGCGATGATCTGGCCACCAACTACGGCAATCTGGCATTGGTGCGGCGTGCTTCCGGAGAGCAAGCCGCGGCGCTGAGCAGTTTCCAGCGCGCGATTGAGATTTACGAGAGCGTGCCCTCAGAAACCGAAAACGACGCCAATGCTCGGACCCGGTTGGCATGGACGTACCACGAGTTGGGGCTGCTGCAAGTCTCGTCTGGCGACGGAGTGGCGGCACAGACGAGCTATCAAAGAGCGATGGAGATTCGCGAGAAGTTGGTGGCGGAAAACCCGGCGGACATTTCACTGCGTATCAATTTGGCCGGGTCGTGCTGCAACCTGGCCAACGCCATCAGAGATCAAGGCCAGGCGGCAGACTCACTGGCGCCTTTCGCGCGCGGCGCGGAAGTGATTGAGCGCGTGCTCGGCGAGAAGCCGGAAAACCCCACCGCCCGCCTCTTCCTTCGCAATATCTGTTTTGGCCGGGCATTGGCGCTCGACACCTTGGACCGCCATGCCGAAGCGGCCGACGGCTGGCGCCGAGCGGCTGAGCTGGACAGCGGGGATGCACGCGCCTACTTTCGCCTGAAGTTTTCCGAAGCCTTGGCGCGTGCCGGAGAGCACGTGCGCGCCGCCAACGAGGCAGCCGCGCTAGCCGCGGCCAAGGATCCCGCGACCGACACGATATTTCGGTTGGCGAGCGTCTTTTCGCTCTGTGTAAGGGCTGCCGACGACGACGCGACGGCCGCCAATCAATACGGCGAGCGCGCGGTTGAACTGTTGACGCGATTGCGAGCCGCCGGCTTTTTCAGTCAGGCAGCGAATATTGACGAACTTCGCCGCAATCGCGCCTTTGACTCAGTGCGGGATCGCGATGATTTCCGCCAATTCGACGCACAACTTGGTGCCCGTGGGCCGTAAGCGGCAACCCAGTATCCCCGACAGGGCTCGAACCTGTAACCTTCGGCTCCGGAGGCCGACGCTCTATCCAATTGGGCTACGGGGACTCGTGTCGCTTGCCAATCTAGCAAAATCGACCCGCGCCGTGCAATGACGACCGGTAATCGGCCGCTGACAAGAAGCAATGGCCTCTGCACGAAATAATCACGGCGCTGCTTCGCCCGTGGCGGAAGCGGGCGGTGGCGCCGCGTCGACTGAATCGCTGGATGCGGCGTCGGGCGAGTTATCAGGAGGCGATTCGGGTTGTTCCGAAGGAGGCGGCGGGAATACCTTCAGGTAGCCCACCAACGTCGCATACTGATTCGTCAGATCTTGGATCGACTCCCACTTGGGCATGTCGGCCGTCAACTCGTTGCCGATCTTTCGAACGATATCGAGGCAGAATGAACGCGGCTGGTTTAACGGCTCGACTCGTACAGCATAACGTCCCACCACGTCGGCGTCGATGCGTCGGGGTCGTCTTCTCCCAACACCACATTCCACCACGAGAGCGACGATGATCCGGCGCCGCCGCACGGGCCGGCTTCTGTGCCCGACGCCGCGGGTGGATGCCGTCCTTCGGCCGGCACTGCGCCCCGAGTGGAGCGCGATTCGGGCATCGCCTTCACGCCTTGCACGAAAAGCAAGGCCGCGGCCGCCAAACCTATGAGGCGGCGCAGCCCGCTTCGATGGGGCCGCGCTGAGTGTGCGCGCATTGGTTCCATAGTTGCCTCCCACTGATGATCCGTTCCGGTTGAATTCGACGCGTTTGTGGAGCGTCGCTATTCTGAATTGTCTTGGCCGCGACGCCGGCCCGCTGGCCGTGTTCCGCCGCGATCGTTCGCTTGGTCGGCCTGGTCGCTCGCTCCTCGCGGGCCGCCGCGCCCACGCCGAGGCCGCAATAAGCTGAGATCGAATGGCTCGCCCTTGAGTTCCTCAAATTGCTCGCGCTGTTTATCGGTCAATACTGCCAACACCGCCGCATCGCGATCTTCGTTCATTTTGCGCATGTTCTCAAAGCGAGCGCGAAAGTCGCGATCGGAGGGAGGTCCGCCGCCACCCGGTCCGCCGTCACCGCCGGGCCGGCCGTTGCCGCCCTCCTCGCCGTCGGCCTGATCGTCTGTTTGCCTTGGCCGGCGAAAACCCCCCTCAGGCGGACGGAACGACTCGCGCATCTTTTTGCCCGCCGACGCGAACGCCTCGTCAATCTCGGCACGCTGGTCCTTAGTCAGCTTGAGGGCTTTGGCCAGATCGTCTCCACGCAGGGCCATGACGCCCATCGCCTGCCAACCGATCTGCTTCAGCCGCTTTGCCTGTTCGGGTTTGAGTATCTTCGACAGCCGGGGCCGAAACTTGTCGTTGAGCTTGCGTGCCGCCTTTTCTTGCTGATCGCGCGATTTTTGGAATGCTTTGGCACGTTCATCGTCAGATAGCTCCTCAAGGTCGGCTGGATCGACGCTCGCTTGTTGCATCTGCTCGCGGACCTCGTTCTGATAGGTCTCGATCAGCTTGTCGGCCTGGGCGACTTGTTTCTTGGTGAGTTTCAGTTCTTTTTGGACCTCTTCGTTTTTGAGCAGTGCAAAAGGATCGTCGGGCGAGGTCATCATCCCCGGCCCTCTGCCACGGCCGCCGCCCTGGCCCCACATGCCCGGGAACATGCCTTGACCGAAGCCACCGGGTCCGAACATCCCCTGCCCGAAACCGCCTTGGCCGAAGCCGCCTTGGCCAAAGCCACCCTGCCCAAAGCCACCCTGGCCGAAACCGCCCCCGCCGCGGCGACCGCCGCGCGGCTGGTCCTCTTGGCCGGAGCCGAAGTCGGGCGGCTGAGCCAGACTCCAGGCGATCCACAGCGAGTTCAGACCCAAGGCGGCTAGGAACACGGCGAATAAGCGAGCGCGGCCCATCATCATTCCCTCCGGGAAGCAAAAAGGTTGGCGTGCGCCGCCCCGCGGGGCGCCGGTCCTTAATATACAAGTAACGCCGGGGGGGCAAAAGCCGCCGCGCGACGGGACATTCGTTCACAGGGGCTGCGCCAGAACGCCACCAGATCGCCGGGGCAGGGGTGTTGCTGGTACCCCGGCCGCGGTCGACCGGGCCAACCGGTGCGCAGGGTGGGACACGATCGTACGGTGTGGATGAACTTGCGAGTCGCACGATTTGGCGCGCGGCCCCTTTGAAGCCAATGGTGGGACTCGCAAGCACGTCCCACCCTACGCGCCCCGATATTTACTGCTCCAGCGGAAGCTCGTAGCAGGCAGCTTCCTGGTCGTTGCGGACTAGGAGACGGCGGCCCGACAAAGCCGGGTTGTTCCAGGTTTTGCCTTCAATCGCCGCGAAGCGCGTTAGCTCGTGGTGGCGCCGCGGGCTTGCTTCGACCAGCACGACCTCGCCCGATTCGGCTTGGATGAGAAGGACGTCGCCGACGAGCAGGATTTGCCCGTGGCCGTAGCGGCCCTTCCGCCACCTGCGCTCGCCGTTGGCAAGCCCCACGCAGGCCAATACGCCGTCGTCCAGACCGTAGATAAAACCGTCGCGCAGCACCACATTGGCAAATTGCGGTTTCATCTTTTTGCTCTTCCAGACTTCGGCCGGGCTGAGACTGCTTTCCGCATCGCCTTCGACCTTCAGCAGCACCGCGCCCAAGCCGTAACCGGCGGTCACCAAGAGCCGTTCGCCATCGAGCGGCACCGGTTGGCTTACTTTGGGCCATTGCCCCGGCCACGCGTACTCCCACAGCAGTTTGCCATCGGTGGGATCGTGCCCAGATACGCTGCCGGCGTTCACAATGACGATCTGCGAACGGTCGGCAAGCACCGCGAGTTCCGGCGTGCAATAGGCGGCGTTGTCGTGCCCGGCCTGCCAAACCTGTTCACCGCTGGTCTTATCGAAAGCGATCAGCGACGGCCCCGACTTTCCATCGGCCGACTTGCCGCCGGTAACGATCACCAGCTCGTCGTAAATCAAGGGCGAATTGCTTTTGCCCCATTCGAGGTTTTTCAAGTCGTGCTCAGCGAGCGTATCGTGCGTCCAGAGAAGCTCACCCGTGGCGCCGTCGAGACAGTCGAGAATGCCCGTCGCTCCGAGGGCATACACGCGCTGGCCGTCGATGGTGGGAGTGGCGCGAGGCCCATCGCCGGTGGGGTCTTTAAACCGCACCCGGTTGGCGTGCGACCAGAGCGGCCGGCCGGTGGGTACTTGATAGCAGACGATCAGTTCGTCGTCGCCGCGCTGCTCTTGCGTGACAGCGAGATCGCCCACGACCGCGAACGACGAAAAGCCGGCCCCAATCGGCTGTCGCCAAACCTGCCGCGGTGGATTGGCCGACCAGTCGCGGGCCAGCCGCACGTCGTCAACGACGGCATGCCCGCCGCGGCCCAAAAAGTGCGGATAATCGTCGGGCGTTGTCTCGAATCGAACCGGCACCGCTTCGTCGCTCGCCGGCTCGACGACCGGCGCGGTCAGCCGCGTGTCGGGCGGCACTACGGCGGGCGACCAGCGCCAGGCGATGACTGGCTTGCCGCTGCCGTCCTGTGCACCGTCGAACCGCACTGCAAATCCCAAGCTCACAAGCAACACCACGACAATCGCCGGCACCAACAACCGTGTGCGCCACCGCAGCGCCGTGAAAAAGACGAACCATCCCGCCAACGCCAGCAATGTCAGACCGACGGCGATGGATGTGGACATCATCTGCATCGACTCGCCCAGCTCTTCGTTGGTTTGGATCCAGGCGATTCGAAGGGCGGCTAAGACCAGCACGGCGATCAAAAGACCCCAGCGGGTCTTTTTGTGTTTCGGGGCCGGCGAGGGTGTAGCGTCTGTCATAACGGCTTCCGGAGGGTCATTTCCCGGTTTTTACTTTTGCATTTTGCATTTTGACTTTTCCTCGCATAACCAGTGGCCATTGGACCGCGGGGAATTTGGAGCCACAAGCAAAGTCAAAATGCAAAATGCAAACGTTAAAAGTCAAAATGGAACGATTGAAAAGCCAGACCTGCTAGTCCTAGTCGCTCATGGCACGCTTCCAGGCTACCACCTCGCGGATGGCGTCGTCCAGCGTGTGCCGCGGCGAAAAGGTGATGGTTTCGCGCAGCCGCGTCAAGTCGGGCACGCGGCTACGCACATCTTCAAAATCCGCGGAATACGCCTGGGCATAACTCTGGAATTCGATTTTCAACGCGGGGTTCACCACGGCGATCACCCGCCGGGCCAACTCGAGAATGCTTACCGGCTGGTCGCTGCCGATGTTGAACACGCGCCCGGCCGCGGCTGGGGTGGCCATCAGGTCGAGCACGGCCCGAACGACGTCGGCCACGTGCCCGAAGCAGCGCACCTGTTTGCCATCGTCGTGAACCACCAACGGGCGGCCGGCCAAGGCGGCATCGACAAACCGGGGCAGCACCATGCCGTAGCTGCCCGTCTGCCGCGGTCCCACGACATTGAAAAACCGTCCCACGACCACCGGCAGCTTGTGCTCGCGCCAATGGGCCAGTGCCAGAAACTCGTCGATCGCCTTCGACACGCCATACGACCAACGCGCACGGGTGGTGGGGCCAAACACCAGGTCGTCTTCTTCAGTCCAGCGCGGCTTGGGGTTTTTGCCGTAGACCTCGCTGGTGCTGGCCAGAAAGAGCTTTACCTGTCGGCCCTGCTGTTGCTGGCGGCGCAGCTCGGCCAGCAGCAGTTCGGTGGGATAGATGTTGGTCTCGATCGTGCGGATGGGGTTGCTGGCAATGAGTTGCACGCCCACGGCAGCGGCGAGGTGATAAACCTCGTCAGCCTCGGCCACCAGCCGCGCGACGAGGGGTCGATCGGCCACCGTGCCCGAAATAAAGGAGAATCGGGTGTGGCGGCGAATGGCGGCCAGGTTGTCGGCGTCGCCGGTCGATTCGTCATCGACCACGGTAACATGGTCGCCGCGCGCGATCAGCGCTTCGGCCAGATGGCTGCCGATGAACCCCGCGCCGCCAGTGATCAGAATGCGTGCCATGTTCTACGATTCACGAACTTCTTCGCGTTCGGCGCGGGTCTCTTGGCCGTTGCCCGATTCGCGATCGACCGGCTCCTCGGGCAGGACGGCCGGCGGGGCGGAATCGGGCGGCGGTGGCGGCCGCTCTTCATGACCGTCAGCGCCTGGACCGCCCCTCTTTTCGCGCCGCGCCGCGATCATCGAGGCCAAAATCGCAATCGACAAAAAGGCGACCACGACGACTAGCGAGACCCAGATCGGGACCACATTTTTGATTTGCCAGAAATTATCCAAGGCATGCTCGACCAGCATCTTAATTCCGACGAATACCAAGATGGCCGCCAAGCCGTAACGCAGGTAGCGAAACATGTCCATCGCCCCGACGAGCATAAAATAAAGCGCTCGCAGGCCGAGGATCGCGAAGATGTTCGACGTGAAGACAATGAACGTGTCTTTGGTGATCGAGAGAATCGCGGGCACGCTGTCCAGCGCAAACGCGACATCGACAAAGTTGATGACCACCAGCACGAGAAACAGGGGAGTAATGCACAGCAGGCCATTCTCACGCGCAAAGAAATTTTGCCCGTGGTTCTCACGCGAAACGCGGAAGAATCGCCGCGAGAGGCGAATCACCAGGCTGTGTTCCGGATCGAACTCTTCATCGTGCAAAACGAGCTTTACCCCCGTGTAGATCAGGAAGACGCCGAGCAAATAAAGCACGAAGCTGAACTTATGAATCAGCGCCGTGCCGACCAGAATGAAGATCAACCGCAATACGATCGCGCCCAAGATGCCCCAGAAGAGCACGCGGTATTGATATTTCAGCGGCACGCGAAAATAGGACAGGATGACCGCGAAGACGAACACGTTGTCCATCGACAACGCCCATTCCAGTAAATAGCCGGTAAGAAACGCCATGGCGCTTTGCTGTCCGCCCGCGAACCAGACATAAGCGGCGAAGCTGAGAGCGAGCGCGCACCACGCGGCGGTGGTGAAGGCGGCTTCGCGGATGGAGGTATCGCGCGATTGGCGATGGAAGAGCCCCAGATCGAGGGCGAGCAAGACGGTGACCAGCGCGCCGAAGCCCAACCAATGCCAGGAAGTGAATACAATCAACGTCTTGCCGTCGCGGGTTTACCGGGAAAATAGTCGGGCCACTGACCTCAGAGCATCATAGAAGCTTGGCTTAGTATGGGCAACGGCCTTGCAAGATCGATGATTACTCCCGGCTGCTGGAATCGCTGGAGTTGGGTGGAGCGAGCGACGCGCGTCCCGCCTTTTGGAAAGCACCCGTAATGATCCGCGCGGCGATAATGGGGCGATACGGCCAATGGAGTTACGCTCGCGACTGCCTGTTTGTTCTGTAGGGAACGCCCTCCGTGGCGTTCCGTGAGGGGCGAATTGATATCGAATCGCAGATCGCGGAACGCCACGGAGGGCGTTCCCTAAAGACGTCTGGGGTGGAACCGCCTTAACTTGTATAGGGACTCGCTGCGCTCCATCCACCCGACGACGGAACACTCCCAAAAGCTACGTATACCGCACCCCTTGGTGCTCCGGCTCAAAAAACGCCGGCAACAGGCTGTCGACGCGCAACAGCCCCTCGCGCGTGAGCGTGATACGGTCGCCGTCGAGCGTCAAAAAATCGTCATCCGCGTATTCCGTCCAGGCGTCGCGCCACTCGTCGATTATCGCGACGCCGAATTTTTGCCGGAAGTAATCAGCGTTTATTTCACCCGTCTTAAGCTGCAAGATCATCTCGCGCACCAATAGCTGGTGCGGCGTGGGACGCAGGCCGCGATAGAGCGGCAACCGGCCCGCTTCGAGCGATTCGAGGTATTGGCCCCACTCGGTCAGATTCTGATAGTGGACACCTGAGACATGCCCGAAGCTGGCTACTCCGGTGGCCAACAGGTCGCTGCCGCGCCAGAGGTTGTCGCGATAGCTGAAGTTGACCTTCGACTTGTCTTTCACAAGCGTGTAAGCGCTGGAGATCTGATAGCCGGCTGCCATCAATTCGTCGTATGCGTAATTCTGCCAGGCCCGCTTGGTGGGCCAGTCGGCCACCGGCGTCTCGATCTGATGGCCCAGAATGTCGCGCGAGTAAACCGTGTTGAAGGGCAGCTCCATCTGATAGATCGTCACGCTGTCGGGCGAGAGCTCAATCGTGCGGCGGATGCAGTCCTTCCAGTTGTCCCACGTCTCACCCACCATGCCGCTGATCAGGTCGATGTTGACGTTGGAAAAGTCGAGGGCCGCAATCCAGTCCCAGGCTTTGTAAATCTCGGCGGACAGGTGGGCACGCCCGTTTTCTTCTAAAATCGCGTCGCTGAAATTCTCGACGCCCAGGCTGAGCCGCGTGACGCCCAACTCTTTGAGTGTGGCGAGCTTGGACTGCGAGAGCGTGCCCGGCTCGCACTCGAAGGTGACTTCTTCGGCGTGCTGCCAGTTGATGTTTGCCCGTAGCCGATCCACGAGCGAGGTAAGCTGTCGGGCACTGAGAAACGACGGCGTGCCGCCGCCAAAATAGACAAAGCGGAACGGTCGCCCGCCCATCACGCCCAACTGGCTGACCAGCTCGATCTCTCGGGCCAGCGCCGAGACATACCGCTCGACGTCGGGCGCGGCTTTATCCGTGTAGACGCGAAAGTAACAGAACTTGCAGCGCTTGCGGCAGAAGGGAATATGCAGATAGAGCCCCAGTGGCACCTCGCGCGGCGGCGATGCCAGCTCCGCGCGGACGTCGTCCAATGCCTCGGCCGTCCACTGCGAGAAGGGCGGATAATTGGCGATAAAGTAACTGCCAACTTCGGTTTTCGTCGTTTCAGTCGTCATCGGCGGCTGGTCATTCGCGGAAAGCAGAAGGCAAAAAAATGGAGGGCAAAAAGATGAGAAGAGTGTAGGGTGGGCCGAGCGAAGCGAGTCCCACCGTTCGAGCTACACTTCCTCTTCATTTTTTTGCCCTCCAGTCTTTTTGCCTTTTGCACGAGCTTGAGACCAATGGTGGGACTCGCAAGCTCGTCCCACCCTACGGATTCTTTTCGCCAAAGCAATAGAGATCGCCGGCGTCGTTGCCAATGACCATTTTACCCTGTGCGACAGCGGGCGACGCGGAAAATCGGCCGCCGGCCTCATATTGCCATACTTGCTTGCCGGTCTTCAGCTCCCACATGATCAGCTCGCCGCGCTGCGTGCCCACCACCACGCGGTCGCCCACGACGACCGGCGAGGAGTCAATGTTGGCCCGCGCGGCGGTGCTCCAGACTTCGTCGCCGGATTTTGCATCGAGCGCGTGCATCATACGGTCGTGCCCGCCGTACAACACCAGTCCGGCTGCCAGCGCCGACGATGACTTGACCTGCTGGCCCGAGCGTTTCGGTTCATAGCTCCAGACGATCTCGGCCTTGCGCCAATCGACGGCCAAAATGCGGCCCCCCTGCGTGCCAAAGTAGGCGCGGTCGCCGCCGGCGGCGGGCGTGCTGAGAGTCGGATCATCAATCTCGATTTTGGCGACCGCTTCGCCCTTGTCGAGATCGACCACGTGCAGCTTGCCGTCGCAGCCGCCCAGAAAGCAGCGATTGCCCGCCACGCTGGGGGCACACTTCAGCATGTTGTCGATCGAGTATTGCCAGACCGGCGAGCCGTCGGCGCCTTTCAGGCAGGTGAGCTTGCCGTCGTTGGACGTGAACAGCACATTGTCCTTATAAAAATTCGTGCCGCCGTTGATCTCGGCCTCGGCCGAGACGCTCCACTTTTTCTCACCGGTGGCGGCATCGAGAGCGAAAAACACGCCGTCCGCATCGCCCACATAGACCACGCCGTCGCGAACGCCCGCCGCGGCTTGAAAACCCAATTCGGTATGCAGTTTCCAGCGCTCGTCGCCGCTGGCCAGATCGAGGGCGTAAAAGTCGCCGTCGAGGTTGCCCACGTACACCGCGTCGCCGACAATGACCGCGGTGGCCTCGAACGAGCCGTTTTTGAACGAACGTTTCCAGAGCACCGCCGGCCGGTCGGGCAGTTTGCTGTCCGACACGCCTGTGCAACCGGCCACGCCGCGAAACAGCGGCCAGGCGTCGGCCGGCGCGCTTTCGCGAGGAGCGTCGGCCGTCGTGCGCTCTGCGGCGTCATCTCGCGCGGCAACTGCGCAAGCGACCACGGCGATTACGGCGATAACGCGACGGCGAATCATTGCCCTTTGATCTCATTCCCAGTTTGCGATTTATTTTACCACGTCGCCCGATGCGGTTCCCCATGCGTATTTTGCAAACGCCTCGAGCGCATCATAGTTGTGCCGCCAAGTGGTGTACATTGCCCCATCGATGCCGGACAGGCCCTTGCCGGCGGTTAGCCAAGGGCGGATCGACTCGGCGCTGCCGTCGTAATAGCCGGCCAAAATCTGCTTGTGCCCGCGGTGGGCGAAAAACGGCAAGCTCTCGCGCGGCTTGGCCGAGTTCCAATTGATGATGATCGCGTCGCGCGGCAGCCCCTCCCATGAACCGGCCAGGTCGCCATTGACCAGAAAAAAATCTTTCACGGCGTTGTGGTGCGGGTCGAACATGTCTGACCAGAAGCAAAGCCGCGCCTGGGGATTGACTTGCCGCACTACCTCGACACACCGCCGCACGTTTTCGGCCAACAACTCACCGGCGGTGCGGCCGGGACGATTTTCATCTTCCGTCCAATTGGCCACGCGGATTTCATCGTGGCTCATCATATAGGTCTTGGGCCGAAGCAGTTTTTCGACTCGCTCCACTTGGTCCTTGAGTACCTCAAACACGCGCGGCTCGGCCAGCGAGCAGGGCACCTGGTTGTCGTAGATCGTCACCGCGTGGTAAAAACTGGCCCTCAGCTTCTGGCCATCTTTGATGTGCGAACCAGCCGTCAGCGTCAGCTTCGGCGGTTCGTGATACACTTCAAATCCGCCTTGCCAGGGGACCGTACCCATCCGCGGATCGCGCAGCTCGGCGTAATCGCGACCCTCCTGGTAGACCGTGCCGTCTTCGCCCGCGATCTTCAACGGGCAGCCAGGCCGCCGCAACAGATTGACGAACGCCGTTTCCTCCAGCCGCGCATCATCAAGCCACAACTTGCCCATTCGGCCGCTCCAGGCCCCCACGTAAAACCGAACTTCGTCGTTGTCCAGGCTGTTGAACACAATGTGGTGTTCAGTCCAGTCCTGATCGCGCTTCACGCCCAAATTGCTGTGCGACAGTTTTCGGCCCGAGGGCGACAGGGCGAACATGTGCACATCGTGGGCGGTCTCGAACCCTTGCGTCTTGATCCAGATCGAAGCGTGATACTGGCCCCAGGGATGCACCTTGATGAGCTTCGAGACGCGGGCGTTGCCGCTCTGCGGATTGTTCTTGGCCGGGTCGTCAAACCGCAGCGAGCTGGCGCCGCCGTGACGCACCTGCGTATCGATGAAACTCATCTTGCCCGGCTCGTCCTGAAAATCCCAACCGACGAACGTCTGCCCGCGACGCTCTTCAAAGGTGCCGCCGGGAAGGGCATCTGTCAGCACAGAGTCGATCGCGGCCTGCCGACCTTGAACGCGCAGCGGCACGTCGCGGGCGGGCAAGCCTTCGGCCAGATTGAGATCGTGCGCCAAGATGCCTTCGCTGTAGCCGAACGGCGCAACCCCCGGAATAATTTCCAGACCCAGCTCGTCGGCCGTGGCCTTGAATCGCCGGGCATTCGCGAAGTAATGCTCGGGCACGCGGTCTAGGATGTTCAGCTTATAATCGGCCAGCAGGACGCCGTTGTAACCGGCCTTGGCGGCGCGGCGGAGCAACGCTTCGGCCTGTGGTACGTTTTCATTGACCTGCAAGTTGGTCATCAGATAGACCCAGCGCGCGGGCGGCTCCGCGGCGGCCGAATGAGCGATCAACGAGAGGACCGCGATGGCGATCACCGTGAAATTTTGTAGGGAACGGACTCCGTGCCGTTCCGTGAAGGGCG
>DATFDL010000505.1:0-2875 GCA_035252155.1 Pirellulales bacterium | reverse complement strand
TGGGCGTGGCGGGCCGCCCGACGGTGCTCAACCTTTGCGCGAACAACTATCTGGGCCTGGCCGACCATTCCCAGGTCGTGGCCGCCGCGCACCGGGCGCTCGACGAACGAGGCTATGGGCTGGCCTCGGTGCGGTTCATCTGTGGCACTCAGGACCAACATAAGGAGCTCGAACGCAAGCTGTCGGAGTTTTTGGGCACGGAAGACACGATTCTTTACTCGTCGTGCTTCGACGCCAACGGCGGGCTGTTCGAGACGATTCTGGGCGTCGAAGACGCCGTGATCTCAGACGAACTGAACCACGCCTCGATCATCGACGGCGTGCGGTTGTGCAAGGCCCAGCGATTTCGCTATCGCAACAACGACATGGCCGATCTGGAGGCGAAGTTGCAACAAGCCCGTTCGGCGCGGTTCCGGCTGATCGCCACCGACGGAGTTTTTTCGATGGATGGCACGATCGCCAACCTGCCGGCGATCTGCGAATTGGCCGACCGTTACGACGCCCTGGTGATGGTCGACGATTCGCACGCCGTCGGCATTTTGGGACCGCGCGGACGCGGTAGCCACGACCACCACGGCGTCATCGGGCGGATCGACCTCTTGACCGGCACGCTGGGCAAGGCCCTGGGCGGCGCCAGCGGCGGCTACACCAGCGGACGGCGCGAGCTCATCGAGCTGCTGCGCCAACGCTCGCGGCCTTATCTGTTTTCAAACTCGCTGGCGCCGCCGATCGTCGGCGCGTCGCTGGCAGTGCTCGATCTGCTTGAGCGGTCGAATGACCTGCGCGAGCGGCTGCGAGACAACACACGCTTCATGCGGCAGGGACTCGCCGAGCGCGGATTCAGCATCGTGCCGGGCGAGCACCCGATTGTGCCGATCATGCTGGGCGACGCCGCCTTGGCCGGGCAGATGGCCGACGCGCTGCTGGCGCGCGGCATCTACGTGGTCGGGTTTTCGTATCCAGTGGTGCCGCAAGGCAAGGCGCGCATCCGGGTGCAGCTTTCTGCGGCCCACTCGCACGGCGATTTGAGGCAAGCACTCGACGCGTTTGCCGAGGTCAAGGCGGATCTGGAACGTTAAGGCGGCAGACCCCGCACCTCTCTGTAGGGAACGCCCTCTGTGGCGTTCCGTTGAGGGGCGGCAGGACCTCCACCGGCAGTTCACGGAACGGCACGGAGTCCGTTCCCTACAGAGCCGTTGCCGCTAACCGTTCGACTGCCCGATCGAGCCGAATGAGCACTTCGTCGGCGTCGGCTTGGGTCATGGTGGCGCTGAAACCATGATGGCAGGGCGCGCCGCCATAATCGTGAAAGTAAACGCCTTCGGCAATTGCGGCAGCCACGAAACGCAACATCAGGTCGCGGCGGTGGTGCACCAGGTCGCGATAGGTTTCCGCCCGCTCGACGCCAAAATAAATGCCGAACCGCGCGCCCAGGCCGCGCGCCTGACCGTCAACCCCATGCTTGCGGAAAATGCCGTTCAGTCCGGCGACCAATCGCTCGCCCACGGCCCGCACGTGATCGTAAAAACCCTCTTGCCGGTACGCCCGGACCGCGGCCAGGCCGGCTGCCACCCCCACCGGGTGCCCGTTGTAGGTGCCGCTATGCTGGCAGTCGCCTTCGGGCATCAGCCGCCGCATCACATCGTGCCGGCCGCCGAACACGCTGAGCGGAAAGCCGCCGCCCACGGCTTTGCCCAGGGTGCAAAGATCGGGTGTGACGCCTAAGTACTCTTGGGCGCCGCCGGCGCACATCCGAAAGGCACTGAGCACTTCGTCAAAGATTAACAGTACGTCATGTTCCGCGGTCAGCCGCCGCAAGGCCGCCATGAAGTCGGGCCGCGGCAGAATGCAGCCGGCGTTGTACCAGACCGGTTCGAGAATGACGGCGGCCAGCTCTCGGCCGTGCCGGCGGAACGCTTCCTCCAGCAAATCGGTGCGGTTGTATTGAGCGAGCACAAGTTGCCGTTCGATGCCGGGCGTGAGGCCGGACGAACCGGGATACGGCGTCGGGGCGTCGTCCGGGCCAAGTTGGTCGGCGGGCGTGCCACCGAGAGCAAACATCACTTGGTCGTGATAGCCGTGAAAGTTGCCCTCGAACTTGAGGACCTTCGGGCGGCCGGTAAACGCCCTGGCCAGCCGCAGGCAATGCAGCGTGGCTTCGGTGCCCGACCCGGTGAAACGCACCCGCTGGCAACAGGGCACGGTCTGGCAGAGCAGCTCGGCCAGTTCGGCGTGCAGCTCGTGCTCATAAGAGCAGGCGGCGCCGCGGGCCAAAACGGCTTCGACCGACTCACGAACCCGCCGATCGCCGTGCCCCAGTAGGGCCGCGCCGTGGCTGGCGCAGAGATCGAAATACTCGCGGCCATCAAGGTCCCAAAGTCGGCATCCTTCGGCCCGTGCGAAGTACATCGGGCGGCCCAAAGCCCGGTTCAGCCGGGTCGAAGCGCTGACGCCCCCGGCCAAGAACTGACAGGCATGTTCGTATTGCTGCTGTGTGCGATTCACGATCTCGGCTCGAAAAACGAGAACTCGAAAAAAAAATGCTTACGCGCTTCACCCCGCGCCGGGCTTCTTGCCGACACTATAGATACCAAACGCCAAGCCAGCTATCGCCTCTCACGCACTTAGCCCAGACTCAGCCGCCTTCCATGAAGCCCCGCACTCCGGTGGGCGTGCAGCCCGCGGTCTCCCGCCGAACGCCCGCGACCCCGCCCGCCAACGCCCAACTGCCAGCGGCCGACCCCGCCCAAAAGACCTGGGAAGTGCATCCGGCCAGCGGCGTGCCAGCCCCCGTGATTCGGGCGAACATGATCTCGCTACGGCTCTCCTTTCAGGGGGGCGTGAAGGTGACGTTTTTCGAGCAGGGCTGAGCGCC
>DATFDL010000504.1:0-20575 GCA_035252155.1 Pirellulales bacterium | reverse complement strand
TTCAGCAGCCGTGTCAGCGCGGCGACCACGATCATCGAAAGTGACAATGCGGCCGTGGCTCGCGTGAGCTCGGTCAACCAGATGGCGGAGTCGTTCATGGCGGTCCCTTTCGTGAATCGGAACGATTCGCTCGCTTTTCGGCCTCACGAATCAGCGCTTTCAGCTCGGCGATCTCCTGCGCGTCGAGGGTCCGGTTGCGGACCAGTTGAGCGACCAGCGGCGCAACGCGCCCACCGCTGATGCGTTGCAAGAGCAGGCCCAGATGCGACGCACTGACTTCTTCGGGCCTGACCAGGGCGCGATATTTGGCCGGCCGTTCGCCCCGGCGTTGGCAAAGCCCTTTATCAACCATCCGCTGCAAGCGAACCTGCACCGTGGTATAGCCGATCTCGCGATCGAGCGCCTGATGGACTTCCGACAAGGTGGCGGCGCCTTTGGCCCACAGCACCTCAAGCAACTCCAGTTCACCGGCGGTCACACGGGATTTGGCGGAAGATTTCTTCATCGCGGATCTCGGACACGACATTTGTCGTAAATCGAATATGACATACGTCGTAGTCCTTTGTCAAGGGTTTTGCGGCAATTGAATCCCAGGCAGGAAAGCACTTTGACCATCCGCAAACGGTCTGCGGGGAAGTACCGGTGGCCGCTTCTCTGTTTGGGCGTCACCGCGATGCCGCGTATGCCGCTACCGGCTTTCACACCGCACTCGCGATCATTTCACGGCGTCGCGTCGGCTGCACGAATCCGAGAAGAGGCCACCGGTACTCGTCCGCTCCGGCTTCTAGCCAATGCCCTTACGCGCCACCGTTTAAAGCGGATGAGCGCGAGCAAAAAAACTCCAATCATCGACAAGCGGATGACCGCAAACGCGCCCCAAAATCCAAGACTAAAACGATCTTGACGAACTTTGGCAGACGCGCCGAAGGCCGGTCGACGGCGCTTTCGGAGCCGTCCCCAGGTGAGGCGTACGGATTCTGGGCGTCCGTCAACGCGGTCATAGTGCAAAATCCGCGCGGTACAGCGGAGGGCACGGGATTCGAACCCGCAACCGGTTTCCCGGCACCACATTTCCAGTGTGGCCGCTAGCCATTCGCTTACCCTCCGAGAAATGGCCTCTTCACATAACTTACGCCGCCGCCGCCCGGCGTCAATTGCCCGGCGGCTGCCGTTCCCGCGGGAGGCCCACTTGCATCAAGTTCAGCGGCGACCGCGACAACCGCCAGGTCGTTGGCCGTTTGTTCATCGCTTGTCGCACCGCTGACATCGGGCAGTGAGGCGGGACTAGTGGCGCCGCCGGTGAAGAGCGGCGAATTCGGATCGACGACTAGCGGCGTGTTTTGCCCGGCGTCGATCGCCAGAACGCCGACGCCAGAAACGCTCAGATCGTCGATCACCATCCGGGCGCTGATGCCATCGGTGGCGCTGCCCGCAAGCGAGACCTGCGCGCCGCCGGAAATTTGTACTTGGCCCCCGGCGGCGTAGATGCCGCCCGTGATGGCCAGCGACGCCCCACCTCCGATGGTGATTGGCGCGGTGGAGGCGCGGTCCTGGTAGATGGCCAGACCGCCGTAGTCGCTTCTGCCCGACAATTGCACGACCACTTGCCCAGAGACGCGCACTGAATCACTACCACCTTGCGGCGCGTTGTAGATCAAAACGTCGTCGCCGGTGACGTAGGCATTGCCGCTGACGGAAAATCCGCCACCCTGCAAATAGTAGACGCCCGGCGTAAGCGTAACCGAGGCGCTGCCGGTGATACTAATGCCACCCTGATAAACGCCTGGTTGAAGAGTCTCGGTAGTCGTGCCCCCGATGTTGGTAGCGGCAAACGATGTGCTCGGCACGGTGGGAGCGGCTAGCGATGCGAACGGATCGCTGAGGAGTGGATCGCCGGCTGGCGTCAGGCCGCTCTCAATTAGTGCCGAGACACTAGCGTTGCCGTGCGTGCCTATGCCCGGCGACCCCTCGATGTCAATTTCGTTCGCGGCGATGTTGGCATTGCCTGATGCCACGACCGCGGTGGAGGCGCTCGATAGAACTTCGGCGGCGCCGCCACCGGTCAAGCGTACCAAGGCGTTTCCGCTGGCCGTCAGGCTGGCGCTTGCGGTATTGAGCAACACCAACGCGACGTTCTGCTCGACCGTGGCCGTGGCAGTGGCTGCGGCGGTGGGCGCGCTGTCGTGCACGATCGTGACGTTGACGGGATACAAGCCCGTGGCCGCGTAGACGTGTGTCCCTAATACGCTGAAAGTATTGCCATTGGGGACGATGGTTGTCGCTAAGTCGTCGGTCGTTCCGTCGCCCCAGTCGATGGCGGCATGATAGTCGTTGAAGGACTCAGGGCCGCCCGGATCGGTAAACGTCGCCACCACTAGCGGACCAATCGGCGAGCCAACGGCCGCGGTAAACGCATTCGCTGTGGCAACCACTGCCGGATCGGAAACATTCGCGGTGCTGATGGCAGTGGCTTGGCTGCCGCCCGTGTCGTCGATCGTCACCTTCACGGGCAGCGTGCCTTCTTCGGCGTAGGCGTGCGTGCCCTGCACATCAAAACCGCCGGCGGCGTTGGGCACGATGGTGCGCGAGGCGCTGGTAGTACCGTCGCCCCAATCGATGGTCGCCGAAAACGTGCCTAGCTGCGGGAAGGGATTGGCGTCGGTGAACGAGGCGACCGTCCCATTGAATGTCGCCCCTTCGACGGCCGCCAGCGCGAGCGCCGATGCCGTGAGCGGGGCATCATCGACCGCGACCGGCAAGGCATTGGCCGTGTACGCGCCGTCTTCATCGGCGGCCGTGGCCGAGATCGTCACAGTATTGGGCGGCGCGGAATAAACGTGCGTGGCCGAGGTCGCACCGCCAGCCAACGTCTGCGTGGCGCCATCGCCCCAATCGACCGTCCAGCTTGTGATGACGTCGCCGCCCGGTTCGCTGGCCGATAGACCTAGCGTGTAGGTTTCGCCCTCGGTAATGATGCCCGGCCCGGCGATCGAAAGCGTCGGCGGCACTGCTTGCACGGCAAGCGTGGTGGGAATCTGAATCGTGTTCTTACCGTCGGTCACTTCGAGCGTGATCGGATAGGTTCCCTCGTTGTCGATGCCCAGAGCGGCGAGCTGCGCCCAAGTGAATGTGGGCGACGGTCCCGTGGCGTCGGCGAAATTACCGTCGCCAGCGAGCGACCATGAAAAGTTCAAGCTGGGCGTCGTGCCCGAAGGCTGGTTCACCGCCAGAGCCAGGTTCGTTCCTTCCTTGATAGTGTATCCGCCCGGCGGCGGCCCGAGCAACTGCTGGTAGGCGGCCAGTGTGGCGGCATCGGCGTGGGCGGCCTCAAGCGTGGAATAGAACAACAAGAGGTCGGCATTGTCGATTTGTCCGTCGCCATTGAGGTCAGCCGCGGGGTTGAATTGCTGGTTGTCGCTCGGGAGCACCTGGCCAAATAGATCGACGTCGTTGGCGTCGATGTGGCCGTTGAAATCCAGATCGCCCAGGCCGGCGCCGTAAATCGTCGAAGTCGACAAGGCGGGAAACTGTTGAGCGTCGAACCGCTGAATGCTGGCCGTGCCGTCGATCTGGTACGAGACGACCGTCGCCACGTGATTGCCGCTGGTCAGGCCATCGTCCTCGATCGTCCATAAATCGCGGTCGATCTGGTTGGCCTGGTTGCCACTGCCGATCATAGCCAGGATCTGCGCATCGCTCAGTCCGGCCGGCAGGTCGAACAGCACATGCACGTTGTTCACGCGCGAGTCGGTCGCTTCAATCGTGAGCAGTTTGTCCTGGTTCACGCCGGGCGTCACGTCGTTGAAGCTGACAAGCTGGGTGGTAGTGGGCGCATGATCGACGTAGATCGTCACCTTGAAGTCAGTGAAGATCGGCGGCTCGCCGGGGTTGCGGTGCCGGAAGGCGCGGACGTCGATGTAGTGATAGCCGTTCGTAAGGTTGGCAGTGTTGATGGCCTGCACATATTCGCCGTTGCCGTCGGCGCTGAAATAGCCGGGGTTGTGAGTCGTGGTAAACTGCTGAAAACCGTAGGCCACGTCGCCGGGATTGGTGTCGACAAAGCCCGTGCCCGCCGCGTCCACACCGCCGTCGATCTTATACAGCGCGTTGTCGCCGTTGGCGTCTTGGTCATGGAACGCCGAGTTGCCCAGCAGGTTGACGTTATTGGTGTTGAGCTGAATCTGAAAGCTATTGCCGGTGACCACGTCGACGGGCGATAGCTCGGTCGTGCCGTTGGTGGCGGCGGTCGGCGTGCCGCCGGGAATGATCTGCGAGACGCCGTTAATGGTCAGCTTGCCCTGCGGCGACGCGGGGGCGTAGATTACGTAACCGTCGCCCGTGAAATTGCCGTCGTCCGAATTGCGCGGCACGTTGAGATTGACCCAGCCGCCAGCGCCGACCTGCAGCAGTGGGTGAATGTTGCCGTCTTCATTGGTGCCCGAATTCGCGGAAAAACCCGTCAAATCGACCAAATACGTGCCGGGAGCGAAGTCGGTCTGAACCCATCGGTTGTCGTAGCCGCTATCGGTCCGGTTGTTGAGGCCCACGAGCATCGAGTCGTCGCGCTCATACACCAGCACATTGTTGTCGATGTATCGCTGATCATAGTTGCCGTCGGGGTGCGTGTCGCGGATGTTCACCAGATTGGTGATCGTGTCGCCATAGAGTCCGCCCAGGGCATCGCCGCGGCCGTCTTGCGGAAACGAGCGATTGTCGCCGAACTCGTGGCCGTTGAAGTAGACGATGGTGTTGCCCGGATGCGTCAGCGTGTACGCGTACGCCACGTTATTGAGATACGGCGGGCCGTTGTCGGCGCTGGACACGAACGACACGCCCTCGGAGCCGTTGTTGGCCAGCCCGTCGTCCTGACTGTCGATGCTGGCGTTCACCACGTTGTACCAGTTGTTCTGATAGCCATTGCCGGTCAGGTTGTTTTGCAGGGCGAAGAACAGCGGAAAATCGAGCACGTCGCGATTGCCGCCTACGGTGTTCGGGCCGTTGTCGCTTTTGTTGACGTACTGCTGCAGCAGCGATTTGTCGCCGTCATAAACTTCGCTGAAGCCGAAGATCGGCTCCTGGCTGCCATTGAGCAGCGTGCGGAACGACGAGTCGTAGACGGCCTGATCGTAAAAGTTCAGCACCCAAGGCGGCATGTTCTTGGCCGCGTCGAGCCGAAAACCATCGACGCCGATCGTTTGCACCATCCATTGCGTGTAGCGCATCAAGTAGCCCAGCGCGTTTTCGGGCGTCGGCGTGCCGGCCAGCGGATCGGCGTTGTTGAATGGATAAATCTTGAGGTTGTACTCGCCGGTGGCGGGGTCGTTCACCGTGATGGGCGGCAGGTTGTGGTCGGGATAAAACCGGGCGTTGTTCGGGTCGGGCACGTTGGCCAGTCGGCCATTGAGCGGCGTGGTGCCCGCCGGCAGGTTCATCGGGTTGTTCGGATCGACGGGGTTGCGAATGAACTGGTAGTTCTTCTCTTGGGCGATATCGTCCAGGCCGCTCAGCCGCATGCCGGTCGTGCTGGTGTCGTAGGCGCTGTGAAAGTCGCCATCGATGTCGTTGTAGCCGGCGTAATTGTTCGAGGGGTTGAGCGTGAGCGCGAAGCCGGGATATCCGCCCGACGCCGCGAAGCCGGGCGTGCCCAAATTCTCAAAACCGTCGTGGTTCCACACCAGGTCGCTGTAGTAGCTGGCGCCGGTCTGGTGGATGGCGGCCACCATGGCTTTTATGCCGGCCTCGGTGCCATACAACGTGGGATCGCCGGGGCTACCCAGATCGAAGCGATTGTAAACATCGTATCCGACCGACTGATTGCCCGAATCGGCCCTGCCGGGCGGCGGCGTGAGCACCGCGCCATAGCCGGCGGCGAAGATATCAGGCGCTCGCTGTTCGATGGTGTTGTAGCTACTCTCGAACCACTGCAAGATCGGCGGGGCCGAGACATCGAACATCAACCGCGCTTCGAGCGATTCTCGAAACATCCGGCGACGCCGGGCGGGGCGATGTTTTCCGGATCGAGTACGACGATTGCCACGACGGGGGCTGGACACGGCGGAGACCTTTTCGAGATCGGTGAACTTTGGCGAACGGGGCCGAATGTGCCGCGGATTATAAACCGGGGTTCGGCGGCAAGCAATTTGCTTGCATCACGCTCCGCGCTGCCTTAGGCTGGCCGTATCCCCTTCTGCGGAGACTTAGGAATGACCACTGCTCAGAGTGTTTACGAGGCCAGCGTGGCGCTGCTGCCGAAATCGGAGCGTTTGAAGCTGGCCGCGCTGATTCTTGATGAACTATCCGCTTCCGCAGGAGCCGCGCTTGATTTCAGCGACTCATGGAGTGAAGAAGATGTGCGCAATTTGACGGCGTATGCCGCGGATTATGCCAGCGACGTCTATGGCGAGGAACCGGATCGTGCCTGATGCCGGCGACATTGTCGTGGCCGATTTTCCCGGCGCACGCGGGACCAAACGGCGGCCCGCTGTGGTCATTTCATCGCCTACTTATCACTCCGCGCGACCGGATGTGATTCTTGGTCTCGTGACCAGCCAGACTGCCGGCGCCGTTGGTCCGACAGATTACCTGCTTCAAGATTGGGCTGCCGCAGGTCTGCGCGTGCCATCGGCATTCCGCGCGTTTTTAGTTACACTCCCGCGATCGACGGTCTCCGCCAAGATCGGTAATCTTTCCACTCGCGACTTGGACGGGGTACGCCAATGTATCAGGACGGCGCTGCTCGACACGGCGCCGACCGGCGGCCCACCGCCATAACAATTCCATCGAGTTGCAGGTATGACCAATAGCTTATCGCGCCCGAATCGGAACAAGGACGGCGCGTGGCGGATAAGCTGGTCAAGGTCTGGCGGACGCTGGCGGCCAGATCGGTTCGGATATGAACTTTGGGGCACGAAGGTGGGTATCGAGTTCGCGACCGCGAAACTGCTTGACTATGCCGCCGATGATGCGAGGCTGGAAGCTGACCCGAACCCGTTCGCCGTGGTAGTGCTGGCGCACTTGAAGACGCTGGAGACGGCTCACGACGATGAGGCGAGGCGCGTCTCCGAAGTGCGACTGGTCAAGGGGCTTTACGAGCGAGGATTTAGCGCCGAGCAAATCCGTCAGCTTTACCGCCTCATCGACGGCATGATGGATCTGCCGAGACCGATGGCGGTTTCGGCCTGGAAAGAAATCGACGACTTTGCAAAGGAGAGAAATATGCCGTTCCTCACAGGTGCCGACATCGTGCTGCGCGAGGAGGTGTTGGCGGAGGGGTTGGCGGAGGGGCTTGCGCAGGCGCGGGAAGATTTATTGACTGGGATCGAGGTTGCGCTCGACGTCCGGTTCGGAGCGCCTGGTCGAGCGCTGCTGGCTGAAATTCGCCCGATTGAAGATCTCGACCTGCTGTGCAAAATCCTGCACGGCGTCAAGCAAGCAGATAGTCCGGATGCCTTGCGCCGGCTATGGGCGAAGCCTTGACGTTCCTCGCGCCAGTACGCCGGTTCATCCCCGGCTAATGGCACGATGCCTGCCACGGAACCGAAGCTCCTTGGTTGTTCTGCCTTGGGCCGGCAGTACGATGGCATCTGAGCAAAGTTGCATTTTCGTGCCCGCTTCACGAGGAGGCCCGCCATGTCTCGCAGGCGTAGCATCGCTGCCTGGATTTTTAGTGTTTTGGCGTTCGCCAGCCTGTCGGCGTTCGCCGATGAAGCGCCAACGCTCGTCAAGCTCCGACTCCAGGGCGGTCGCACAATCGTCGGCGAGTTGGTCGCGGTGACACGTGCTGGAATCCGATTGACTGCATCGCGGACCGAAAGTTAAGGACTTACGTCGAGGCATGCTGCGTGCTGATCGGCGAGGAAGTCCTTGGCAATGCCGCTTTGGCGAGAGAACCCAATAGCGGGCGGGCGGCATAGGCGTGGCCTGACGACCCGTTCCACCGAGAGATTCGGCGCTGTGAAAGAAGGCTACTTTTACCATTTCGGCGGCGCGACGAAGGGCCCGGTGTCGCTTCGCGAACTTCAGCAAAAGCCAGCGAGCGTGTTTGGGTTCGCCTCGAAGGACGGCCAAGACTGGATGCCCATCTGGCAAATCGCCCCGCGGACAACCATCGAAATCCCGCGAGGTTGCAGACTGTTGCTGGCGGGAGCACGGCGTCCATGCGGCCCTTCAACCGTGCTGCACCTGCATCGCCGTGGCTGGACGCCGCTGCCCGACAAGGTCGGCTATGTCGTCGAAGTTGCCGTAGGCGGTTTTGACGACGATCTGTGGCGGCTGGCCGAGAACATGACGAAGGGTTGCTTAAGCCCGATCGCCTGCCGAACGGAGGCAATACGGTTGGTCGGTCGTTTTCGGAGCAGGTTTTCTATCCGACAGCTATTCTGGTGCGAGGGTTTGCCGGAGATTAAGGTGTAATTTCATACCCAGCGACACGATCGGACCATCAACCTACGACTCGCCGTTGCCTGATTATTTGGCCGCTAGCGCCGCACTCGCGCGAGCGATCAGCGACTGCGCAGCGGATAACACGTGCGGCGATTGGAGCACCTTGGCGACCAGATCAACCAACTCCTGATCGCTGTCGGCCCGATTGTCCGGCTTTTTGGTAATGTCGGCTGATAAGACGCCGCCCGTCTGGCGAAGCAGCGCATCCGAATTCGAGCGCGACCGGCGGCCTGCAGCCGACGGCGGCATGCTGGCGGCTAATGGCGTGCCAGATCAACGCCGAGGAGCCGTGCCAGAGCTTCGCGAACCACCGCGCTTCGCCCCTCTAGCGAATGTTTCGTGGCGTATTCGTCGATCACTTCCACGAGCTTGGTCTCGTCCCCGCTAAGCACCGTGCCGACCGCAACGCGCTCTTGGTGACGCGCCGCGGCAGCACGCGCCCATGCCCGAAGCTCGGGCAAATCTTGCTTCACCTGCTCGCGTATCACACGGTGCCGCTCCTTCTCTTCCGGCGTCGCCTCACGCACGACCCGCTTGCGATTCTCATCGGCCATCTTGCTTGTCCTTGGTCGGATGTGACTCACTCGTCGACTTCGTATGCGGTTACAGGATAGACAGCGACATCATTGATTTCTTCGTAGACGACGAAGATCAAGCGTCCGTCGGGAGTATAGCCCGTGACAACCGGGCGGCCTGAGCTACGGCTGATGGTCGCTTCCAAAGGATTATAGATCGCCGCCTCCACGTCTTCGGGTGTAAGGCCATGCTCGGCGATGTGCTCGACATTGCCACCCGGCTCATAGTTCCAGACGACCTCGTACCACGGCATAGGGTTCTAGGACTGGGACGACGGCAATGGGTTCCATAAACGTATTATAGCTCGTGGACACATTCGCGTCATCCCGACGTGGGCGCCAAGCTGACGGCGCGCCTGCGGAGGTCAGTGTACCGCGGGCAGCTCCTTCAAGAGCCGGCAATCGGCCTCGAAACGTTTGACCGCCCGGTCGTAGGAACCGGTCGTCTTGGTCAGCACCAAGGAATACGGCCTTGTACGTTTTTCCAGCGTGTGTTTTACATCGCAGCGGTGCCTGCCGATCGTGCCGATCAGGTGCTGACGATCGTACTCGGCCGCCGCAATGCGCGTGACCATGTCCACAGGATCGGCGAGAAACGCCTTAAGCGAGGCGCAAAGCTGGCATTTGCACGACACCTCGGCCGGGCGCCGCGCATCGGCGGGAGGTTCGGGCCGGCGCGCGGTGGCCGTTTCGAGTCGCCCGCGCACCTCCGCCAGCCAATCGGCCACTTGTGGGTGAAGCGAACCGAGCCGCTCCTGCGACCACGGCACAATCGCCTTCAGGCAAGGCACCTGGCATGTGTCCACGCGAAAATCGTAGGGCGATGCGCCGACAAATCTCAAGACGCGCGCCAACTCCGCGTCGCGGCCGGCGGCCACCAGCGCCTTGAGCAAAGGCAACAGCGATTTCTCGGTGAGCGAGGCTTCGCGCTTGTAATCCCAATCGTTGTGGTCCGAATCGTCGCCCCACGCCCGCGTTTCGCGCGGCTGGCAGAAGCGATTCACCGTCAGCGCGCATAGCTCACCGGCCAACGGCGATTTGTCCGGATCTTCCGTCTTGTCGCAGCATAGGGCCGACAGCCAGTCCACATCGCGCAGCGGCAATTCGTCCCGGCCACGAAGCTTCGTTTCAGACGACATCAGTTGCTTCAATTCGTTTGCGAAGGTCGCCCAGCCAAAGCGGCGGCAGGCCGCCACAATGAACGAGCTCAACCGCAAATCGTGGTCGCGCTCGGCCGCGGTCGATAACATCTGTGCGATTGCATCGCGATCGCCCAGCTTCAGCAGGACCATGAGAAAATCGTCGTAAGGCGACTTCTCGCGAGCACCGTAATATCCATAGCCATTGGTCATGGGCCACATGGCAATGATGGCGTGCGCGAACCGGATGCAGTCGGCACGGGCGGCTTCCAGCCGTTTCTTCGGCGTCCTGGCGAGCCTGGCCACCATCGAACCGAACAGCGGAATACTGTCGTACGCGCCGGAACTGGCTATGACATCGAAATGGTGGTCGCGGTGCCAGACGACGATCGCCGAGCGGTGATACCAGCGGTCGAGTGTGTTGCCGTAGTTGCCTCGGTAGCCTTCGTATTCTTCTGAAGTGGGCGTCCAATCGTCGAGGGGCGTGGCCGAAACGATGGATGATTTCCAGTTCTCCCCGCGGCTGCGACGACCGACGCCAGTAATCGCCGTAACTTTCGTCGAAGGCAGATTGCGTCAGATGCCGCGAAACTTGAGCCAGATAGACGAGGCAACCGGCCTTTTCGGCCGCGGAAACAACCGTTTCGGCCAATGCCCGGTCGGCGCCCTTGAGCAGATCGAGCGACAGGCCGCGCTCGGTGTAATGGTGCGCAAGCGCAAACACCAGCGGAGTGGTCGGTTGATTGGCCGTCCACGACCTGATCGACTCGACCAACCGATCGGCCTGCGCGATTGGCTTGCCATCGGGCGTACGCTTGCGTTTGGTCTTCAGCACCAAATTATACGCCAGGCAAAGCCGCACGCCGTCGGTCACGCGCCGGACCTCGTGCTCGCAATCGGCGTAAAAGGCGGCGAAGCACGGGGCGGTACCGTTGGCCGCGTCGGCAAACTTCAGGGTCCGCTCCGAGCCGCCGTGGCGCACGACCAGCTCGCCGCCCGCGAAGCGATTGGGCAGGGCGACAATCATGCTCGCCACCATCCGATCGTGCTTCTCGCTATCGCGGTGCTTCAGGAAGAATCCACCTGTTTTGTAGACTAACAGCTTGTAGAGTCTGGCTTCAACTTGCTCGGCGGGCAGGCCGAGCTGCTCGGCGGCCAGTTGGGTGGCGCCGGCGATCGCCGCGTTCCACTCGTCGCTGAGACGGAACTTCCCGGGATCGAGCTCGAACGTGTTCCGCACCCTCTTGTCGACCAGTGTGCGCGTGCCTTTTCCGTAGGGCGCCGGCCGGCAGCAAGCGATGAGCGCTTTGGCCGTCTTGGGTTTCAGGGGCAACTCGATCGGTCCCAGCCCCTTCACCTCGATGCCTGGATCAACGACAGGCAGACAACCGGAGACACAGAACCTGGCGTATTTGGCCGCATCGCCAATCGCTTCGGTAAGCCATTCGACGGTGGCTGAGCGAGACACTTGTAACCTCCTTGCCATACAGCCGGATCGTGACCGGCGAAGTTCTGACAACCTCGTTCGCTGAACCGACCTGTGCAACTTCCGCCGATTGTATCGCGGACTTTTCGCGGCGTCATCATGGCCCGGGTTTTTGCTGGATTGGGCCATTGCAACACAGGCGTTTCAGGCGGATGATTATGTCCGAGAGCGGTGGTTCTCGTGCAGGTCGACCTTGTTTCGCGTGCCGGTGCACCATGAGCAAGACAAAAACGGTGATTTTGAGCGTCGGACTCGCCGTTGTGGCGTTCATGGGCGGAAACGTCACCGGCTTTTTTGCCGGAATCTATTCGACCCGCGCAGGATCGGAATTCATCGACGATCTGTTCGAGCAAGAAAAGCCAGCCGACGTCACGAACTCGATCGCACTTGCCAGACCGACCTTTGCCCTTAAGTATCCCGGCAACTGGAAAATCGACTCGACCGACGAAGATTACGATCAGGACCATAGCTTTAGGGTTGAGTCGCCGGGATCGTCCTTTGTCAGTTTCATGATCTTCGACGCGGCCACCGATCCGGCGGACAACGTCGATGCGCAAATCGCGGGCTATGCAGCGAACCTGATCCGCAATCCGACACGCACCGATTTCGGCACTTGGGGATCATTTCAAGGCAGCGGCGCTCTGCTCCGCGGCAAGCTGCTCGGGTTTTTGCCGGCCTACATCAGGCTCTTTTCCGCCGCGGTCGATGAACGATCATTCGTCGTCATCGAGTTTTGTTATGACGAAGACGCAAGAATGGTAGAACCAGGTCTGCGCCTGATTGAATCGTCGTTTGCGTTTCGGTAGCGCGCGTCACATTTCCCGCCACGATTAAGGAGAACCATCATGAAGCGAGCGATCTGGATTTGGTTGATCTTTGCACCGTTCGCCCTTCGCGCGCCGCTGGCCCTCGCCCAAGACGACCGAGCGGATGCCCAGCCCTTGGCGGTTGTTTCCGTCGCCGGTTACTCCGAACTTAAAGCCGATCTGGAATACCTGGGCGCCCTGTCGGGCAACGCGGACATTGGCGGTGTCTTGGATAAGTTGCTGGCGCAGCTCAGCCAAAACCACGGGCTGGCGGGAGTCGCTCCGGAGCGGCCGTGGGGGGTGTCGATCAGCATCGCGCCCGACAACTCGCAGCTTCTGCCCCTTGTCTTTCTGCCCGTCACCGATCTAAGCACGCTGCTCGTAGCCGTGGCCGCCCTGACCGGCCAGCCCGCCGTCAAAGGAGACGACGGCATTTATAGCATTCCACGCGAATCGGGGGCCCTATTTGCAGCAGAAAAACGAGGCTACGTCTATCTTGCGCGGCGGAAAAGCGCGCTGCAACATCTGCCCGGCGACCCGCTCCAGCAGTCTCGCGGCCTCGACAAACAATACGATCTGGCGCTGAGCGCCGACGTGCATCACCTTCCGCCGGCACTGCGCGAAATGGTGGCTGACCGAGTCAGGCAATATTGGGAGGCCAAGCCGCCGCAAAACGCGGCCGAGGGCGGCGAAGAGCGCAGCGCGGCGCGAGCGAAGCTCGCGCGCCGCGGAACCGAGCGGACTATTCAACTTATCAGCGACCTACACCACATCACCCTAGGCCTGAGTATCGACCGCGCGAACCATCGCACCCGCCTCGACCTGGAAATCACGGCCTTGCCAGACAGCAGCCTTGCCAGGAGCTCCGCCGCCCTGAAACAGGCGGCAGACCCGCGGCTGGCCGGCGTCTTGGCATCGGACGCGATTGCCTCTGTCCTGTTCGACTGGCCTCTCCCGGAAGACGACGAAGCGTTGGCCTGCGCCTATCTGGACAGGCTTCGCGAAGGACTGCCGGCGCTAATCCGCAATGCTCTAAGCCTCGAAGAGGAGAAGGAGACAAAGGCCAAGGACCTAACCGGCAAACTATTCGACCTGTTCGATCAGACCATCGAGAAAAGGCGCCGGATCAACTTCGGTCTGGCGGTGTTTGGCGCCAAACGGGATGAGCTTGACGATATCATCGGCGACGCGATCGACGAATCGTTTCCGGGCCGAATTCATGAAACCATCATCGGCGCCGGGCAGGTTGCCGTCGTGGCGGGCGGCGTGACGGCGGACGGCGCCGAATGGGAGCGCGTGGCGATGGAACTCGTCGGCCTGGTCGCCGAAGCCGCGGAACTCGACCCGCCGAAATTGAATGTTGACACGTACCAAGGCTGGCGTTTTCACGCCTTATCGGTGACGGCACCCCAAACGATGCGCGCGGAATTGCCCCTTCGCGCGTTGAGAAATCTGCTGGGCAATCCCATCAAAATCGTACTCGCGTTCGGCGAAGACACCTCCTATGCGGCGGTAGGCGAAAATGGCGCCGACGCGATTAAGCGCCTGATCGACCGCTCGGCCAAGTCGCCCGCGAGCGAAACGCCGCTGACGGCATCGCTGGCGCTCGCGCCCGCGTGGAAGCTCCTGTTCCAGCAAACGGCCAAGCCGCAGGCCAACAAGATCGCCGCGGAGCTGAAGAAGATCGGCAAAGACCGCGTGACGATCACGGCGGTTCCGACCGAAAGCGGCGTCCGCTGCCGGCTCGAGTGCGAAGAGGGCGCCAATCTGCTGCTCGGTGGCATCCTATCCATCATCGTGCGTGCCGTCGCCGCGGCGAATGGTGCGTAGCAAGTCCAATCAATCGTCACTCATGGCTAGCCGTCATTTTGCGCTCGCAGGGCTGTTGCTGACGATCTGGGCCATCGCCCTTGCGCTCGGATATCGGGTCCCGATGTGGCGAGCCATCGAGCACGATGTTGATCCAGCTAACCAGGTCGAGGCGTTGACCATGTCGGCCGATGGCGCGACGGTCGCCGCACGGTTCAGCGACGGCAAATTGCGGCTATGGAACGCCGCAAGCGGGCGACCCATGTGGGAACGGGGACGAAATACCCTTGCGCTTCTCTTCTGTTCCTGAATTGCCTGCAGGTATCGTGGCCGGTAAGGTACAATTTCAACATGGTGATTCTCACCGCACGTCAGGTTTTTCATTTGCTCGAAAACGAAACGCTTTGGGAGCTCGTCGAGCGCGTTCACCGAAGGTTGACGACGGAAGCCATTGAGCACGCGATCGTGGGTGGTGTGGCCGTCTGCCTGCATGGCTATCGGCGAGACACCGTCGGTCTCGATTTGCTCGTGGACCCCAAAGACACGACGGCCCTTCGCTCGGCGCTGGCGGCCGACGGGATCGAATGGCACCCTGCGGTAAAAGAGTTTCGTTCGGCTGCGGGAGTGCCCGTCCAATGCGTTCTAGCGGGTGAAGCACAAGGCCCCGGGCAAGAAGCACAGTTTCCCAGCCCGAGCGACCCAAAGTTCATCACCACGATCGAAGAGTTGCCCGTCTTATCGCTGGCCGCGCTGGTCCAGTCGAAGATCGCCTGTGGTTTGGGCAACTTGCGGCGTACCCATCGCGATTTCGCCGATGTGGTCGAGTTGGTCGCCGTTCACGAGCTTGATAGTTCGTTTGACCGGCTCCTGCATAAGTCGGTTCGCAAGGAATTTCGCGCTCTCGTGCGCCAAGCGAAGGGTGGGAAATGAGGCGGTGGCACAGCTCACGCGACTTTGCGACAAGGCGGCCCACATTATAGAATGGTCTAAGTTGACTCTCTGCCCTACTGGTTTCAGCATGAAAAAACCGCGGCAATCGACCAAACACGCGTCCACGAACTCATCGACTGCGCGCGTCGGCAGGAAGGCCCGTATCCAAGCAGTTCCCGGCGTTTGCGGTGGACAAGCCTGCGTCTGCGGCACGAGAGTGCCCGTCTGGATGCTGGTCGAAGCCAGAGAAGACGGGTGCTCGGATGATGGCATTTTGGAGAACCACCCTACGTTATCGAAAAGTGATCTGCGCGCTGCTTGGAAATATGCCAAAGAGCATTCAGCGGAAATCCGCGCCGCGATACAACGAAACCTGGGCCACTTTTGATGGCCGGAGCATCCGCGGGCGATCGCGCGTCGCATCGACGACGAAATCAGAAAAGCCGGCGAATTGCGTGGAAAGCTGTTAAAGGTTTCGACCGAGAGCACTTCAAAGCGGCGGCGGCGGAAGGCCAATCGTCCCAAAGAGTAGTTGGCCGCGCGTCGATAGCTTCTTCACGGCCAGATCAAGAGCGACTTCTGCTCGTCACTCAAATGTTACGCCCCTGTCTGCGGCGCCGGCGATGTGCCGAAGAGCTTGGGCACATCGCGCACGTCGCGCAGCATGCCGCCGGCACGCGGGTCTTGACGTAAGCGCTCGGCGAGGTCGGGGCTGATTTCCAACTCGCCCTCTTCCAGGCCGAACTGCCAGCCATACACGCGCCGGATCGATTCGTCGAGCGTCTTGGGCGGACGCTCGGGATAATAATTGACGAACGTGCCGCCGCCCGCGTAGATGATGTTGCAGCCCTCGCTGCCCAGCTCTTCGCTCGATTTCGGATCGGTGTTTTTGATCCAGCCCCAGTCGCCGGGCACCCAGTGATTCCAGGGCACGTTGAACTGGCGATCGAACAGCCGCCCATCTTTGCGATAGGTGCCGTCGCGGTCGACCGTGGGAGTCAGCTCCACAAACGGCCGGTGCGGATCGAGTGCTTGCTCAACGCGCGCGATCATCGCCGCGCTCGAATGCACGCGCTGAAAATAGTCGAGCACGCCGTGCGCCGCGATGAACCGGCAAGCGCTGGTGCAGCCGATCTGGTAGTCGAACTTGCCGGTGAAGGCGTCGGCGATCGCTTGGCTGGCGCGGACGCCGGGTTTTAAGGTCCAATCGTCGCCGGTCATCGTTTCCCAGAATTCGCCGGTGTTGTAGCGATAGATCTTGTCTTCGGGAAAGACCCAGTCGGTGCGCGATCCCCAGTAGACAATGTTCCGCCGAATGGCGAGATGTTCTTGCAGCTTCTCCACCGAGCAGTGCTCGCCGCTGAAGACGAACAGCCGGCCCGGCTGCAGCATCGCGGCCAGGATTTCCTTGGGCGAAACCAGCGCCATCGTTTTTGGCGTTCCACGACGATCGACATAGGCGACCATCTCGGGCGCCAGGGCCAACCGGGGCTGACGCGCCAGAGTAAAGGTGTCGGTGTCGTGCGGCGCCGAGTTCAGCGAATAGCCGATCCAGTCGGCCCGCGGCGATTCGTGCGTCCGCACCTGGTCGGCCGTCCAACCCAATTGGGTGAACAGGCCCTGCATGACAGCCTTGACGCGGGCAATCTCAGTCGGCCGACCGGAGAAAATCACGCCCGTCTGCGCGGCCAGATCGGCGGGCGCCGCAGGGCTGCCCGCCGGGCCGATGCGATCGTTGGGCCGCGGCAGCGTGCTGGTGGCGCTGGCCAGCGCCGGCGTGGCTGGTGCCAAGCGGGGAGTTTCGGCGAATGCCCCGCGCGGCGCCAACAGCGCCGCCAGCGCGCACGCCCAGCGCGCAAACCAGAGTCTTCGCGGCTGGCCGAAGAGAGGCATGGTGCGTTACGTCGGAGGGCCTTCCCCGCGACACCATCGTAACCGCCGCAAAATGGAAATGCACCATGCCGGGCGAAAATTTTCCGAATGGCCCCACCCTACAAAAGCTACGGTTCGGACGCGGCGGGATCTGCCCCGTCTGCCGGGGCGTCGAGCGCGCACCGCAGCCCGCTGCCTTCGTCGCGCAGGTCGGTCGTCCCCGCCATCCGATAAGTCAGCACATAGGGCACCATGTGCCCGATCCGCCAACAATATCCCCGCCCGCTATGCACGCGGCGCTCTTCGTCGATGAAACTCGCGGTCCATTCGGCGGCATTGCCCAGCATGTGGAAGCAGCCGAAGGGGCTGACGCCTTCGGGCATCGAATCGACCGCCAGCAGCGTGCGCGGATTGCCCGGCGAAGGGCCCCAGTTGCAACGGTCGGGGTCCCAATGGTCGCCCCAGGGGTAAAGCCGGTCGTCGGTGCCGCGGGCCGCTTTTTCCCACTCTTGTTCCGTGGGCAGCCGCTTGCCGACCCAACCGGCGTAAGCCCAGACATCCCAATAATCGAGTCCCACCACCGGAAACCGCGGATCCGTGAGGTCGGGCCGGCCCCAGTCGAGCGGAGTATGGTCTTTGTCGGGCGGCTCATCCGGATGGCAATGCTTGTGGCCGCCGCCGCGGCGGACGTACTCCATAAACTGAAAGTACTCGGCCTGGCTGACCTCATAGCGGTCGATGTAATAAGCCGGCAGGTCGATTTCCTCCTTCTCATCGCCAAACAAAAACCGGCCGGCGGGAATCAGCACCATGTTCGCCGTCGGATCGGCGGGCGGCGTGGGCGGCGGGCCGTCGTCGCTGGGCGTCAGTTCGGGCGGAATCGCCGACCCGGCTGCCACAGGCGGTAGCTCGACACCCTGAGCGCGGCTTTGAACTGAGGTTCTCGGTTTGCTCGCTTCGATCTGGTGCGCGCTGCGCGTGCGAAACCAGATCCAGCCGCCGGCCGACAGAGCGACGACTGCCAACAGCACTAGCAGCAGCAACGGCATGCCGGCGTCGTCGCCCGGCGCGCGCCGCGCACGACGTTTGGCGAGTGACTCTCGTGACGGCTTGATCGACATGGAGCTGAATGTTTCTAACGTGGCAACGCGTGACTTCTATCGTAGCGCGCGTGAAGCCGTCGGGCAACCACTGGGATCGACTCGCCACTGACCGGCAAACCGGTGGCTGGGGCAGAGCCGCGCGCCATTGCATCAATTTAACGAAAGGTGCATTCGCGGCGATGCCCCGGCAGGTGAACGAACCGAGTAGACCACCGGGGCATCGCTGGCCGGCGGCGCGTGTGCATGATACCAGCGCGGTTCTCGGCCAGCTTCTGCCCCAGCCACCGGAGGCGCCTTATCCCTGTCGGATACACTGGCGCCAGGCGGCGCAGAGCAATTCGGCCGCGCGGTCGATTTCGGCAGCGGTCGTGGAGCGGCCCAACGAGAGCCGCACCGTGCCTCGGGCGACGTTGGGGTCGAGACCGATCGCCGCCAGCGTGGCCGAAAGCCGCGTGTGGCCCGCATGGCAAGCCGCCCCGGTCGATGCGCATAACTCGGCCGCGCGGGCCAATAGTTCGTCGCCTGCCACCTTGGGAAAGTTCACCGAGAGCGTGTTGGGCAGCCGCGGTGCGCCGGCCCCGTTGACCGACAACCCCGCGCCCACCACGGCCCGCAGACGCTCGTACAAGCGGTCGCGCAAGGTCGCCATGCGGGCGGCGGTTTCGTCCAGCGTGGCCACGGCCAATTCGGCGGCCCGGCCGAGCGCGACCAGATACGGCACGTTCTCGGTGCCCGCCCGTCTGCCCGACTCATGCCCCGCGCCGTGCAAGAGCGGTTCGAGCCTGGTTCCGCGGCGCGCGTAGAGCGCCCCCACTCCCTTAGGCGCGTAGAGTTTGTGGCCGGCGATCGAGAGCAGATCGACGCCCAGCACGTTCACATCGACGGGAACCTTGCCGACGCTTTGCGCCGCGTCGGTATGGACCAGCACGCCGCGCGCGCGGCAGATGTCGCTGATCGCCCGGATCGGCTGGATAACGCCGATCTCGTTGTTGGCGTGCATGATGCTGACCAGCCGCGTGTCGTCGCGCAGGGCGGCGGCAACGGCCGAGGGATCGACCAGGCATTGCCGATCGGCGGCCACGACCGTCATTTGCCATCCCAGCCGCGCGAGAAACGCCGCCGGCTCGGTGACGGCGGGATGCTCGATCGCCGAGATAACCAGATGTCCCGGCCGAAGGCCATCGGTGGTGGTGCCCGGCGGCGAAGCGAAGGCCACGCCCTTCAGCGCCAGGTTGTTGCTTTCGGTGCCGCCCGAGGTGAAGAGGATCTCGTCAGGCTCGGCACCCAATAATGCGGCAACCTGCCTCCGGGCACGGTCGACAGCTTCGCGCGCCGCGCGGCCCAGCCGATGCGCGCTCGACGGGTTGCCGTACTGTTCGGCCAGAAACGGCAGCATCGCCTCGCGCGCTTCGGCCGCCAGTGGCGTCGTCGCGTTGTAGTCTAAATAGATCATCGGATAGGGACACATACACCCGTTCCGCAGGGTGCCACGGCATCCGCCGCGATGCGAACGGCGCGGATCCGAACAGAAATCGAATTCGCCGCGGCGGACGCCGTGTGGAGTGGCTCTGCAACCCCGTGGAGTATCCGGGCACGGCGTCCGTCGTGGCGACAGCGGCACGCAAGCATTGCGACGCCAGGCGCGCCGCGACGGATACCGTGGCACCCTGCGTGCGACCACGCGGCCCGAATGCCTGCCCAGCAGTCCCTTATCTTCCCGGCCGCATCGACGGCACGACGCGCTTCTGCACGTCGGTCTCCAACACGCCGAAGGCTTGCTCGTGCCGCTGTACGGTAAGCTGCAGGGCGTGCAACATCCGCTTGGCCGTGTAAAAGTTGGTCACAATCCGCTGATTCACCACCACCGGCTCGGTCGGCACGCCAAACGGCTGGGGGTTCAGCCCGAAGTCGATGATCAGCTCTTCCGGCGTGCCGGTCACTCGGCAGAAGTTGGCGTACATGGCGTGCAGCTTGGAGTCATCGACCTTGAGCTGCTGGGCCTGGGCGGCCGGTTGCGGTTGCGGCCGGGCGGCCTGTCCGCCGGTTTCGCCCGCGGCGGCATCGGGATTGTTTTCTTTTTCCGGCTTATCGCTTGCACTCGACACGGATGACTCCTTGGATTTTGCCATGATGGGTTTTCCTTGCTTGCCCGCCGCGCCGCAACGGGCGGCGATCGTTTGGTTCTGACATTTATACCACACGAAGCGGCCGCTCGGCCAGCGGCTGACGCTTTCTGCCGCAATTTGGAAGGCAAAAAAATGGAGGGCAAAAAGATGGGAGAAATAAGACGAGGATGATTCCGTGCCATCGTCGTTTCCAACATTTACCTCTTCAATTTTTTGCCCTCAATCTTTTTGCCTTCTGCCTTCGTTTGCACAGCCCGCGGCTCAGTCCTTGATCTTTCCAGCAAATC
>DATFDL010000503.1:0-2895 GCA_035252155.1 Pirellulales bacterium | reverse complement strand
TCGCAAAGGCATACCGCATGCGCGACGGCACGCCCCATGATGACGCGATCGAGACGATCCGCTCTGGCATGTTCATCATGCCATTCCACGATCCGGCCAAGCCGCTGGCCCAGTGCTACGACGAAGATCTGGAACTGATCGCGCGGGCGGAGCAGCTCGGCTTCGCTGAGTTCTGGATTGGCGAGCATCACACGATGAAGTACGAGACGATCGTGATGCCCGAGATTTTCATCGCCCGCGCGCTGGGCGAGACCCGCCGCATCCGCCTGGGTCCCGCGCCGGTTTGCTTGCAGCAGCATCATCCGGCCCACGTCGCCAGCCGGTTGGCGTTTCTCGATCACTTGTCGAAGGGACGGCTGAATCTCTGCTTCGGGGCGGGCAGCGTCACCGCCGACCAGGAGTTGTACGGCATCGACCCGAAGCAAGGCCAGGCGATGGTCGACGAGGCGGTCGAGATCATCCTCAAGCTGTGGGCGTCCGACCCACCGTATGAATACCAAGGCAAGTTCTGGCAAATCAGCCTGAAGAAATACGTCGATCCCGAGACGGGCATCGGCTTCATTCACAAGCCATTGCAGCGCCCCCATCCGCCCATCGCCATGCCGGCCATGAGCCGCAACTCGCCCACCATGAAAGCGGCCGGCGCCCAGGGATACCAACCGTTTAGCCATTGCCTGGTAACGGCCAATGTGTTGGCCGATCAATGGCAGACCTACGAGGCCGCGGCGTGGGAGGCCGAGCGGAAGCCGAACCGGGCCGATTGGAAAGTTTGCCGCTCGATCTTTCTGGCCGACACAACGGCCGAGGCCCGCCGCCGCGCCCGCACTAACTCGCTGGGCCGTAACTACGAATACATCGGCACGCTCTTCGATCGCGGCCTCGGTCGCAAGATTTACAAACGCGATCTGGCAATGAGCGATGCCGACTGCAATCTCGATTTCCTGATGGGAGAACAAATTATCGCCGGCGATGTCGACGAGGTGCTTCGCCGCCTGCTGGCGATGATCGACGAAACCGGCACGTTCGGCACGTTGGTCCTGATGAGCTACGACTGGGACGACAAAGAGAGCTGGCTGCACAGCATGGAGCTATTTGCCAAGGAACTGATGCCCGCGCTCAACAAGGCGGTCGGCGCGGGCACGGTGGCTTCCGTGGGGCGATAACATTTGGGAGTTCGCACGTGAAACTCTGTAGGGAACGCCCTCCGTGGCGTTCCGCCGGAAGCAGCCTGTGGACGCGAATCGCAGTTCGCGGAACGCCACAGAGGGCGTTCCCTACGGAACGTCTTCTCAGTGTTAGGTACATCGCGGTGGTGCTTCTGGCAGTGACGGTGGCTGCGGGAACCAGCCGTTTGGCCGCGACTGAGCCACGCTCGACACAAACCGCCGCCTGCAAAACCATCGACCTGTCGCTGCTGGTCGCGTCCGATTATCCCGCCAACTGGCCGGCGGGCTGGCCGGCGTTCCGCATCGAACATGATCGTAAGATCGGCCCCCTGAGCGCGGTCAACAGCGACGTGCTGTCGATCGACGGCAACACGGGCACTCAGCTCGATGTGCCGCCGCACTCGGTGCCGCATCCTGACACGAACCTGCCCAACGCCAGCCCTTACGGCCGCGTTTATACCGACAAAGTGCCGGTCTGGCAGTTCTGCGGCGAAGCGTGCGTGGTCGATTGCCACGATCTCGTGTCATCGGCGCCGAATGGCCACAGTGCCCTGATCACGAAAGATCGCGTGATCGATTGGGAGCGAAAACACCGGCCGCTGACGACCGGCGATGTGGTGTTATTTCGCAGTGGTTACACCGACAAGTATTATCGGCCGCTCGCCGAGGGCCGCCGCTTTCTGGCCGAGCCGCTCGAAGGCAAAGCGCCGGCCTGGCCCGACCCTGATCCGGAGTGCATGGAATACCTAGCCAGCCGGAAAGTCATGGCTCTCGGCACCGACAGCGCCAGCATGGGACCGATTCCCGATCTGGCCGAGCCGACGCATTTGGCGGGGCTGAAGTACGGCATGGTCTGGACCGAGAGCGCCACCGGACTGGGCCAACTGCCGTCGACCGGCGCCTTCTATTGCATGCTCGGACCGAAACACGCCGACGGGTTGTACAGCGAGTGCCGCGCGTTGGCCGTGGTAGGCCAGCCGCTAGCACGCTGGCTCATCCAGTCGGCCCGCGGCAAGCGTGTGGCCGATTTATCGGTGACGCTGTCGAGCGAGCTGCCCGTCTCCTGGCCGGGGCCGGGCGTGGGACATCATCGACAACCTTACCTCACGGCGCCGCTGTTTTACGCGGCCAATCTGGGTACGCACCATGTGACGCACATCCTCGATTCGCACGCCGGCACGCACCTGGTGCCGCCTGCCTTCGCTCTGCCGCCTAAAGGGTTCGACGATCAGAGCTACTCGCCCGAAGTGCGCCAGTGGCTAATCGAATACGAACAGAAGCACGGTCGCCGCGGGAGGAGTGAGACGACGACCGAGCAAGTGCCGCTGGCGCAAACGTGCGGCACGGCGCGAGTGATCGACGTCCGCCATCGCATCGGCACGACCGAGCGGGCAAGCTGGCCGCGCTCGCCCGAAATCACCGTAGCCGACATTCAACGCTTCGAACGCGAGGAAGGCGAGTTGCTTACCGGCGACATTGTGCTCTTCGCCAGCGGCTACAACGATGCCCACTTCAAGTCGTTTCCCGAAGGGAACGAGTTGATGGCCGATCCGCTCAACGGCCGGCGCGAGGGCTGGCCCGCGCCGGGCGCCGATGCCATTATCTACCTGGCCGGAAAGGGCATCCGCTGTGTCGGCACCGACGGCCCCAGCCTGGGCGGCGTCGAGCCGAAGCGAGCGCTTTGGACCTACTGGGCTTTGGGAACTCGTGGAATGGTCGGCGTCGAGTT
>DATFDL010000502.1:0-6656 GCA_035252155.1 Pirellulales bacterium | reverse complement strand
CGTGCAGGTCGGTGATGGTGAGTGTATCGTTCACAAGTCGTCAACAATCAGTCATAGGGTGAGACAAGCTTGCGAATCCCGCCCCTTGAGGTTTGTTCTGGCCTAATGGTGGGACTCGCAAGCTCGTCCCACCCTACGGCTTGTTCGGTGGATCAGCCGGTGATTTTTTGGTGATCGAACACGGGCTGCTTTTCTTCGACGTCGACATAGCCCGAGTGGTGCGGCACCGGCAACTCGTCGTCGATTTTCAACGCCTCGCCGTTGGCGCCCTTTTGCTTGGCGATTTTGTGGCCGCGGATTTTGTCTTGAATCCGCATCAGGCCCTCGAGCAACGCCTCGGGCCGCGGCGGGCAGCCGGGCACGTAGACGTCGACCGGCACCACCAGATCGACGCCCTTGCACACGTGATATCCCCACTTGAAGTACGGTCCGCCGCCGACGGTGCAGGCGCCCATGGCGATCACGAACTTCGGGTCGGGCATCAGGTTGTAAAGCCGGCGCACGCGGCTGGCCATCTTGTAGGTCACCGTGCCGGCCACGATCATCAGGTCGGCCTGCCGCGGCGTGGCGCGAAAAGCGCCCGCGCCAAAGCGGTCCATGTCGTAGCGGCTGGCGCCGGCGGCCATCATCTCGATGGCGCAACACGCCAGTCCAAACGTCATGGGCCAGATGCTCGCTTGCCGGGCCCAGTTGATCGCCTGTTCCACCGAAGTGGTGATGACGTTCTCTTCAAAGCGGCCTTCGATCCAGGGTTTGGTCATACTGCGTTCGATCGCTTTCCATCAATCAGTTTCGAATTGGCAACACGTGTGCCCCTCGAGCCGGCACTGCGACAGCTTCACCGGCGTCGCGAGCAACTCGGAGAACAACATTTTCTCGACGGCACAGATGCC
Organism: Pirellulales bacterium; assembly: GCA_035252155.1. Taxonomy (GTDB): domain Bacteria; phylum Planctomycetota; class Planctomycetia; order Pirellulales; family JAICIG01; genus JAICLL01. The sequence continues at coordinate 5,763 of DATFDL010000502.1, read as the reverse complement.
CCGGTCCTTTTCGGCCAGTTCGGGGTAGGGACAATCTAACACCTGAAGCACCGGCTTGTCGCCCCGCTCTTCGACGGCCAGCGGCACATTTCGCTCGGCGAAGACTTGCTTGAGCGATTCCATCCGGCCCGCCAGCGACGGCCCTTTGACCTGGCCGGAGTACATTCGGCCCAATGCCGAGGCGATCCGCTGCAGCAGTCCCCGGCGAACCTCGGCATCTTTGACCGAGCGAATCTCGTCCCAGAGCATCAAGGCCAAATCGCCGTAGTTATTACCGGCCTGCCGGCGGGCTTTTTCACTGAGTGAATAACGATGGCTTGGCCGCCCGCGCCCCGCGCGAACGGTTTGCGCGGCCGGGTGCCCGGCGTCGGCCGATTGCCGCTCGACCAGCCGCCGTTCGATCAATTTCCGCTCGACAAGTCCCTGCCCCATCAGCCGGCTCAATCGCTGCCGCACGGCCGTGGCAGTCACCTGCATCGCCTGAGCGATTTCGGTAACGCTCAACCCGCCCGGCCTGCGCAGCAGTTCGAGTAGTCGGGCATCGGAGGTTTCGGTGACGGTGCTCATGCGTAAGTTCTCTGCCTGCTGAATCATAGCTATTAAGACAATTTTGGCAAGCCAATATGTCAAAATTAGGCGAAACGGACCCGCCCGTAGCAGAATTCGGTAAGAATTCTGGCCCCGGTGTGGCACAGCCGCCCCCGGCTGTGAGGCGGTCGCCAAAGCGACGGCGCCACAGCCGAGGGCGGCTGTGCCACATTGCCGCGATCAGCCGAGGGCGGCTGTGCCACAGTTGCCGCGTACGCGCCCGCCTGACGATATGAATACCGGTTTACGTCAGTCCATCGGCCCGGGTACGCTTTCGCCCGCTGGTGGGGGCCTTGATTCCTCGTTCGAGCTTGGGCCGGCCGCCCCCCAGCCGCCCCGTGGCCTTGCCGCCGCCGCGCATTTGCTCTTGCACGCTTTCGACCAACGCCCGCGAGACGCCGACGCCCTCGTTCGCCAGGATTTTGACGATTTTCGCCGCGCCCGAGCGCGGGTGGTTGCCGATGGCCAACCGCACCAGCTCGCGATCGTTCACGCGGCCTTGTTCGGTCTCTTTGGAAACACCGCGAGAGATTTCTTGCATTCGACCGGCTTCGGTTCCGCCCACGATTCGCGGTTCGTCTCGTGAACTGGAAAACCGCCGGGCACCCTTGACGGCCATGATTTGCTCCTCCCCATTTGTAGAACGGAATTCATTCCGTTTGCTTTGCCCCTTGCGTTACAAACGCTTCGAAATTGATGCAGACGGTATGCCGCCCGACGTTCAAAGCTCTGCACTTTTGGACGTTTGAATTCGTTCCGCCACCTCTTTTTGAGTGATTGTTGCGGCGCGCCAGAAACCGCCGTACCATAATGGCCGGTTGGCCCGTGGAGCGCAGGTGGGTAACCACCGCGTTCTTGCGGGCACTAACCATCACTTTGCACGTCCCCTTCAACCACCGGCGCGGAGCCACTTTCCATGCGATCGACGTCGAAACGCCTGGTCCATTTCACTCGAACCGTGTTCGCCGCGGCATTCATGCTGGCGGTTGGCACGATGGCGGCCGGCGCGCAGCCCCCCGATCAAGAAAAAGCCCCGCCGCCGAAGGCCGACGAAGCCAAGACACCGCCGGCTCCGCTTGGCGTGGTGATGAACGATCCACGGGCGTTCCCGGGCTACAATCTGTTGTCGCCGTTGAACTCGACGCAAACGTACTTGCTCGATATGCAAGGCCGCGTCGTGCGATCGTGGCAGAGCGATTGTTCGCCGGCTCTGTGCGCCTATCTGCTCGACAACGGTCATGTGCTGCGCGGCGGCTCGATCGGCATCGAGGCCCAGGTGTTCGGCCCCGGCCCCGGCGTGGGCGGGCGCATTCAAGAGTTTTCGTGGGAGGGCAGGCCGGTTTGGGATTTTTACTTTTACAACGCTCGGCAACTGCCGCATCACGATCTCACGCCGCTGCCCAACGGCAACGTCGTCATGATCGTCTGGGACCGCAAGACCGCCGACGAAGCGCTCGCCGCCGGGCGACGGCCCGAGCTGACCGGCGACAGCCATCTGCTGGTCGATTCGCTGATTGAGATCAAGCCGACCGGCCCCACCACCGGTGAGGTCGTTTGGGAATGGCACCTGTGGGACCACGTAGTGCAAGATTTCGACAAGTCGAAGCCGAACTACGGCAATGTGGCCGAGCACCCCGAGTTGGTGAATCTGAACTACGGCGAGGATGCCCTGGCCCCGATCGCGGCCACCAAAGACGGCGCCGACAAGCTCAAGAGCGTCGGTTACGTCGGGGCGGCGGCTCCGCCGGGCAGGCCGCGGGCCAACCCCGATTGGACCCATTGCAACGGCCTGGCGTACAACGCCGATCTCGATCAGATCATCGTCAGCGTTCATGCCTTCAGTGAATTCTGGATCATCGATCACAGCACGACCACGGCCGAGGCCGCCAGCCACGCCGGCGGCCGCGGCGGCAAGGGCGGCGATCTGCTCTACCGCTGGGGCAATCCGCGGGCGTATCGCGCGGGCAAGAAAGAAGATCAGCGGCTTTTCGCTCAGCACAACGCCCACTGGATCGGCAAGGGCTTGCCCGGCGAAGGGCATGTGCTGGTCTTCAACAACGGCGGCAACCGGCCCGACGGCAGCTATTCGTCGGTCGATGAGCTTGTGCTGCCCGTCGATGCCGAGGGCCGCTACACCATCACGCCCGGTGCGGCTTACGGGCCGGAGGGGCCGGTGTGGAGCTACACCGCACCGAAGAAGACCGACTTCTATTCGTTTTTCATTTCCGGCGCGCAGCGGTTGCCCAGCGGCAACACGTTGATCTGTTCTGGGGCCACCGGCACGATGTTCGAAGTCACGCCGGACAAAGAAATCGTCTGGAAATACGTCAACCCGTCGCAGGGCGGCATGGGCTCGCCGGGCGGGTTTGCGTCGCCGCCGCCGGCGGGCCAGGTGATGACGCCCATCGTCCGCACGCTGCTGGCGATTTCGCCGGAACAGGCCTCAAAGCTCGACGAGATTCAACGCGAAGTCGATGGCCGCCTCGCCGCGCTGCTGACGGCCGAGCAACAGCGGCAGCTCACCCAGCCGCAGCCGCCCAGGCTGAACGGTTTGGGGGCCACGTTTCAGACGGGCCAGGTTTTGTCGGCCGCCGAACAAGATCGTCTCAAGCTTTCTGACGAGCAAAAGAAGGATTTGGCCGCCCTGCAAAAAGAAGTCAATGGAAAGCTTGAAAGCGTACTGACCGAACCACAGCGCAAGCAATCGAAGAGCAACTTTGCCTTCGGCGGGCCTCCGCCGGGCGGACCTGGTGCTGCCGGCGGACCGTCCCGCCCCGGTCAGCTTTTGCCGAACTTTGTGCGCGACATGTTGAAATTGACGAACGAGCAGAAGAATCAGCTCGACGAGTTTCAGAAGCAAGCCGACGCCCGGCTCGACAAGCTGCTCACCGACGAGCAGCAAAAGCAATGGAAAGACCCGAAGAATCTCGGCGTCGTTCCGCCCGGACAGCTCATGCCGCTGGCGCTACAGGCGCGGTTGAAATTGACTTCCGAGCAGAAGAGAGAGCTGCGCGCGCTGCAGACCGAGGCCGACGCCAAGCTGGCCGGGCTGTGGACCGACGAGCAAAAGAAGCAGTTTCAAGAGCTGCAGGCGAACTTTGCCCGTGGCGGGTTTGCCGGCGGTCCAGGCGGACCACCCCGCGGCGGACCGGGCGGTGGCCCAGGCGGCCCCGGCGGCCCGCCGGGCGGCCCCAATTTCCCCTCGAACCCCGTCTTTCGCCTCTACCGATTTGCCGCGAGTCATCCCGGCCTGGCCGGCAAAGATCTGACGCCGGGTGAGACGATCGAAGAAATGCAGGCGAAAGAGACTGACAAAAAGACCGCACAAGCTGCGGCGGTACAGCCAAAGGAGCCGACGACGAAGCCGATTGACAGCAATCACTCGGCGGTTGCCAGATAGCCAGTCCCTTCTTCGGGCGTAACTCCGACAATGACCTGTACCTGCCGCCGCTCGTCGAGAGTCAAGTGAGACTCGATGATTTCGCCGATCAGGTTTTGTCGGTCCATGCTTTCCATCCCCGCGAATTGGTCGGAGGTAATGACGCCGATGATCCCGTCGAGATCGTCCAATTTAACCGTGGCTGGCGAAGGGAACCGTTTCGTCAGGACCTTCTCGAGCTTTCGAAGTAGAGAAGTTTTTACAGTCGCCATAGCACGACTCCCTTTTCAATGAACTTCTGGGCCGAGGTCAGGAACCGTCGCGTTTGTTCCTTCAGGTAATCTCCTTTGATTTTCTGATAGCCAGTGACTTCTTTCAAGTGCGCCCGGAGCCGTTCTTCGGAGGCGAAACGGTAATTATTAGCCCAGAGCTTGTAGATTTCGTTGACCGCCGCCTGTAGCGAGCGCACGTGCGAGTCGACCTGGGCTTCGCTCCATCGATTCGCGAGAAGCTTATCACGATGAATACGCAACATGCCACTCGCGGAAAACAGACGTAGAAGGTCATGCCTTTCATCGAGCGATGGATCGCGCCGGCCTTTGAAGGCCCGAAGGAGGCACTCGACCGCGACGCCGCCGACATAAATGGCCAGCGCAAAGCTGGCTCCCTCTCGATAAAGGTATTGAGCTTGGCGCATGCGCTGCAGGGCGGTTTGGAAGTAGTGTTCCGGCGGGAAGTCCATTTTTCTGAGATCGAACGAATTGATTGACTCACCTTAAATCACGAAAACAAGGCGTTCATCGCTGGTGGCCGCGATCGCTAAAAATACACGAAATGCTTGCAGCATGCGACGCGCGCCGTCAAAATCTGTAGGCTCTCTCTCAACCGTAGATGATGTTCAAGAACCCCCCCGTGCCGATACTGGCACTGCTCGCGGCGCTTATCGTGCTTGCCGTTCCACGCACGGCCCAGGCCTATATCGGCCCGGGGGCGGGCTTCGCGCTGGCGGGTTCGTTTTTGGCCGTGTTCGCCGCCGTCGGGTCGGCGGTGCTGTTGTTGCTTACCTGGCCCGCCCGGCTCGCGTGGCGGGCAGTGTTCCGCAAGCGGGCGCCGGCCCGTAGCCGCGTGAAACGAGTGGTCATTTTGGGCCTCGATGGCCTCGATTACGGCCTCACTCAACGATTGCTCGACGAAGGCAAACTGCCCAACCTGGCCGCACTGCGCGACAAAGGCTGCTTTCGGCCGCTGGCCAGCACCCTGCCGCCGATCTCGCCGGTGGCCTGGTCGTCGTTTCAGACCGGCGTGAATCCGGGCAAGCACAACATCTTCGACTTTCTCACGCCCGACACGCGCACCTATCAGCCCAAGCTTAGCTCGGTCGAAATTCGCCCGCCGCGCCGCAATCTGCGGCTGGGAAGTCTCCGCTTACCGCTGGGAAAGGCCGACGTGCGATTGCTGCGCAAGAGCAAGCCGTTTTGGAACGTGCTGGGCGAATATGGCATCTTCAATTGCATTCTGCGCGTGCCGATCACGTTTCCCGCCGAAAAACTGCGCGGCGTGCAACTCTCGGCGATGTGTGTGCCCGACCTGCGCGGCACACAAGGCATGTTCTCGCATTACACCACGCGGCCGCCCGAAGGGGGCGAAAAAACCGGCGGCGAAGTGCATCGCGTCGTCCGCGAAGGCAATACCGTGCGGGGCGAGTTGATCGGCCCGCCACATCCGCTCGACCCCGCCCGCGGGCATCTCAAGCTCCCGTTTGTCGTCACCATCAACGACGGTTCGCCATCATTTGC
>DATFDL010000501.1:0-4784 GCA_035252155.1 Pirellulales bacterium | reverse complement strand
CGCGGAACGCCACGGAGGGCGTTCCCTACAGACGTCGAACGTATGAATACCGATCTCAGCCCACCCCCCGGGCCCGCGGCTACTTTGCCAACAATTCGTCGACCAGGGCGGCGATTTGGTGTTCGACACCGGGACGGTAGCCGATCCAGACGCCGCGAACGACGCCTTCGCGGTCGATCACCAGGTTGGTTGGATAACCGTGCTCGAACAGCCCGGCCGCGGCCAACCGCTGGCGCGTCTTCCCGGCGGGGTCGGCGTAGGCGGCCAGGGGCAGTTTTGCCCGCTGCAACAGTGCTGCGGTATGTCCCTGCAAGTCGTCGACCCGGTCGTGGGCCGCCGGTCCACTGCCGCACGAGACCGCCAACAACTTGAAACGCTCATCGTCGCCGTAGCGCTGTCCTAATTGCGCGATGTGCGGCAGCTCCATCAGGCAGGGCGGACACCATGTACCCCAAAAATTTAAGACGACGACGCGCCCAGTCAGATCGGCCGAGGTGATGGGATCGCCCTCGAACGTGAGCGGCGTCAGTTCGACCGGCGGGAGCTTTTGGCCCACGGCCGGATGCGAACGTCCCATGCCTCCGCCCGGCCGCGGCCACAGCAACGAAACCAGCAGCAGCGCCGTCCCCGCCGCGACAGCGAACAACAACCAAATGCGGAGCGTCGTGCGCGGGCGCGGACCACTGATGAGGTCGCCCGTGCGATAGGGAGGAGTTTCCATGCGTGAACTTGTCGGACCGGCCAGCAACTGTAGTGTCTCGTTGCGGACGTCGTCGAGACTTAATCCCAGGTTCGTTAATACTTGGGCCGCCACACCCTCTTGCTCACGAATCAAACCTAACAGCAGGTGCTCGGTGCCCACGTAATTATGGTTGAGGCCGCGGGCCTCTTCCATCGCGTATTCGATGACTTTCTTGACGCGGGGAGTCTGGGGCAGCTTGCCGATGGTGAATCGGTTAGGGCCGCTCTGGATGAGCTTTTCGGCCTCAAGATGGATCTTATCCAGGTCGATATCGCGGTCCTTGAGCACGTGGGCGGCGACTCCGCTTCCCTCTTTAATCAGCCCGAGCAGGAGGTGTTCGGTGCCGATGTACTCGTGATTGAACCGCTTGGCCTCTTGATTGGCCAGCTTCATCACTTTGCGGGCACGGTCGGTGAAACGTTCGTACATGGCAGTTGTTTCGCTTGCCCGTGGTGGAATTGACTCAAACCGTGACGACGGCCCGGTCTACTCCCAAAACATCAGCGACTTCGTCTCGAACACGTTTGATCGACAGCCCGCATCGAAGCAGCACCCAACACGCTAAACCGTCGGGTTCGGCAAGGAGGCCCAGCAGAAGGTGCTCAGTGCCGATATAGCGGTGATTCATTTGCCGCGCTACTTTCATCGATTTCTCGATAACTGATCGCGTGAGCGGAGTTTGCGGCAGCTTAATCGACGCCGATGGATCGAGCGATCCTCGCTGAATAAGTTTGTCGAGCTCCTCGCGGGCTCGTTCGAGAGTCACCCCGCAATTCTTTAAGACAAGAGCGGCCACCCCCGCGCCCTCGGCAATCAAGCCGAGCAAGACGTGCTCGGTGCCGATATAGCCGTGACCAAGCTGCTGGGCCTCTTGATTGGTCAACAGCATGACTTTTCGGGCACGGTCGGTAAAGGGTTCGTACACCGGCGGATTCCTTCAATGTGAGGACGCGGTGGTGGTTGATGCCATCGCCACCGCAGTACCTTATAGCTAAGTTGGTTGTCGCCTCGGCATCGCCGAGGCTCTGCTCCAGCCGCCGGGTGATGAGTTTAACCTGTTTGGAATTATAGGCTTAACCGGTCTATTGCCGCCACCGACTGCATTTGGAAGCCACCAACGGGTACAATGCCAAATTCACGTCGGGCGTTGTAGCAAGCGGCCACCGGCCGATGACGTCCGATTCTAAGTTTCTTGAGGAGTTCAATGACGGCGGCTGCGTGGCTGATCATCGCGTTGATGGTTGGGTGTAATTCTCTGTTCGCCGCCTATGAGATTGCCCTGGCCAGCGCTTCAATCGCCCGACTTAAGGCGCTGGCCGACCAGCATCGCCGCGGGGCGCGGGCCGCCCTGGCCATGAAGCAAAACATGGAGGCCAGCCTGGCCGCCCTGCAATTGGGCATCACGCTGGTCGGGGCGATCGCCGCCGCCACCGGCGGGGCCGGCGCCGACGAGACCATTGCGCCGCCGCTCAGTCGCTGGCTGGGCGTTTCGGAAGGCACCGCTCGTGTGCTGGCGTTGGCGCTAGTGGTCGTGCCGCTCAGCGCGGTCACCATCGTCTTCGGCGAGCTGATTCCCAAGGTCTTCGCGCTGAAGCACAAAGAATGGGTCTGTCTCAAACTGTCGCCGCCGATGAAGGCGATGGCGACGGTCGTTTACCCCGCGGTGTGGGCCTTGGAGGGGACTGTCAAAACGTTGCTCGCCTGGAGCGAACGCCGCTGGACGCCCAAGGTCGAAGGCCACCTTTCGGAAGTCAGCGAGATGCAAGAGCTGCGGGCGGTAGTGGCCTTGGCCCGCACCTCGCGGTTGATCGGCGGTCAGGAAGAACGGATCATTCTCGGCGCGGCGCGGCTCTCGAGCCGCTCGATTGCCGAGATCATGATTCCCACCGAAGATATCCTGACGCTCGACCTGTCGCAGACCATGGCCGAGAGCCTGGTGATGGCCCACACCGACATGCACACGCGGTTTCCGGTGTGCGCCAAGCCGGGCGACCCGCAAACCATCTGCGGCTATGTCAACTTCAAAGACATCGTCTCCGAACTGCGGCTGGCGCCCGATCAGCCGTCGCTGCGCGGCATTATGCGGTCGATGCCCGACTTGTCTGACGAGCTGTCGATTGCCAGCAGCTTGCAGCGGATGATTCGCGAGCATGTGCACATCGCCCTGGTGCGCAATCGCCAGGGCGAGATCGTGGGGATGGTGACGATGGAAGACATTCTGGAGGAGCTGGTCGGCGACATCGAGGACGAATACGACCGCGTGCCGGGGCACGTCGCCGAAGTCGGCGTCGGCTGGGTGATGGGCGGCGGGGTGAATCTGGACCGGTTGGAGCGGATCGTGGGCGTTTCGATCGACCGCTCCGGTCTGCCGCCCGACTGCCGCACGCTGCACGATTGGATCGTCGCGCACTTGGGCCGGCCGGCCCGTGGCGGTGATGTGGTGAAGGCTGGTGGCCTGCGTGTACTTGTGCGCAAACTTCGCCGACAACGAGTGCTCGAAGCGCAGGTCTCGCGCGAATCGGCCCTCGCTGGGCGAGAATCAGAAGAGCCGCCGACCAGCGTGCAGGCGCCGGCCGGCGAAGCGGTTGAAAAGATGTAGGGTGGGCCGAGCGAAGCGAGTTCCACCCTCACGCTCAATTTCTCTTAGGGCATGCGGCCTCGATGGCAGGAGCTCGTATGCTCGTCCCACCTACGACGATGCTCGCGACTTCTTAGGCGTCCGCTTGGCGGTCGACTTAGACTTACGGCCCTTGCGGGCCGCGACGGGCGTTTCGGTCCAGCGGCGAATCTTGGTGCGCAGACTGCGGCGCGTCATTCCTAGAATCCTCGCGGCCCGCGATTGATTGCCGCCGGTATGTGTCAGCACACGGCTGCAAATGTATTGATCGAAGAGAGCCACGCACGCCGTATAGAGTTCGCTCGCCTCCGCACTGCGCATCGCGGCGACAATCAGTTCATCGAGCGATGCCAACTCGGCCGGTGGCGGCGCGGCCCCCCTGGCGAACGCCTTGCTAGCTGGCCGCACTCGTTCCGGCAGCGTCTCGATCGACGGAGTCCGGCCCCGCGATCGCCAAAACGTTTGGCAGACGACACTCTGCAGTTCCCAGAGGTTGCCCGGCCAGCGATACTCGACCATCACCTCAAGCAAGTCGGGACCAAGCTTCGGCGTTTCGGCGCCGGTCGTGACCGCAAGCCGCGTCCAAAAGTAGTCGACCAATTCCTCTAGATCGTCGAGACGCTCTCGGAGCGGGGGTACGCGAATGGCGAAGCCACGGAGATGGTAATAAAGATCCGAGCGGAAGCGCCCCGCCGCGACCATCGGCTCCAGCTCGCGCCGCGTCGTCGCCAAAATGCGCAGGTCGGCGGCGACGGGCGAGCCGCCGATGCGCTGAATTCGGCGTTGCTCAAACAGACCAACGAGCTGTCCTTGAACGCGCGGCGGAAGCTGCTCGACTTGCTTGAGCAGCAGCGTGCCTCCGTGCGATCGTTCCAGCCATCCGATGCGGCGCGAAGGTGCGCCGGCGAAGGCGCCGGCCTCATAGCCGAACAGCTCGTGCTCGAGCCGTTCGACCGGCATGCCGGCCGGATCGACGGTCGAAAACCGCTCGTCCCGCCGCGTTGCATGCCGGTGGATGGCCCGCGCCGCCGCCGACTTGCCGGCGCCGGTCTCGCCGATCAACAGCACGGCGACGTCAGCCAAGGCGGCCCGCCCGATCTCCCGATACAGTTCTTGCATCGGCGCACTGTTTCCCAGCAGAAAATCGGCACGAGGCCCGCCCGCCGCGCGATTTGCAGCGCCCGTTTCATGCTCGATCACGGAGCGGGCTACGGCGTCGCGCACCTGCTCGCGCAACCGGCCGTAATCGAGCGGCTTCCAGAAAAAATCATACGCGCCGCGTTTGGCCGCCTCGATCACCGCCTGGTTGCCGTCGGACGACGCGACCACAATCAATGGGGTGCGCGGATGCTGCTGGCGCCAATGATCGAGCGGCGTCCAGCCGCCGTCGGGCGAGCGCGAAAGGCCGTGCACGACGAGATCGGG
>DATFDL010000500.1:0-36827 GCA_035252155.1 Pirellulales bacterium | reverse complement strand
CCCGCGCCGCCCCTCGCGGAACGGCACGGAGTCCGTTCCCTACAGAAAACGATGCGCTCAAACCGTCCATTAGAGATCGCCACCATGCCCGACGAACCAGCACCTGCGAATCCAGCCCCAGCACCTGCGCCGGCTCCCGCCGCGCCGCCGGTCGCCGACCCGACGCAAATCCATCTGGTCAAAGAGATCAAACACGGCCGGCCACTTTTCGCCTGCCGCGTCGACCCCGCCGGACACTTCGCATTGACGGGCGCTCAAGACAACCTGGTGGTGCGGTGGCAACTCGACGGCGACCAGAAACTGGAACTGGCCGGGCACCAGAGCTGGGTGCGCGGCATGGCGCTTCAGCCCGGCGGCGAGTTGCTGGCCACCGCCGATTACAGTGGCCGGCTTAGCGCGTGGCGCTACGCGGCCGAGCCGGCTCAGCCGCCGCTCTACAGCATTGAGGCGCACAAGGGTTGGGCGCGGGCCGTCGCCTTCAGCCCCGATGGCGCCACCATCGCCACCTGCGGCAACGACCGCATGGTGCGGCTCTTTAATGCAGGCGATGGCAAGCTTCTTCGCGAGCTGGCTGGTCACGAGAGCCACGTCTACAACCTGGCGTTTTTACCCGGCGGCGGCCACCTGGCAAGTTGCGATCTAAAGGGCGTCGTCAAGCACTGGGACTTGGCCAGCGGCGCGTGCGCGCGGCAGCTAGACGCCGCAGTGCTCTGGAAATACGACGCCGGCTTCCGGGCCGACATCGGCGGCGCCCGCGGCATGGCGTTCAGCCCCGACGGCAAGTGGCTGGCTTGTTCGGGCGTGACCGAAGTCAGCAACGCCTTTGCCGGCGTCGGCAATGCCGTGGTGGCGCTCTTCGATTGGGCCAGCGGCGAGCGCAAGCAGGTGCTACGGCCGAAAGAAAACTTTCAGGGCGTGGCCTGGGGCGTCGCGTTTCACCCGGTGGGTTTTGTGACGGCGGTAGGTGGAGGCGGACACGGCGGGGCGATCTGGTTTTGGAAGCCCGACCAGCCGCAGCCGATCTTTGAGTTCAAGCTGCCCGCCGCCGCCCGCGACTTGGCCCTCCATCCCGACGGGCTGCGCCTGGCGGTCGCGCACTACGACAGCGTGCTACGAGTTTATGATCTTTCGCCCAAGCCGGCGGCGTAGGGTGGCCTCGCCAGCAGCGAGCTTTCGGTTACGCGGCAACACCGGACGTCCTCGATGGAGCGGAATGAATTCCGTTCTACGACAGCCTTCGGCGGCATTCGTCGAGAATTTCGGCGGTGCGGCTGGCGCCGATGCGAGATACGCCCAAGGCCCGAACGGCCAAAAGTTGGTCAAAGGTGCGCACGCCGCCCGCCGCCTTCACGCGAACGGTTGGTGGTGAGTGCGCCCGCATCAGCCGCAGGTCATCATGTGTCGCTCCCGATGAGCCGTAGCCGGTCGAGGTTTTGACGAAATCGGCCCGCAGCTCACCGCAGATCTGGCAAAGTCGGATCTTTTGTTCGTCGTTCAGGTAGCAGTTTTCAAGAATCACCTTCACCAGCTTGCCGCGCTCGTGGGCCGCGTCGACGACGGAGCGAATGTCGGCGGCCACATAGTGCCAGTCGCCGCTTAGGGCCTTGCCGATGTTGATCACCATGTCGAGCTCGGTGGCGCCCAGGCCGAGCGCCTCTTCGGCCTCGTGGCGTTTGATCGCTGTAGTTTGAGCGCCGTGGGGAAAGCCGATCGTGGTGCTTGGCTCGACGGTGCTGCCGGCCAGCAGTTCGACGCAGCGGGCCAGATAATAGGGCTTGATGCAGACGCTGGCCACATTGTAGCGGCGGGCCAACTGGCAGCCGGCCTCCAATGCTTCGTCCGTAAGAGTTGGATCGAGCAGCGAATGGTCGATCAGTTTGGCGATTTGTTCGTAGGTATAGTCGCTCATCGTAGAACGGGATTTATTCTGTTTGCTCGATGTCTTCGGCGTAGCCCGGCGGAAAAATGGCGTCATCATTCAGGTTTTGGTTTTCGCTGGCCTCATCGAACTGGGCGAGCCAAAACTCGACTTCGCTGGGATCGATGGGCCGATTGGGTCTGGCCGCCGGCTCGGCGGCGCACGGCCGTTGCCCCCGGCCGCGAAGCACGTCGGCGTACCATTGTTCGCTGTCGATGGCCGTGGCCCGTCGGCGGCGGGCGGCCCGCTGCAAGCGATGATCGGTCGAAACCACCGTCAACCGACGCGGAGCGCTCTCGGCCCGGATGAGCTCCTCGATCAGTTCGTCGGCCTCTTCGTATCCGGCGGCGAACCGGACCGTGAGGCCCCGATGCAACAGCGTAGCCGGCAGCCCGTGCGGCGCTCCACGGGCGTCGAAGACCACTGTGGCGGCGACCCTTTGATCTTCGTCGAGCGATTCGGCCACGAAGTTCAACAGCGCCAACCGCGACCGTTCGAGCCCGCCCGGTCCAACGCCTCGGCCGATGATGCCGGCCGCGTGCATCAGGTTATAGCCGTCGATGAGCAGACGCATCGTTTTCGTAAATCGCCGGGGCATTGCCGAAGCTCTGCCCCAACCACCGCCCAACGCGAATCGTAATCTTCTGGTTTCGCTCGTTCAACTCTACGCAAATCGCCGCCGGCACGCCATAATTGCCGGTTTGCCCAAGCAGACGGCGAACCGTCCGTCGGCGCGGCGTGTCTCGCGGAGAGCGGAGAAGGCATGAACCCACGACGCATTTTGGTCACCAGCGCGCTGCCCTACGCCAATGGCCATATCCACATCGGCCATCTGGTGGAGTACATCCAGACCGACATCTGGGTTCGGTTTCAGCGGCTGGCCGGGCATCGCTGCGTCTATATCTGCGCCGACGACACGCATGGTACGGCCATCATGATCCGTGCCCGGCAAGAAGGCCGCAGCGAAGAAGCGGTGATCGCCGACATGAATGCCGCCCATCAGCGCGACTTCGCGGCCTTTGACGTGGCGTTCGATCATTTCGGCAGCACGCACAGCCCGGCCAACCGGGAGCTGTGCGGCGAGATTTGGGCGGGGCTGCGGCGGGCCGGGCTGATCTTCGAGCGCGAGGTGACGCAGCTCTATGATCCCGAGGCCAAAACGTTTTTGGCCGACCGTTTTGTCAAGGGCACCTGCCCAAAGTGTAAGCTGCCAAATCAATACGGCGATAGCTGCGATAATGGCCATACCTACAGCCCCACCGAGTTGATCGACCCGGTGAGCACGTTGTCAGGGGCGAGGCCCGAACTGCGTTCGTCGCCGCACCTATTTATCAATACCGAGAAGTTGCACGGTTTTTTGGACGAGTGGACGCAGACCGGCGGGCACTTGCAGCCCGATGTGGCCCATTGGCTGGCCGGCGCGTTTCTCTCCGAGCCGTTGCGCGATTGGGACGTCTCGCGGCCCGCGCCGTACTTCGGCTTTGAGATCTCCGACACGCCAGGGCACTATTGGTATGTCTGGTTTGACGCACCGATTGGCTACATCGCCTCGAGCAAGGAATGGTGCCAAAAGACCGGCGAAGATTTTGACTCCTGGTGGCGCAGCGACCAAACCGAGATTCATCATTTCATCGGCAAAGACATCACCTATTTCCATACTCTCTTCTGGCCGGTGATGCTCAAGGCGTCGGGCTTCAACCTGCCACGGATGGTGCACGTGCATGGCTTTTTGACGGTCGGCGGCGAAAAGATGTCGAAGACCAAAGGCACCTTCGTGCGAGCAGCCACGTATTTGGAGCACCTCGATCCGGCCTGGCTACGCTATTTTTACGCCACCAAGCTGACGCCTAAGCTCGACGATCTCGACTTGAACCTCGACGAGTTCGTGGCCAAAGTCAACGGCGACCTGGTGGGTAAGGTGGTCAACCTGGCCAGTCGCACGGCGCGGTTCGTGCGCGAAACGGGACTTGCGCCGGCGTATCCGGACGACGGCGGCCTATTCGGTCAGGCCGCTGCCGAAGGTGCCGAGATCGCCGCCGCCTACGACGCCTGCGACTACAATCGGGCCATGCGGCAGATCATGCTCCTGGCCGACCGGGCCAACAAGTATGTCGAAGACCGAGCCCCTTGGGCGCTAAAAAAGGACCCCGAGCGAGCCGAAGAGCTGCGGCAGGTCTGCACGGTCGCTTTAAATCTTTTCAGGCAGTTGGTAGTTTACCTGACGCCGGTATTGCCGCGGTTGGCCCAACAAACCGGGCGGCTGCTCGGTCGGCCCATCGAGCGCTGGAGCGAAGCGCAGCAACCACTCGTCGGCACGCCAGTGGGCGAGTTCGAACATCTGATGCAACGCGTGGAACTGAAACAGGTGCAAGCCATGATCGAAGCAAGCAAAGTGGGCGACGAATCCGCGGCCAGTTCCGCGGCGGGCGGCGCGCCCGTGGCGTCCATCGATGGTCCCGAGCCGTTGGCGGCCGAGCCCCTGGCGCCGACCATCACGTTCGATGAGTTCGCGAAGATCGATTTGCGGGTGGCCCGCATCGTCGAGGCCGAAGAAGTGCCCAAATCGAAAAAGCTCTTGCGGCTGACGCTTAGCCTGGGTGGCGACCAGCGCCGCAATGTCTTTGCCGGAATCAAAACGGCGTACAAGCCCGAAGAGCTGGTCGGGCGGCTGGTGATCTGCGCGGCCAATCTGGCGCCGCGGCAGATGCAATTCGGCACCAGCGAAGGGATGGTAGTCGCCTCGGGCCTGGGGGGCGAAGATATCCATCTGCTCAGCCCTGACGAAGGGGCTAAACCTGGGCAGCGGATTCACTGACAGTGCCGCCGGAAACGTCGGGCTGGTAACCCTGCCCGCCCTCTGAAAACCGCTTCGGCACTGATTATGCTAGAAAGGGCGGCGCTCTTTTCCCAGGCTGCCCAAATTCTTCCATCGAAGGACGCCGCCAGGCGCTGGCGGCACCGGAGCGGTACCATGCGAAACTGCTTGAAAGCAAGACATTTAGAGCGAAGACGGCGAAAGGCCGAGGCACGGCAAGGCCGCACCCGGGGGCGTCGTGGCGGCTTGTTCGAGGCCCTCGAACATCGGGCCATGCTTACCGCACAATTGCAGATCACCCCGGTCGGCATTCCGACCAGCGCGGTCGAAGGCTCGCTGGTTGATTACAAGTTTCAGATCGAGAATGTCGGAACCACTACCGCGTCGAACGTCACGTTTAGCGACGCGCTGCCCGCAGGCACTCAATTCATTTCCGCCGCGACCGCAGCCGGGACCATCACGCAATCGGGCGGAAGCGTCAGCGGCAGCTTGGGCGATTTGGCGCCGTCTGTCATCGACACCGTTGATGTGCGAGTGACGCCCAACGGCGCCGGGTCATTGACCAACAGCGCCTCGGCATCGAGCCCCAGCGCGCCGACCGTGACGGCGAATAGCACGACCACCGCCACCGCGGCCGGCCCATCGGCTACCGATGTGCAAGTCACCGGGCAGGCTGCTCTGAACTCGGTCGTGCCGGGACAGCTCTTGCAACTCACGTTCACCGTGACCAACAACGATGCCAGCCATGTCGCGACCAACCTGCAGTTGACCGACCAACTGCCCAGTGGTGCGGCGTTTCTGGGAGCGACCACCGACGGCGGTGCCGTAAGCGAGACTGATGGCGTGGTCACGGCGACACTCGGCGATCTGGCGGCCGGGCAATCCAAACACGTGACTGTCGACGTCATGGCCACCGCCACTGGCTCGCTCAGCGACGCTGCTTTTGTGACGACCGATTCGGGCGATCCTCAGCTTTCGAATAATCTCGCGCCGGTCAGCACCACGGTGAGCGCCGTCAATCCATCGACGGCCGCCGACTTGGCGGTGAGCAGCACGCCGCCGAGCGGCACTGTCTATCCCGGTCAAGCGGCCTTGTATACGGTTACCGTCAGCAACCAAGGCACCACCGCCGCTTCGAACGTGATGCTCTTCGATCGGTTGCCCGATGGCGTTCGCTATCTGTATGCCTCGTCGAACCAAGGCGTGACCGCCGAAGCGAACGGCATGGTGACAGTGAACGTCGGCAATCTGGCGGCGGGGGCCAGCGCCACACTGACGTTGGCCCTATCGCCGGTAGCCGGCGGGCCGCTGAGCAATTACGCGGCGGCGTCGAGCGGTTCGGGCGAGATCAATCCCACCGGCGCCATCGCCACCGATAGCCTGACGGTCAACAGTTCGCCGCCCGCCGCAGCCACCCTGGTGGTCAGCAAGAGCGACTCAGCCGGCAGCGGCCATACGATTGTGCCCGGCCAACCGTTGACTTACACCATCACGGTCACCAACCAAAGCGCGACCAACACGGCGAGCAACGTCATGCTCAGCGATCCGCTGCCGGTTGGGTTGGCGTTCATTTCGGCGCAATCGTATGCCGGCGCCACGGCGGGCGGCACTAGTCTGGGCACGGTAAGCGCGACCAACGGCAGCGTGGTCGATCGACTCGGCAATCTGGCCGCGGGCGCCAGCGCCACCCTGACCGTGGTCGTCACGCCTACGCAGTTAGGGACGATCGACAACGCGGCGATCGCCACGACCGATTCTGGCACGGCTACCGACAACAACCTCGCGCTGGACAACACTGTGACCGCTGTGGCAGCCCCGGCCGGCACCGCCGGATTGCAGGTGACCAAAACCGATTCGTCGAGCGGAGCCGGCGTGCAGGTCGGGCAACAATTGACCTACACGATTACGCTCACCAACAACAGTTCGACCAATTCGGCCAGCGACGTGGTGCTAACGGATCCATTGTCATCGGGCGTGGCCTATGTTTCCAGCTCGGCGACCAGCGGCAATGTAGACCAGGCCAACGGTACGGTAACCGATCACCTGGGCACAGTCGCGCCGGGAGAGTCGGTGACGCTGACGATTACCGTCCTCGTCGAGCAGCCGGGGGCGATCGGCAATACGGCGGTGGCGACCAGCGCAGCAGGGAACGCGACGCCCGGCGGCGTGGCCCGCACCGACGTGGTGCTCGCCAGCCCAGCCGGAGCGGCTGCCGCCGACCTGTCGCTTTCGGAATCGCATTCTTCCAACAGCAATCTCTATCCGGGAGAGGCGCTCACCTACACCATTCAGGTCAGGAATAACAGCACGCAAAACGACGCGGCGGGCGTCAAGATCACCGATTCATTGCCGTCGAGCGTGGTGTTCGTTTCGGCCAACTCGACCGTCACCACCGCGGGCGGCAGCGCGCAGGGCGTGGTGGTGGCGAGCAACGGCACGGTGACGGACGATTTGGGCACCTTGCCCGCCGGACAGACGGCTACGCTCACCATCGTCGTCATGCCGACGCAATTGGCGACGTTGACCAACCTGGCCGCTGCCAGCACGGTTTCCGGCGATCCGAATCCAGCCAATAATACGGCCAGCGACTCGGCGGCGGTCGGGTCGCCTATCATTCCGGTCAATTTTTTGCTGACGCAGAGTACCTCGCCCACCGTTGGGGTGCTGCAACAGGCGCTGACGTATACCCTAAACATTACCGACAATGGCAACAACGTCGCCACCGATGTCATGTTGACGGACCAGCTTCCTTCGTCGATGACGTACTTGTCGGGCAGCTCGCCCCAAGGCCCTGTGCAGGACGTGAACGGTTACGTGATTGCCCAGTTGGGAGTGCTCTTTCCGGGACAGACCATCCCGGTGACCATCGTCGTCCGGCCGACCCAGGGCGGATCGTTTCCCAATACGATCATTGCCACTACCGATTCTGGTGTGACCATTACCGGCAACAGCGTGAACACGACCAACACGCTGGTCAGCGGTGGAGGCGGCGGTGGCGCCGACCTGTCGCTTACGGCCACCGGCTTGCCGAACCCCGTTTCCGCCGGTGGCAATCTGACGTATACGATCACCGTGGACAACAGCGGCGGTTCGGAAGCCGACAGCGTGGCGCTGAGCGACCCGCTGCCGTCGGGTGTGTCGCTGGTGTCCGAGTCGGCAAGTCAGGGCACGGCCAGTGCCGCGGGCGGAACGGTCACGGCCCAATTGGGGCGGATCGGCCCGCAGAGTTCGGCGACGCTCACGATCGTGGTCACGCCGACCTCGGCCGGCACGCTGACGAACACGATTTCGCTGAGCACCACCACGCCCAACGCCGGCAATGGCGACACGGTGAATGTCGAAACCACGGTGCAGCCGGGCGTGCCCGCCACGCGGTGCTACCTGCCAGGACAGCCTGGCGACGGCACCGACGCCACCTTTGTGCGTAATCTCTATCGCGAGGTGCTGGGGCGCGATCCGGATGATTCCGGCCGGGCGTTCTGGCTCGGGTTTCTGGCTTCGGCCGGGCCGGCGGGCGCGTTGGCGCAGCAGCATGTGATGGTGCAAGACTTTTTGGGCTCGACCGAATACCGGGCGCATCTGGTCAATTGCTTTTACGAGAACTTTCTGCACCGCGTGGCCGACCCCGGCGGCCAGCAATACTTTGTCGGGCAGATCGGCGCCGGCGTCGATCCGCGCGTCGTGCTGGGCGAGATCGTCGGTTCGACGGAATACACCAACCTGCACGGCGGCACGGGCAAGGCGTTCGTCGATGCCCTCTATCAAGACGTGTTAGGCCGCGCCGCCGATGCCGCCGGCGAGTCGTATTGGACCTCGCAAGCCAATAATCCAGCGGTGCCGCGGGCGTCGATTGTTCAAGCCTTCGCCGATTCGCCCGAAGCCGATCATCTGCTGTTAAGCAACCCAACCGGATCGGCCCTGGCGAACCTTACCGGCGACGGCTGGGACACGCTTTATTTTCAAGGCTCGTTGACACAGCGGGCGCAAGACTTTTTCTTTGCCCAGCTTGAAGGCCAGACGCCCTACGACGATGTAATCCGCAACATGCTTGAAGTTGGGCAATACTACAATGCGGCCGACGTCTTTTTGCCGCCGCCTCCGCCGAGCTCGTGATTCGCGAATTGACCCGAGTCGAACGAAGGAAACGAAAAAAAGAATGTCCCGTGCGTGAGCCGGCGCGCAAGCGGCACAGCCGTTGCAAGGTTGGGGCAGTGGGTAAGTAGGCGAACAGGGCAGTCACAGGAGGCGATCATGGCCAATCAAACCAGTCGCGGCGGCAAGAAGCAGGGGCGCGAACGGCAGCCCGGCGGCAAACAGCATCAAGGCGTGCGCCCGCATTCCACAGCCCGCGCCAAGGAACGCACGCAAGAGGTGCCTCGACGAAAACTCGTGCGGGGATAGCCGTTCGTTAACGTTAATCGATTCGCCTTGCTGGAGGTTGGCCTTCCAGGCCGTCCACTGCTGCCAAGAAACGGCCTGGAAGGCCATCCTACGATGATCGTTCGGCGGCGATCCGGTAAAGGCGGCGCACGATGACTGCGAACGGCGGTAAGTAAACGATGTCGGAGATCGCTAGGATCGCCAGAAAGAAAAGAGGCAGTTTGCCCGCCAACACGTAGTAGACGCCCAACGCGCTGCCCAGTGCCTTGCTGCAGAAGCCGAGCAAGAGCAGATTGCGATTCTCGACGGGATTGCTTGCGACCAGCCAGTAACCGACGCCAAACAGTCCCACCAGCAAGCCGACCAATTGGACGGGCAGGTTGACCTCCGGCTTGCTCATGCCCAGCAGTTTGTAGCCCTCGTGGTACAAACAAAGCATACCGGCGCCGGCCAACAAATTGTAGCCGCCCGCGAACCAAAGCAGCGACTTCATCCACGGCGTCAGGGGCGGCACTCTGTCTTCTCTTTGGCCGGTAAGTTGGCATTGATCAGCGACGATCGTACCTCGCCCGGAACTGCCGTGGAAGGGATCGAAGTACGGTGGTTGCCGCGCAAGGCCGCCGCGCGGTAGGTTAGACAGAGAGCGTCGAATTCCAAGGGAGGGCCGTTCATGCGCCGTGTTGTCTTGCTGCTTTGCGTGTTGTCGCTCTCCCCCTCGGCCACATGGGCCCAAGATATCGGCCGGGACGCCGTAGCGAAGGTCGGCTGGCGGGCGCGGATCAAGGGTTGCTATGTTGCCTGCCGGGATTATGTAGCGGCGATTCCCGACGACACCCGCGCCTGTCTCCGCCGCTGGGCTGCACGAAGCGATGAGGGACGCGAGCTGCCGGCGCACCTTCGCGCGGGCATCGCCCTGCCCGAGAAGCTAGACGCCAAGAAGCCGCTCGTGGTCTTGATTCACGGGCTCGATTCGGGGCCGGCGTATTGGTGCGATCTGGCGCCGTTGCTCAAAGCTGCCGGGCATCGCGTGGCAACCTTCAACTACCCCAACGATCAACCACTCGACGAAAGTGCTTCGCTGCTGGCCGACGAACTGAAGGGCATACGGCGCAAGCATCCAGGATTGAAGTTCGACCTGCTCGCGCATAGCATGGGGGCATTGATCGCCCGGGCTTATGTCGAAGGCAGCGATTACGAAGGCGGCGTGCGGCGGCTCATCATGCTCGCGCCGCCAAACCAGGGTTCGTGCTATGCCCGGTTCAGCCAGCCGGCCGAGTTGATCGAGCATGTACAACTTTGGTGCAGCGAACCTGACTGGCGTTGGACGTGGCTGGTGTCCGATGGCCTGGGCGAGGCGCGGCGCGATCTGTCGCCGGGATCAACGTTTTTGGAAGGAATCAACTCGCGACCGCGGCGGCCGGGCGTGCGCTACACCATCGTGGCCGGCAATCGCAGTTGCGGTTGGAGATATACGGCCAACGTAATGCGGTTCGCGACGGGATGGTTGCCCGACGTTCGCTACAGCCGGACGGCGCGCGAAACCGTTGCGGGGTGGGCGATCACGCTCGAGGGCCGCACCGGCCCAAGCGACGGCTTGGTGACGTTGGCCAGCACGCGCCTGCCGGGCATCGACGACTACGTGCTTGTGCCGGCCGATCACACCACGCTCACTTGTTCGCGTAACGGTCAGCCACCCGTCGCTTGGCAGGTAATTGAAGCGCGATTGAAATGACGGCGCGTGTGCGAAGGCAAAAAGATTGAGGGCAAAAAGATGAAATTCAAGGGCTTCATTTTTTTGCCCTCAAACGTTTGCCTGTCTCTTCCGCCGGCCACGAGGGCCGGGGCTACCGCCATTTAGTCTCTTCCGCCGGCTGGGCCGGGCGAAGGCGATCTAGTGGGCCATGCCACCGCTGTCTTCGGGCGGCTGACGGTCGCCGTAGAAGCTGTACAGCACCGGCATCAGATAGCGGGTCAAAAAGAGCGTGGTGATCATGCTGCCCACTACGACAATCGCCAGCGGCTTTTGGTTTTGCGCGCCGATCTTGGTCGAGATGGCCGCGGGCAATAAGCCAAAAATGGCCGTCAGCGCGGTCATCATCACCGGCCGCAGTCGCCGTTCGGCGCCTTGCAAGATCGCTTCGCGCAGCGGCAGCCCTTGGGCGCGCAGTTGATTGAACGACGAGACCAACAGCAGCCCGTCCATGATCGCCACGCCGAAAATCGACGTGAAGCCAACCGCCGCCGAAATGCTGAAGTTCGTGCCGGTCAGGTAGAGCGCCCAAATGCCCCCCAGCGATAGTGCCACCACGTTGAACAGCACCACCACCGCGTCGAGCAGCGACTTGAACGCCAGATACAACAAAATGAACACCAGTACCAGCGACAGTGGAATAATGATTGTCAGCCGGCGTTCGCCCTCTTCCATCTGCTGAAATTCGCCGCTCCATTCCATCCGATAGCCTTGCGGAATGAGACCGGCGACACGCGCCTGGGCGTCGGAAACGGCGCCGGCCAGGTCGCGATCGCGAACGCTGAACTTAACTGCGATCAAGCGGCTGCCCATCTCGCGCGAAATCATCGACGCCCCCGGACGAATGAATTCTCCGTGCGGATCGAGCGTGTCGTCGGCGTCGTCGCTCAACGGTGTCACCAGCTCTCGAATCCGTTCGCGCGGCGCTACGCTCGAATCGAGCGGTATGGAGCGGCTGCCCGTCAGCGCAGGCAGGGCGCCGGAGAAACCGCTAGCCTGCACGCGCTGCCCCGCGCCGACGAAGGGCGAGCCGCCGGAGTAGCCTTCGGTCACGCGATGCCCCGTCACGTCCACCGGAATGTCCAAGATGTCGCTTTCGTCTTCCCGGAGCCGTTGCGGCCAGCGGACGACGACGTCGTAAGTTTTTTCGCCTTCGATCATCTCCGAGACTTTTTTGCCGCCGATGGCCGCTTGAATGACGTTATTGACATCGGCCACACTGATGCCCCAGCGGGCGCATTTATCGCGGTCGATCGGCAGGTCGAGGCTGCATTGTCCTTGGATGCGGTAGAGTCCCACGTCGGCGACCCCCGACACCTCACCCAGGGCGGAGACCACTTGATTACCCAGTTTTTCCAGCTCGTCGAGATCCGGACCGATAATCTTCACCGAGTTCTCGCCCTGCACGCCCGAGAGCACTTCGAGCACGTTGTCGCGGATCACTTGCGAGAAGTTCCAATTGGCGCCGGGCAGAAACGTGCGCAGCTCGCCGCTCATTTCGGCGATCAGCTCCGACTTCGTTCGGGGCCGTTTGGCGCCGAGCCATCGCCGCCAGCCCTTGCGCTCGACGCTGGCGGGCCAGGTTTCGAATGGCTTGAGCGGCACGAAGAATTCCGCGCTGTAAAAGCCGGTCGGATCGGTGCCCGACTCGGGACGGCCGAGTTGGCAAACCACCGTTTCGACTTCGGGATATTTGCGCATCAGATGGCGAGCCAGCCGCGATTTTTCGGCGTTCTGGTCGAGCGAAATGCTGACGGGAAACACGCCGCGGATCCAGAGATGTCCCTCTTCGAGCGGCGGCATGAACTCGCGTCCCAGCATCGGCGCCAGCAGCCCCGTAGCCGCGATCAGCGCGGCAAACACCCCGATAGCCGCCCAGCGATGATCGAGACAGCGCTGCAGGTTTTGCAAATAGCCTCGCTTCAAAAACCGCACCAGAAAGTTGTCGCGAGTGGGGCGCAGCTTGCGGAACAGCAGCAAGCAAAGCACCGGGGCGATCGTGGCCGAAAGCAGCAACGCGCCCCCCAGCGCAAAGGCATACGTCTCGGCCATCGGGCGGAAAAGCTGCCCTTCAGGGCCAGTCATCGTGAACAACGGCAGCAGCGCGCACACCATGATCAGCGTCGAGAACAGCAAACTTCGCTGCACTTCTTGCGAGGCCCGCACGATGCGCTCCGGCACGCTGAACTCGGCGTACTTGCCGCCGCTCAGCACGCGATAGATGTTCTCCACCATGATCACCGTCGAGTCGATGATGATGCCGAAATCGACCGCTCCGATCGACAACAGATTCGCCGATTTGTCGCGCACGAACAGCACAAAAAACGCGAAGACCAAGGCCAGCGGCAGATTGATGGCGATGATGATTGCGCTGCGCACGTTCGAGAGAAACATCAGCAGAATCACCGTCACCAGCAGGATGCCCACCAGCAGGTTTTCGTGGACCGTCTCGGTGGTGGTTTCGATCAGGTCGGTGCGGTCGTAGTAGGTCTCAATCTTCACGCCTGGCGGCAGCCGTCCCGGAGTGTCGTTCAATTCGTCGATCTTGGCTTTTACTCGCTTCAAGGCCGGCAGCGACTCCGCTCCCTTGCGCAACAAGACAAGGCCCTGCACGGCCTCTTCCTCATCGACCCAGATGCGTTCGTGTTGTTCGTCGACCACTACGCGGCCCCGGCCGTCGCGCAGCGGGCGGCTGAGCGACATTTTTCCCAGCCGCGTGTGCCAACCGACGACGACGCCATGCAGGCCGATTTCTACGCCCGGCTGCAAGGGGCCGCCCTCGACGACGTCGCCCACGCGCACGGGCATGTTGTTGGTGGTCGTGATCACGATCTGACGGATCTGCCGCAGGCGGCGCTGCTCCTCGCGGCGGAGGTAATCGTGGGCGTCGACCGGGTCGTTCATTTTCAGGATGCTCTGCATCGGGTCGCGTCCGCGGCCGATGAGACCGAGGCCGCGCACGATGGCGGCGGTTTCGCCTTGCACCATGTAATCGCCGCTGACGTTGGCGTTGCTTTCGGCGATCGCCGATTGCAGCCGGGCCAAGGTGATGCCGTATTTTTTCAGCCGATCGGGGTCGGGATGAATCTCGTAGCGCTTCATCGTGCCGCCGAAGCTGGTCACGTCGACGATGCCCGGTATCCGGCGAAATTCGCGCTCCAAGGTCCAGGTCTGCAACGATCGCAGATCGTTCGGCGAATAGATGTCTCGACCGAGCGCGTCCTTGGGGCTGGTCACCTGGTAGCGCAAGATTTCGCCGATCGGCGAGCGTGGCGAAATGTGCGGCGTGACGCCGTCGGGCAAGTCGGCGATCATCAAGCGGTTGATGACCTCTTGCCGAGCTTGCAAATAGTCGACGCCGTACTCGAACTGATTGTTGAGGTACGAGAGGCTGAACAGCGACTTGCTGCGCGTGTATTTCAGGCCCGGCATGCCCGCCAGAGCCACTTCCAGCGGAATGGTCACCAGCCGCTCCATCTCTTCGGCCGAGTGGCCGGGGTATTGCGCGATGACTTCCACAATGGCGGGCGCCGGGTCGGGATAGGCCTCGACGTTGACGTGGTCAAACGCGTAGCCGCCCGCCACGGCCAGCGCGATTGCCAGCAGCACCACGATGAGTGGATTGCCGACCGACCACTGGATGAGTTTTCCGATCATGTCGTAGAACGGAATTCATTCCGTTCCCATGCGTTTTCAAACGGAATAAATTCCGTTCTACAACGGCGGCCCGCTTTACTTAGAGTCATTCTCTTTGCCCGCATGCCGCGCCTGCTCCAACGCGGCCTTTAATTCGAGTGCTCCGGCCGATACCACCAATTCGCCCACATGAAGTTCTTCGAGCCCTTCTTTTTTTTGCTGTTCACTCAGCGGGCTGCGGATGTAAACCACGTCGTGATACCGCCGCGCCACCGACACGCGCCGCAACACGTAGCGGCTGCGCTGCGGATCGACCTGCACCAGCACATTGCTGGTGGTTCCGTCTTCGACCAACGCCCGTGTGGGTATTTCCAGCAGATTCGGCTCTTCTGGCAGGATGACCTGGGCGGTGATGAATTGCAGCGCGAACAGCTCATGTTTCGGGTTGTCCACCGACCCGAACGCCAGGGCCATGTGCTCATTCGGTTCGATCACATCGCTCAACTGATCGATGAAGCCCGAGATCGGCGGCGCCTCGGGGCGCGAGGTGACGTGGATCGTCCAAGGCACCGGCGGCTCCATCGCCTGCAAGAATGGAAGGTCTTCTTCGTAAACGTGCAAAACCGCACGCAGCCGCGTGAGATCGGCAATCTTGAACAGATCGTCGTCGGTATCGACCAGGCCGCCCTCGACCACGTTCTTCTCGACGATCGTCCCGTTCAATGGCGCCGGGATCGAAACTTGGGCCCATTCGTTTTCCAACGCGATATCGCGCGAGTCCTCATCGCGGTAAATGCGGCCCGCGTCGGCTTCGACTTTGTTGATGGCCTCGTTCGTCAGCCCCCAGCTCAAAAGCGTCATTCTTGCTCGTTCGATCTCGGTGGCGTCTTGTTGCATCTGGCGCTCCATCTCGCGCACCATGCGATTCGGCACCGAGGAGTCCTTCTCCGCTTTGGAAAGCTGCTGCCAGGTTCGGCGGTCGGTGCGGTAGCGAATGTGCGCCGCCACCAACTCGCTTTTCTTTTCGCCCAGTTCCTTGCTCCAGAGCTTCGCCAGTTCATAACCCTCGTTGACGTGGTCGCCGAAGGCGATCGCGCGCTTCGTACGCAACAGGCGGCTGGTAAGCGCATTGGGATCGGTAACATCGACCGAACCGAGCGCGATCACCTGCCCCGGAAAGCGGGCGTGGACGTGAACCAGATAATTCGGGTCGAAGTTGAGTTGGCCGCGCAACTCGAGGATCCGCGGCCGCGTCGGCTTCTTCACCTCGGCCGTCCGGATGCCGCTTAGTTCGACGACCTTCGGGAGAACCGAGATGTAGAGCGGCAGATCGGTCGCTTCGGTAATGGAAACCGTTTTGTCATCGTGCCCCGAGGTGCTTTGCCGCCAGGCGGCCAGGCGATTGGCGCCAAGCCACCAAGCCCCCGCGGCCCCCGCGGCGATTATGACAAGCCCCACGATAGTCAAAATGTGCTTTTTCATGCGTGAGGCCAGAGGTCGGAGGCCAGAGGTCAGGGCTTCGGCGACCTGCGGTTCTGGTGCGGTGGAAGCCTGAAGCCGGTCAAACTCAGGTCGAATTGCGTAAGAAAGCAACTAAGCGCAAGTCTACGCGGCTGCGCTGGTTAAGACAACGAAAAAAGCCTGTCAATTTGGAAAGGTGCGGCTTTGTAAGAGGGGCCACTCTAGCTAGCCCAAATCACGGCGGCCGTGTCACACACTTCGGCTTGCGCACTTGTTGCTAAACCCTGAACCCCGAACCCTGAACCCTCTTGCACAAAACATTTTATCGGCATATTCGCGGCGACCGATAAACAATGACGAATGCGCAAAGTTTTCGGGCGGCAGGATGCTCAACTGGGCTCCCCGCCTGCTCACGCTCCACCCCAGGTTGCGGCCGATCGCGTTGCATTCCGCAAGGCGGTTGTCATCGGCTGCGCGCTCATCGTTCTGCAAGCCTCTTGTCGTGCGGTCCAGTTTGACCATCCTGAAGTCAGCGCACGGCGAACGGCGCGATCGCAGCAGGCGCCGCCGCCGGCCCCCAATCGGTTCCCGCAAGCCGGCGATGTACGCGAACCTCTCGCGAATGACCGAGCGCCGGTGGAGGCAACGCGGGGTCCGATGGGTTCTGCCGCGTCGAAGCAATTGCTGACAGCACAGGCGCGCCGCGCGCAAGGCGCGCCGACGACGACTGCCGAACCAAGGGCCCGCGCTCGCGAGACGGTTGATCGTGACGTTGAGGAAACGATGCTCTCGCAGCGTCTACAACTGCCTCCGAATTTGCCCGGCGCGCAAGCGCCGCACCTCCGTCTGCCGGCCTACGATCCCGAAAACCCCGGCCCGCGAAGCCACGTCATCGACAAAATCTTTCCCGACCTGCCGCCGGTGTGGCCGCTCGACATGCCTCGGCCGACGCCCGAACGTCCCGCGATGACGCTCAAGCAGTTGCAAGATCTGGCAAACCAATACAACCCACTGTTGATCCAGGCGCGGGCCAACGTCACATCGATGGAAGGCGACGCAATTAACGCCGGGCAGCATCCTAATCCTATTGTCGGTTATGAGTCGGACACCGTCGGTTCATCGCTCAGCCGCGATTATCAGGGCATCTATGTAAGTCAGCTTGTCAAGACCGCGAACAAGCTCAACCTGGCGCGCTCCGCGGCCAACGTCGATGTCATGAATGCTCAATTGGCGGTGCGGCGCACGCAAATGGAAGTGTTTGCGCGCGTGAAGACGAATTATTTCGCGGTGCTGGTGGCTCAGGAAAATGTGATCGTGACCGGCGCCTTGGTGCGATTGGCCGACGAGGTCTTCGAGATTCAGCGTTCACGATTGAGGACAGCGGGCGAAGCGGCGGGCTTCGAGCCGGGGCAATTGCGCGGCCTGGCCGATATCGCCAAAACGCAGCTTGTGCTGGCAGAAAACACTTATGTGGCCGCATGGAAGGCTTTAGTCGCGCATCTCGGTCTGCCCAACATGCCGCCCATGCCGTTGGTGGGGCGGGCCGATATGCCCGTGCCAGTGGTCACCTACCAGGCTGCCCTGGCCCGCATGTTGTCCGTCCATCCCGACATCATGATTGGCCGCAACATGGTGACGCGCGCCCAGTACGCGCTGAGACTCGAAGAGGTCACACCGATCCCCGACGTGGTGCTTTATTTCACGGCTCAGAAAGATTTCACGCAGCCCGGCGCCCGTTCGACGAGCTACAACTCGCAGGTCGGACTGCCGCTGCCGATCTGGAATCGGAATCAGGGCAACATCATTAGCGCCCGCGGCGACTTGGGGCAGGCGAGACAGCAGATTCGACGGGCCGAGATGGAATTGACCACGCGGCTGGCGAACACCTTCAATCAGTACTCGACCAATCGCATCACCGTGCAGTTTTACGCCGACAAGATCTTGCCTGACTACGCCAATGCGTATCGCGGCGTGTACGAGCTTCATCAGCTTGCGCCCGAGCAGATGGGTTTCGAGGGCATTATTGTGGCGCAGACGCAGTTGGCCCAGGCGATCGCCGGGTACATTGCCGCGCTCAATTTGCAGTGGTCGGCGGTGGCTGATTTATCGTACCTGATGCAGGTCGAAACTCTGGAAGAGATGGCGGCGTGGGGCGGCGGTCGCGAAACGCCCGGCCCCGAACCCATTCCACCGCCGCCGGCAGGCGCCAGGCCCAACCCGCGGGGAGGCCGCCCATGAAGCATATCCACCGGCTTGGCGATCTTCAGTGGTGGCTGGGGCAGAGCCTGGCCAGTTTGAGGCATGCGCGCACCAATACGGACAGCCGGCCAGGCGATGCCCCGGCGGGTGCTGAAGCGTGCTGCACAACTAGTCCCGAGCGGCAAACCACCGGGGCATCGCTAAGGCTCTGCCCCAGCCACCGGATGAGTCTGGTCGTGATGTCGATAGCGCTGGCAGGCGCTTTAAGCGGCCGCGCTCGCGCCCAGACAGGCAACCCGGCCTCGCTCACGTTTGGTCGCGACGTGCCACGCTCTGCCAACCCGCTGCGTCCCGCGCCTGGTCCGTTCAATCCGTTGCGACGGGTATCGTATGAAGAACCCGCTCTCGATGGCGAACTGCCAGCCCCGCAGGGCGATGACGATCAATCGCTCGAATTGTACCTACGGGCCGCTCCGCCGCCCGATCCGCCCTATCCGCAGTGGGGATCGCTCGAACAGCCGGTCAGCCAGCCGCCGCAAATGCCCACCTACAACTATCTGATGGCCGGGCCGCCGCGGCTGATTGTGCAGCGCGAAGGGACGCAACCGATCCAGCGGCCGGTGGGCGACCCCGCGCCGATCTTTGAAGACGACCAGCGGCTGAACATGCCGATCGATCTCTACCGGCCCGATGGCCTGGCGCCGCCCGGCGTTACCGGCGATCATTTGCTCAAGAACAGCCACGTGCTGTTCAGCTATCGCTACAGTGTCGAAGGTTTTAGCGGCGATCTCAACGGCATTCATCATCAGAGCGCCGGACAAGTGCTCGGACAATTCCCCTTCGCGCCGCGGCGGATGTTCAAGCAACAGCATCTGCTGCTGGTTGAGTATGCACCCACCGACGACTTGACCTTGATGGCCCAATTGCCGATCCAGGTGAACAGCATCGACTATCTCACGCGTCTGCCGGGCGGATATCACGACGCCTACACGCAGATGGGCGATGTTTCGCTGTGGGCGCTGTATTCGTTACGCCGTTGGCAGCACCACCAGCTCCATGCGAATCTGGGGCTGAACATCCCGTCGAACCTGTTCGGCGGCACATTGAACTTATTCCCGACGCCGGGTTTTCCCAACTTGTCGTACCCCCTGCGCGTCGGCACGGGCAGCTACGGCCTGATGCCCGGCTTGACCTACCGCGGGCAATCCGCGCGCTGGACCTGGGGAACGCAAGCGATTGCAACCGTTCCCCTGGGATACAACCGTTACGAATACGAAGTCGGCAATCGGATTGATCTGAACGCCTGGGTCTGGCGGCGCTGGGGCAGCCGCTGGGCGACATCGAGCCGCCTGCACGGCCAGGGCTGGGGCAACATTCGCCACAGCGATCCACGATTGAATCCCAGTTTGTCGGACACGACGGTGCCCTACCTGCAAGGCGGCACGCGACTCGATCTGCTGTTTGGCGCCAACTATTACTGGCCCTGGACGCGCGTGCCCGGCAACTGGTTCTCGATTGAGTCGGGCTTCCCGATTTATCAAAACCTGCACGGCCCGCAGCCCCGCGCCACCTGGCTGCTGTACGGCGGCTGGAACATGATGTGGTAAGAATCTGCCGGCGGCATCTGATCGGTTTCGACAACCAAAAGGCACAACCGCCTCTGTAGGGAACGGACTCCGTGCCGTTCCGTGCGCTGCGATTCGGCCTCGCGCCGCCCCTCACGGAACGGCACGGAGTCCGTTCCCTACAGACGTCGAAGACTAGGACTACCGTTGCGGATTGTCAAAACCGATCAGTGCATTTTTCCGGTTGCCACCGTTGCCATTGGCGTTTTTCGGGCGGGCGACTATCTTACGCAGCCCTGTTCGTGAAAGAAATCCGCATGTGCCGTGAATCGATCTTTTTGGCGACTATTGGCTTTGTCTTGCTGCCGGCGGCAATCGTCGCTGCCCCGCCGACCGTGGGAGATATGGCCGCCATCGACCGGCTCGACATCGCAGGCTCCCATTTCGCCTCGCCGGACCGCTTGAAACAGGCGCTCGACCACGATCTTGAGTTTCTATTGGCCTGCGATCCGGCGGCGCCACTCGATGAGTTTTTGGCGGTGGTCGCACGGCGATTGGCAGCCGGCTATCATCGCGCGGGCTTTGCGAAGGCGCGGGTCGATGCCCGGCCAAACTTGCAGACGCGGCGCGTCGCGATTCGCATTGACGAAGGGCCGCGGTTCCGCGCCGGCGAAGTTCGCCTCGCCGGCGCGGCGCCCCTGTCCGCGGGCGACCTGCTCGCCTGGCTAAGAGCGCCGCCTGCTGCCGCCTCTGAGGAACAGCGCATCCATTGGCAACCCGAAAACGGGCTCGATGCTGGCGACTCGCTCAACGAAAAACCCATCTGGCTGCCAGGCGAGCCTGCGCGGATTAGCGCGTGGTCGCGCCGGCAGCTTCTGCGGCAGGTCCAGCTTGCCTTCGCCGAGCGCGGCTTCTTCTTTCCCAAGTTAAGTCTCGAAATCGTACCGTCGCGAGAGGCCGCCCAGCTCGTGATCGAAGTGCGCGATCAGGGGCCTCCCGGCTTTTTGGGCTCGATCGAAGTCGTCGGTCTACAGCGAAACTCGCCCGAACATGTGCTACGTTATCTGAACCTGGCGGCCGGACAGCATCTTGACCGCGCGGAGCTGGCAAGGCTGCAAGCCCGCTTGTACGAATCGGCCCGCTTCGCCTACATCGACGCGCAGCCAGTCGCGCCCGAAGCGCCCGGCGGCCCGATCAAGCTGGTGCTCAAGCTCATCGAAACGCCCGACGCGCCGCCGCTCGACCGACCATTTTCGGCCGAGGAACAGGCCATGCTCAAGCTTCGTGCGTGGCTGATGGAGCAAGTCGGCACAGGCCGCGACGACCTGACCGTTTCGCTGCGCGACACCACTTCCGGCCTGCGCACCGCCCGGCTGGTGCTGTCGGCCCGCGGCGGCGCGCTGCGGCTCGATGTCTCTGATCCCGGCCGCGCCCTGGGTGACGGCGTGCTCTCGCGTCTGCGCAAATTGACGGGCATGGGGCCGAAAGAGCCGCCGGCCGAACGCACCGAGTGCCTGCTGGGATTGGAGCTGACCCAGGAAGCGGCTGTTCTCTATTCACCGCTACGGCAGCGGAAGATTGCGATGGCGCCGGGCAACAAGCAGCTTGGGTTGCGGCTGACGCTGCGGCCCGATCCGCGCCAACCGCGTCGGTTGGCGGTCTCGCTCGATCCGCGGGTGCATACGCGAAGCGCCGCCCAGGCACAGCCGGTGGCGTTGGAGCTCGACTTGGCCCCGGCGGCGTGCGTGGCGCTGGCCCACCTGGGCGAAGCGCCCGCGAAGGTCGAGCAAGGCGTCCTGCGCATCGAAGCCAAAAGCTTGCGGCTGGAAGCCGACGCAGCCAGCGGCCGCCTGTTGCGCGCGGAGGTTCACGACGATCGGCAAACACAGCAGGCCAGCGTCAACGTGGCCCACGGCCAGTTGCAACGCGCGGCGGCCGAGCTGCGCCGCGCGTCGGGCGGCTATCGAAACGACTACGACCCGCGGCGCCCCGACGCCGCCTTGGCGTCTTTTTCCATCTGCGAGCTGGCGCACTTGAGCCGCGCCTGGGAAGGGCTCGAAGCGGTCGGAGACACCGCGGGACTCGACGTTTGGCAGGGACTGCTCAACACGTACTTGCTGCCCGATCTTGGTGGCGAGCCGGCCGCTGTGGCGAAGCGCGACGAATATTTCATCCCCACCGAGCCTTCGTCGCTAGAACATCCGCCGCGCAACGAAAACGCCATGTGGCTGGCGGTCGGGCCGTTGGGATTTTGTCATCGGCTATTTCCTGCCGAGAGCTGGCCGTGCCGGCTGTCGCGGGCCTCGGTGTTTTATCTGGCGGGCCGCGATGCCGAAGCGCGGGACGAGTTGACGCGCGTTGATCGTTCTGACCGAACCGGGCCCCTGGGTTATCTGGCGTGTACGTTGGCCAGCCTCGTAATCGAACCAGCGCTCACGCGACAGATTGCCGCACATGGGCTAGAGAAGACGGCGATCTCCAACTTCCGACGCGATTATTTGTTGCTCTTGGAAAGCCGCGGCGATTGGGTGCCCTCGGCATTGGCGGGCATCAAGCAGCTCAGCCGGCTCGAACGCCGGCAAATTGAGTCGGCGGTCGGCGTACTGCCCAAGCCGCTGAGTGAGTTCGTGGCCGATTGGGCCGGCCGCTTGCAAGAACTGCCCGACGCCCCGACCGACGTGGTGTTGGCGGGTCTGCTCGACGATTATTGGGAGAGCGGACTAAGGCTGCGCGTGCGGTTGGCCCTGGTTTGGCTTTCAGAGATGGCTTCGCCCGCGCCGAACACGGCCAAGGCGCGCACGAAGACCAAAGCCAAATAAAGCGAGTGGCGCGTTTCACCGCAAAACGTCTGTAGGGAACGGACTTCGTGCCGTTGGCGTGAACTGCGATTCGGCCCCGCGCCGCCCCTCGCGGAACGGCACGGAGTCCGTTCCCTACAGAGTCCACTATGGTTTCGCGTTCCGCGATTCAATCACCCCGTCGCGCGGCCGAGCCTCACGACAAGCTGCTCGAGCACGATCCGCGAGCGTGCCGGCGACGAACTGGACCCCTTCAGCGCCAGGTCGGCTTCGAGCAGCCACCGGTAAAGCGCGCCTGCCCGATCGCGGCCGAGTTTCCGCAACTGCGCCTCCGTCTTTTGCATGACGAATGGCTTGACGCCGGCCAGCTCCAAGGCTTGCCGCAAGTTGGCCCGGCCGCCGGCACCTTCCGACTGCTCGATAAACCGCGTGGCCGCCGCGAACCGCCGCAGCGATGCGCCGATCTGTGCCAGCACCCCAATGGGGTTCTCGCCCGACAGCAGCAGCCGGTCGAGCTCGACCAGCGCCTGCCTGGTTCGTCCCTCGACCGCCGCGTCGAGCATGTCCCAAGCGGTTTTGGCGCGCCAGCCGCCGACGAGTTTCTGTACCAGATCGGGGCCAATCGGCTCAGCACCCGCGGCGGCCGCCAGCTTGGCGAGTTCTTGAGCGATGAGGCCCAACTCAGGACCGACCGTTTCCAGCAGCAACTCGGCCGCTTCGCGTTCGAGCTTCGCTCCGTGCCGCTGTTTCGTCCAGGTGGTCAGCCATTTCAGCAGCTTGGCTTCGGGCGGGGCTTTGCACTCGACCGCCAGTCCGCTGGCCGCCACGGCTTTGGCCAGCCGCGTGTTGGTCGGCCAGCTATCGACGATCAAGGCCAGCGTTGCCGTGCGGCTGGGCCGCGCGGTGTAATCTTCAAGTTGCGAGCGGTGCTCGCTGACAAAATCATCGGCGTCGTCGACCACAATCAGCCGCCGGCCCCCGCCAAACAGCCCGACCGTGGCGAGCTCGTCCGACACGCTGCGCCATTCGGCAGAGCGGCCGTCGAACCGCGTCAGCGAGAACTCGCCATCATCGCCCTTCAGCACGTTCTGCCGCAGTTGGTTGAGCGCCAGTCCCTTGAGAAATCCTTCGTCGCCAAACAGCGACGCCACTGCCGGGACGCTTTGATCGGCGGCTTCGGCGAAAAAATCGATGGCATGAACGGCGGGCATGGCGCCGATTGTAACGACCGCCACGGCGGGCTGTCGATGCGGCGCTATTTCCCGATACAAAACCGGCTGAAGATGCGGTCTAGCACGTCTTCGGTGTAAATGGCTCCGATGATCTGGCCCAGCCCGTCAAGCGCCAGCCGCACCTCGGCCGCCACCAGCTCTTCGCCCCGCCGGGCCGCGGCAAGTTCGCCGGCGCGGTTCAAAGCCGCCGCCGCTTGGCGCAGACTCTCGCGGCAGCGAGCCGCGGTGCTGGCCACGGCCTGGCCGCCGTCTCGCCCGACCGCGCAGGCGAGCGCCCGCAGCCGCTGGCGTAAGCGATCGAGCCCGGCGCCGGTGACACTGCTGGTCTCGATGGCTTCGGTTTGCGCGAGATCAAAGCCGCGATCGTTGCGCGGATGAGCCAGGCGTTGGTCAATCTTGTTAAGCACGACGATGCGCTGACGTGAGGATGACTCGCCCGCGGCGGATCGTTCCCAGGCGTTCAAGGGGCGGGTTGCATCGAGGCAGAGAATTTCGATGTCGGCCTGTTCGCGTTCATCGGCGGCGGCGCGTTGCGCCAACAGATCGATAAGATCGCGGGCGCCCACCTCGACGGCCGGCATAGCCGCGGGCGATGGCGAACCGATGCCCGCTGTATCGACCAACTCGCATGCGACCCCGCCGAGGTCGAGCCGCGCACGTAGGTAATCGCGAGTCGTGCCGGCCCGCGGCGACACCAGCGCGGCTTGACCGGCCAGCGCGTTATAAAGCGAAGTCTTGCCCACATTGGGCGCGCCGACGAGCACCACCCGCACTACCTCGCTCGTCTCGGCGCGCGATTCCATTTGTTCAGCCAATTGGGCCACCACAGTTAGTGCCGCCTGCAACTGGCGAACGAGCTGGTCGGCTGAGATGAATTCGATCTCTTCCTCGGCGAAATCGAGTCCAGCCTCGAGATGTGCTAATAGGTCGAGCAGCTCGTCGCGCAGTCGGGCCAGCGGCGTGGCCAGCCCGCCGGCAAGTTGAGCTAGGGCGGTGGAGAGTTGCTCTGGTCCGCGTGCATCGATGACGCCGAGCACGGCCTCAGCCTGCGTCAGATCGAGCCGGCCGGCGAGAAACGCCCGTAAGGTAAATTCGCCGGGCCGCGCCGGGCGCGCCCCGGCCGCGCAGAGTTCGTCGAGCACTTGTGCCAGCAGCGGGGGAGAGCCGAGCGTGTGCAGTTCGGCGGTTGGCTGCCGGGTATAGCTGCGCGACGATGGCCAGAGATAAAGTCGGCAAGGCACTGGCGCCTCGACGCGGACCAATCGCAGCCGTCCGTCGAGGGCGGTGGGACGGCGTATTTCGCCGAGATCCGTGGGCCCATCGGGTGAAAACAGCCGGACGACCGCCGTCAGCGCTCCTGGTCCGCTGATCCTCACGATGCCCCGCGCCGCCCCGCCAGGCGGTGAGGCAATCGCGGCGATCGTTTCATTCAGGTCGAACATTCCGTCATGGTAACATGCCTTGGGCCAGGCGGCTGGCCGCGGTATACTCCCGCCGTTCGACGTTGTAGGGAACGCCCTTCGTGACGTTCCGGGAATACCTCGTGACGTCGCGCCGCCCCTCGCGGCATGTGGCACAGCCGCCCTCGGCTGTCGATTGCCGACGAAGTCGGTGTCGCGGAACCAGCCGAGGGCGGCCGGTCCACTTGCCGATCTTGACTGACAAAACCGATCAGACTTATCGACATAAAACGGCCATGCGCCCGCGAGAGCCCGACGACCACACGATTCATGCCGCACCGGCGAACTTAGCTGCGGCGCCTTCGGCCAGCGCGGCGGCGTTGCGAACGCCATGCGCCGGCCATTCGGCGTTGTGGCTGTTGCCGCCGCTGGTGTTCCTGGCGTTGGCCTGGGTCTCGCTTTCCGCCGATCTGCCGCTGGCTCGCTGGGCCGCCGGACGCGATTATCCCCGCGCAGTCCGCGAGCTGATGAGTATCTCCGAGGCGTTCGGACATGGCGTCGGCGTCACGCTGATCGTGATTACGATCTTCGTGCTCGATCCCGCGCGCCGCCGCCGGCTACCGCGGTTGATCGCTGCGGTGCTGTCGTCGGGGCTGGGAGCGAATCTCGTCAAGTTGCTCATCGCCCGCGACCGACCGAGTGCGGCCGACCTGGCACAAACCGACGCAATCGGGACTTTTGCAGGCTGGCTGCCTTTGGCTCACAACGGCAGTTTGCATCAAAGTTTTCCGTCGGCGCACACCGCGACCGCCGTGGGTCTGGCGATCATGTTGTCGGCCCTCTACCCGCGCGGCCGGTGGTTATTTGCCGTGCTGGCCGTTTCCGTCGGCGCTCAGCGGATCTTGGGCAGCGCGCATTTCTTAAGCGACGTTATGGCAGGCGCCGCGGTCGGCTGGTTTTTAGCAATGGCCGTTGCCGCTCCTGCAGGGCGGCCACGGACATTCCTCTCAGCGCAACCCTGGGCTCGCGCGGCATGAATGATGGTACAATACAAAGAGGACTTCGAGGGATACCAAATGAAAACCGACATCGCCGTCATCAACAAAGGCCGTGGTCCGCAGCTCTCGACGAGCCGCATCTCGCCGGCGGGACCGGGCAAAAAGGCGGCCAGATCAGGTCGTTCGCCGTCCTGCCAGGCGCGCTCGAACGCCGAAATGGCTGCTTCCATTCGCGACCAGCTCTCGAACGACAGCGCCGGACCGGCCTCGGTGCTGCGCACGTCTTCCGCTGACGAGCGCGCCGCGGCGAATCGCAGACTTTTCCAGCACGGCAAAAAAAATCTTGGCCGCGGCTAGCTCTAACTCCACAGATTCCGGTCGAGCATCCGGTAGTTGATGGCCTCGCTGATGTGCGCGGGCACGATCGATTCGCTGCGGTCGAGATCGGCGATGGTGCGGGCCACGCGCAGCACCTTGTCGTGCGCCCGCGCCGAAAGGCCCAGCTCGTTCACGCTGGCTCGCAGCAAGTTGAAACTCTCGTCGTCGAGCTTGCAATGCTGCCGCACCTGCCGCGAAGTCATTTTGGCGTTGAGCCGCGTGCGAGAGCCGCGGAATCGCTCGGTCTGCACCGCTCGGGCGGCCACCACTTGCTCGCGCATCTGAGCGCTCGTGGTGCCCGGACTGCCGCTGGCGAGCTCGCGGAAGGGCACCGCCGGCACTTCCAGGTGAATGTCGATCCGGTCCAAGAGCGGCCCGCTGATTTTGGCCATGTAGCGTTCGATCTGCGGCAGCGTGCAGTGGCAGGCGCGGCGCGGATCGTTGCGATATCCGCACGGGCAAGGGTTCAGCGCCGCGATCAAAATGAAATTCGCGGGGAACGTCGTGCTGGCCAAGGCCCGGCTGATGGTCACCGTGCCGTCTTCGAGCGGTTGCCGCAAGACTTCGAGCGTGCGGCGGTTGAACTCGGGCAACTCGTCGAGGAAGAGAACTCCGTTGTGACTCAGGCTGATTTCGCCCGGCGTGGGCGTCGAGCCGCCGCCCACCAGGCCCGCGTCGCTGATGGTGTGGTGGGGGCTGCGATAAGGCCGCGTGGCCAACAGCGGCTGGCCCGCCGGCAGCAGTCCCATGGCGCTGTAGATGCGGGTGGTTTCGATCGACTCGATGGCCGTGAGGTCGGGCAAGATGGTCGGCAGCCGCTTGGCGAGCATCGTCTTGCCAGAGCCTGGTGGGCCGAGCATCAGCAGATTATGGCCGCCGGTCGCGGCGATGACGATGGCCCGCTTGGCCATCTCTTGCCCGCGCACGTCGGCGAAGTCGATCTCGTACTTGGCATAGACCTGAAACCATTCGTCGAGCCGTGGCGGCGTCGGCTCGATGTCGATCTGCCCGGTAAGAAAGCCGACGGCCTGAGCGAGGCTCGAGACGGCGATGACGTCGACTCCGGCCACGACGGCCGCTTCGCCGGCGTTCTCGCTGGGCACAAGCAACCCGCGCACGCCTTTTTCTGTGGCGGCGGTGATGGCCATCGAGAGTGCGCCTTTGGTGGGCCGCATGGTGCCGTCGAGGGCCAGCTCGCCCACCACGGCGTATTCTTGCAAGCGGTCGGTGGCCAATTGCCCGCTGCCCGCCAAAATGCCCAACGTGATCGGCAGATCGAACGAAGCCGCCTGCTTGGGCAAATCAGCCGGAGCCAGGTTGATCACCACGCGGTTTTGAGGGCGAATGAAACCCGAATTGACCAGCGCCCGCTCGACGCGATGGGTACACTCCTTGACGGCGGCTTCGGGCAGGCCGACCAGCACGGTTTTGGGCAGCGCTCCATCGGAGACATCGACTTCGACCTCGACCGGCAGGGCCTCGATTCCCAGCAGCGAAAACGTGCGCAATCGCGCGAGCATGGGTGCCTCGTGTTGGCCGGAAAACAGAGTTGTGCGGGCTTGGGCCCGCCGCCCAACGAACGAAGCGTATTGTGAAGGGCGGAAAGCCACGCCGCAAGCGCCCGGCTATTCATTGGGGCAGGGGTAATGAAATGCGGAGACGTTCCGCGAGCCGGTTATGAGCGGCGCACGCCGTCAATGGGCGGTATGCGGCCGGATCAAGGTTTGGGCCGCCAATTGACCACTAACAAGAACACAACGCCCACCGCAAGACCGACAAGACCACCCAGACCCAAGCCTATTGGGTCGCCCGATCCTTGCATGGCGCCTCCGATGGCCGCCCCGTTGAGGGCCATGCCGTAAAGCAAGACGCTTCGCCCGAGCGTCCCCATTGGTCGCCCGCGTTTTATCGGGCGCCGGCTTAGCACCGAAGCATCTTCACGCGGCGTTTGGTAGGGGTTCTCGTCCATGCCGTTATCCTACCTTCGCCGCTACCACCGGCGGTTTTGTGAATGGGCTATTTCGGTTGACTCTCCCCTCGCATCCGCGCCTTTTCTGTCTCCCATTTCTGCCGCGCGGCGCGGGCCTTCTTTAGTTGCTCTGGCTCCCATTCCTTCTTCTTCTTGGCCTTCTCTGCCTGCCGTACTTGGCGTTTTTCGCGCCAATTGGGATCGTTCCGCTCACTCCAATTTCTCTTCTCGCTTACATCCAAGTCGACCCAAAGCTGGTGCCGGAATTTGGCAAGCTCCGCCAGTTGCTCCGGGTCTATCTTGAGCCGGTAGCGGTGTCCCTCTTCAAGCCATACGTTGGCAACTTGGATCAACTTCCAATCGTCGCTGCCGGAAACTTCTCCGTACAGCCAATCACGTAAGAGCGGCACATCCTTGTCGGCGGTCTCGTCGACGACTGTCAGCTTGAGGGGGGTTTTCGTGGATTGCGAGCGGAGTTGGTCCTCTTCGGTCTCGATCCGGCCGCCTTCGTCACCCTTAAAGTATGCGAGATAGATCGCGTGCGCACCGTCCGGCCGAGGCGGCAGTACCCAAGTCTGGCCCCAGTCACTGAACGACTTGTGAGCGGTTTCAGGCCAGGGGTGTCCCCGCAAGCGCGCGAGACGTAAGACAACGACTAAGGCCACAATAACAATTGCGACCCCCAGAATTATCTTTTTCACGGTCTTCTTATGGTTATCGGCACTAAATAGCCGTGCTCGAGTACCGGGCGGGCCATTGTCGCCTTTCGCTCCGCGAAAGGACGTGCTTTCGCGGAGCGAAAGCCGACCTTGGGGGGCATTCGCTAATCGCACATGGCTATTTAGGAAGGCCATCCTCCGCCGGACGGCGCACTGGGCAGCGCGGCCGGGCAGCCCAACAATTGGGCGAACGCCTGTTTGGATTGCGCCAGCAGATCGCGGTAATCGGCGGTCTCGATCTCTTCGCCCATGAGCTCGACGTCGTAATAGCCGTCGTAGCCGGCCGCGGCGAGGGCCGACACGATTTCTTTCAAGGCAATGATGCCGGCGCCCAGCGGCGTGCGGTTCTGTTCGTGTTCGGGCGGGCATTTGCCGTCGCCCAAATGCACGATCGCAATCCGATGGGCCAGGGTTTGCAAACGCTTGATGACGCCATCGTCCTGGCCGAAATGATACGTATCGAACGCCAGCTTGAGACGCGGCATACTCAGCCCGTCGATCAGTTCCAGGGCCGCGTCGATGCTGGTCAGAAACGTCCACTCGGCCGCGCAACGCAGGTGCATCGGTTCGATGGCCAGCGTCACGTTCAAATCATCGGCCAGCGGAGCGAGCTCCCGCATCGCTTCCTTCACCAGCCGCCGGAGATGATTGTGGGTGTGCCCAGCCCGGCCGCCGCTATAGACCACCAGGCAGTCGGCGTCCATTTCGTGGGCGAGCCGCACCGCGTCGAGCCCATCGTCGATACTCTCACGCTGCGAACGGCCGTCGCTGCCCGTGAAACCGCCGGCCCAGAGCAGGTTCGACACTTTCAAGCCGCTTTCGGCCAGCAGCTCGATGCCTTTTTCCTCGCCAAAATCGGAAAGCTTCTGCCGCCAGACGCCGATCGCCCCGATGCCCGCCGCCGCGTATTCGGCCACATCCTGCTCGAAGGGCCAGCGGTAGGTGGTCATCTCGTTCATCGATAATCGTGCCATCCGTGCGCTCCCTGAAGTAGATGAAACCGATGGAAGTGAGACCGAGCGCGGGACGGGCTGCCTCGCTCTGTCCGCGCAGGGAGCTAGTATGGGAAATGGCGGCGAGGCTGTAAAGCAACCCACCCGGCGGGTCGACAAACATTGCCACCGCCTACGTCTGTAGGGAACGCCCTCCGTGGCGTTCTGCGAGGGGCAAGTTGACGTCCACCCGCAGTTCGCGGAACGCCACGGAGGGCGTTCCCTACAGACCCGAACGGTGTTGCCGGCTTGGTTTGTCGAAGTCGGTCAGACCGTCATGGTCTTGAACGAGGATGGAAAGCGCCTAACCTACGGATCTCGGCTGTCGGTTTTCACGGCGGCCGGCGGCGTCTCGAGCACCGACTCGATGCAGATCGCCTTGTGGGCCTTGTAGGCGCCGGGACGAGCCAGGAATTTGCCCACGCCCTCGAGGTCGACCATCAAGGGGCTGCGCACGTCTTTTTCGGTGGTAATGATATCGCCCACACGCAGCCCAATGAGATCGGTGGTCGAAAGCCGCGTGTCGGCCAACTGCACCGAAAGCTGCATCTGCGACCCTTGCAGGTTTCGGCTGATCTGCCGAATGCTTTCGGGTGTGGCCTGCCGCCGGCCGTACGTCACCCAGCTATTCGATGACAGCTTGTTGCCGATCCGTTCGATCGAGTTGAATGGCACGCAGAGGTTCATCATCCCCCGCACGTCGCCCACCGTCAGCTCGAAGCTGATCAGCACCACTACTTCGTTGGGCGGCACGATCTGCACGAGTTGCGGGTTGCTTTCGACTCGAATCACCGCGAGGTCGAGATTGAGCACGTTTTCCCAGGCCCGGCGGAGCTCTTCCAGAAAGAGATCGGTGATGCGGCGGACCAGCCGCAGCTCGATGTCGGTTAAAGGGCGGCGGGCCAGCGGGCCACTCTCGCGCCCTCCACCCAACAGGCGGTCGATGATCGGATAAAGGATTGAAGGGTTGATGTCGAGAATCAAGTTGCCTTCGAGCGGCTCGGCCTTGAGCAGATTGAAGCAGGTCGGGTTTTCGAGGCTGAACACAAACTCGCTGTAGGTAAGCTGATCGACGCTGGTCAGCTTCATCTCGACAATCGACCGTAGCAGGGCCGAAAGGGCCGCGCCGAAGTTGCGTCCGAAGCCTTCGTGCAGCGTTTGCAAGGCCCGCATCTGGTCTTTGCCGACGCGCTCGGGGCGTTTGAAATCGTAGGGCGTGACCTTGTCGCGTCCGCGCACGGCCGAGACGAGCGGCGGCGCGGCCAGTCCGCCCCGGCCGCTCAACAGTCCCCCGGACGCTTGCGACGCGCCGGCATCGACCGCGTTCAGCAGGCTTTCGACTTCGGCTTGGCTAAGAACGTCACCAGGCATGAGCGGGCAGGGGTCGGGGTTCGGGGGTAAGGGGTCGGGGTAGAAAGTCAAAATGCAAAATGCAAAAGTAAAAACCGGGAAACGATCATGTTTCGTGTCGCCCGTTCGCCGTGTCGCCCCCGCCCGTTCCCCTTTTCGCCCCCTCGCCGTGTCGCCTCTTCGCCGTGTCGCTCTCCCTCACTCACGCACCTGCCCGGCGCCGTAGACCACGTACTTGTAGCTGGTCAGCTCTTTCACGCCACACGGGCCGCGGGCGTGTAGCTTGTCGGTGCTGATGCCGATCTCGGCGCCCAGGCCAAACTGCCCGCCATCGTTGAAGCGCGTGCTGGCGTTGACCATCACCGCCGAACTATCAACCCGGGCCGCAAATTGCCGAGCGGCGGCCAGGTCGCCTGTCACAATGGCGTCGGTGTGGCGCGAGCCGTAGCGGTTGATGTGCTCGATCGCCTCGTCGAGCGAATCGACCACCTTGATTGAAAGAATCGGCCCCAGAAACTCAGCGGCGTAATCGTCTTCGCTGGCCGCGACGGCGCCGGGCAGCAACTTGCGAGCGCGTTCATCGGCTCGCAGCTCGATTTCTCGCGCGGCGAGCGATCGACCGATGCTCGGCAAAAACTCGCCCGCCACCTGGCGATGCACCAGCAGCGACTCGGCGGCGTTGCAGACCCCCATTCGCTGGCACTTGGCGTTGATCGTGATTCGCTCGGCCATCTCCAGATCGGCCGCGGCATCGACATACACATGACAATTGCCGGTGAAGTGCTTGATGACCGGCATTTTGGCTTCTTCGGCCACGCGGCGGATGAGGCTTTCGCCGCCCCGCGGGATGGCGACGGTAATGTATTGATCGAGGGCCAGCAGATGCCCGACCGCCGCGCGGTCGGTGGTGGCCACCAGTTGCACGGCGTGGTTCGGTAAACCGGCCGCCTCGGCGGCCTCGGCCAGCAGCGCGGCGATGGCGGCGTTTGAATTGGCGGCTTCTTTGCCTCCGCGCAAGATCACGGCGTTGCCGCTCTTGACGCAAATTGCGGCGGCGTCGGCCGTGACATTGGGCCGCGATTCGTAGATAAAGAAGACGACGCCCAGCGGCACCCGCACCTTGGTCACTTCCAGCCCGTTGGGACGGATCGACGATTCGATCACCTCGCCGATCGGGTCGGGCTGAGCGGCGACTTCTTCCAAACCAACGGCCATCGACTCGATCGTTTTGGGCGTCAGCCGCAGACGGTCGATTTGGGCGTCGGTGAGCTTAAAGCTGGGCGCGGCCGCCAGATCCTGCTGATTGGCAGCCAGCAATTCGTTGGTTCTTTCGCGCAGCAACTTTGCGCCGATCTTCAAGAAATCGTTTCGCGCGGCTCCGCCAACATTGGCCAGTTCGTTCGCCGCCGCCTGCGCCTGCCGGGCGAGATCGAGGCAATAAGCCCGAAGATCGGTCTGCTGGGCTACGGCCATCGACGAACCTGCGAAAGTCTCTTAACCGAAGGGAAGTGAGTGAGGTGGGCGCAGAGAAGTATCGCTCAAATGGCCGCCGAAGTCAACGTCGAATGGCAGGAGACGCGAGACCGCAACTCTTTGGAACGCTTGCTTTTGAGGTTGTTGCCCCGTCGACGGTCGGCCCGCAGCGCACAGCGAATTGTGAGGCGATTGCTACGCGCTGCAATCGGACCTAGAATCGGCTGCCACGGTTCGAGTGGCAGAGCGGCGTCGTGTAGCTGCGGCCCTGAACCCTGAACCCTGAACCCTGAACCCTCATGTCGGACAAGATCCAGATCATCGGCATCGGCGACGATGGGCTCGAAGGAGTCACTAGTGCCGCGCGTCAGATCATCGAGCGGGCCGAGCTGCTCGTCGGCGCCGAACATACCCTGGCCCGTGTGCCCGGCGGCAAGGCCGAGCGGTTGGTCGTCGGCGGCAATCTTGACCAGGTGGTCGAGCGGCTGGGCCGGTCGTCGGGCAAACGCACCGCCGTGCTTGTTTCGGGCGACCCATTGTTTTATGGCATGGCCCGTTTTTTGTGCGACAAGCTCGGCAAAGAGCGGTTCGAGGTCTTGCCGCACGTCAGCAGCATGCAGTTGGCGTTTGCCCGAGTGAAAGAGAGCTGGGAAGACGCCTACCTGACGAACCTGGCCAACCACACGCTGGAGCAGGTGGTCGAAAAGATCCGCACGGCGGAGAAAGTGGGGCTATTCACGACCGAGGCCGCGCCGCC
This sequence comes from Pirellulales bacterium, assembly GCA_035252155.1. GTDB lineage: Bacteria > Planctomycetota > Planctomycetia > Pirellulales > JAICIG01 > JAICLL01. The sequence continues at coordinate 3,037 of DATFDL010000500.1, read as the reverse complement.
GGCGGCGGTGGCACGGGCCTTGGTGGCGCGGCGGATCGATTATTTCTCGGCCTACGTGTGCGAGAATCTGGGCTCGCCCGACGAACGCGTCACGCAGGGATCACTTGAAGAACTGGCTCAACAGGAATTCGCGCCGCTGAACGTGATGGTGCTGGTGCGCAAGCCGGGCGCACCCGATCGGCCTAGCGAGCGCGTCGGCCGCCGGCTGCTGGGAAACCCCGACGAGGCATTTTTGCAGACCAAGCCCAAAAAGGGGTTGCTGACGCCGGCCGAGGTCCGCTCGATGGCGCTGGCCGAGATGGACCTGGGGCCGACAAGCACCGTGTGGGACATCGGGGCGGGCAGCGGATCGGTGGCGATCGAAGCGGCCCAGATCGCCTCGGCCGGTACAACCTACGCCATCGAGATGGACGCCGACGATTACAACCTGATCACGGCCAATGCCGAGCGGTTCGGCGTAACAAACCTGGTGCCCGTGCTGGGGCGTGCGCCCGAGGCCTGGAGCGGCCTGCCCGACCCTGACAGCATTTTTGTGGGCGGTAGCGGGCGGGAGATCAGTCAACTGGTCGATCAGGCGTATGGTCGGCTGCGCGGGCGGGGCCGGCTGGTGGCCAATGTCGGCAGCATTGAAAACCTGGCCGAAGTGCATGCGGTGCTGCACCGCCGCACGGGCGATGTGAAAGTCTGGATGATCAACGTGGCCCGCGGCACGCATCAGTTGGAGCGGGTGCGGTTCGACGCTCTACCGCCCACATTCTTGTTGGCGACCGTAAAACCGGGATAGCGGCGCCTTCTCGCTCTTGGAGGAAAACTGGGTGCCACGGCATCCGCCGCGGCGGCTGTGGCGCCGATTGGAGGGGAGACAGAATTTGCCGCGGCGGACGCCGTGCGGGCGTGATTATCAATTCGGCCTCGAGTGCGGTGCGGCACGGCGTCCGTCGCGGCGACGACGCGAAAAGCAAATTTGACGCTGATCTCGCCGCGACGGATGCCGTGGCACCCCGCAATTACAAGACGGCCATCCTGCAAACTACGTCGACGTGAGCACCACGGCGGCTTCGCCGGGAATCCACCAGCCGGCGTCGGTGTCTAACGGCGCGGTGCCGCTGCCGCCATAGTGCGGCGATTCGCTCGACCAAAGAATCCGCCACTCGCTGCGCTCGACCGGCGCCAACAGCGGCTGCGACGCCGAGTTGATTCGCAGCTCGCAGCCGAAATTCACTACCAACAAGCGATCGCCGTCGGGCCCGCCGAAGTACCGCAGCACGAAGGCGTCGTCGCTCAACCTCGCGCCCTCGAGCCGATCGGACGCCTGGCGGCGAAACACCGCGTCGTGCCGTCGCAAGCGAATCAGGTCGCGATGCAGTCGATAACTGTCGGCGTGCTGTTGCCGCTCGGCGAAGTCAAGCTTCGAGCGCTCAAAAGTCCGACGATCGTTGGGATCGATCAGCCGAGCCTGCATCTCGGGCGTCGCCAGCGGACGAAACTGAGCCAGAAACTTCGCGCGTCCGGCCGCGACGTCGGTCGCCAACTCAGGTCCGCAATCTGCAAAGTACAGAAACGGACTGGTGGCCGAAAACTCTTGCCCCTGAAACAGCATAGGAGTCCCGGGGCCCAACAGCAGACAAGCGGTGGCCGCGCGGAAGCGGCCAGGGCTGGTCTGTTGCCAGACGCGGTCGCCCCGCGCCGAGTTCGCCATCTGGTCGTGGTTTTCCAAGAAATTCACGAATCGAACGGCGGCCAAACCGAAGGTGGGGCTGCCGCGCCGCCCGCGCTGCCACGGATAGATCTGCCCCTGATACAAAAAGCCCCACTTGGCCAAGGCGATGAACTCTTCGGGCGTGCCAAAATAATCGCTGTAATAGGCTTCGCGGCGGCCGGTCAGCCGCACCATCGCCGAATGATGGAAATCGTCGTTCCAAAGCGCATCGAGTCCATGCCCGCCCTCAGCCTCGGCCCGCACCATCCGCACCTGCTGCGGTTCGTTTTCGCCGAGCACCAACACCGCGCGGTGGCCGCCGGCCTGGCGTGCTGTGCAGCCGATCTCTCCGAGAATGTGCCGCGGCGAATCGTCGTAGAATTGCTGCGTAGCGTCGATGCGGAAGCCGTCGAAATGAAATTCCTCAATCCAATACCGCACATTGGTCAACACGAACTCCCGGACAGGGGCGGCGTTGGGGCCGTCGAAATTCACGGCATCACCCCACTCGCTTTTGTGCCGGTCGCTGGCGTAGTAGCGCGAAAACTGCGGCAAGAAATTTCCGGCGCTGCCCAGGTGGTTGTAAACCACGTCGAGGATCACGCCCAACCCCGCGGCATGAGCCGCATCGACGAACGCGCGCAAATCGTCGGGTGAGCCATAGAGCCGCGTGGGGGCGAAATGATTGACGCCGTCGTATCCCCAGCCGAACTCGCCCGGAAAATCGGCCACCGGCATCATCTCCAACAGCGTGACGCCCGTGCGGGCAAGCTCCGGCAGTTGTTCGCGGGCCGCCCGCCAGGTTCCTTCGGGCGTGAACGTGCCGACATGGAATTCATAGATCACGTGCCCGGCCACCTCGATGCCAGGCCAAGCCTCGTCGCTCCAATCGAAGTCCGAGGGATCAATCACTTGCGACGGACCGAACGGCCCTTCGGGCTGAACGCGCGAGGCCGGATCGGCGAACGCGAGCTGAGGATCGCCATCGAGCCGCAGCCGGTAGAGATCGCCGCTACGGGCCTCGGCGGCCAGCCCGCTGAAGTAGCCGCCGACCTCGCGTTGCAAGTCGACGGATTGAAGTCGCCGATCGGCCGTCTCGAAGACCACCTCGACCCGCTGCCGCTCGGGACACCAGACGCGGAAGTTCACCCCGCCCGAGCGCAACACTTCGGCGCCGATCGGATACCGGCGGGTGATGGGTGCGCGCTCGATGACGCTGGTTTGGCGTTGATGGTCAAAGGTATCAAGGTCGAGCATGGGGTGGCTTTCTCTCCGACCGGTTTCGGCATCGGCATCGAGATCGACGTCTGTAGGGAACGCCCTCCGTGGCGTTCCGCG
>DATFDL010000499.1:0-12782 GCA_035252155.1 Pirellulales bacterium | reverse complement strand
GGCCCGCGACGCCGCCAGCGGCGATGTGGTGCTGGTGCGGCTGCTCAAAGGCGGCGGCGGCCGATCGCGCGGCACGCGGGGCGCCATTGTTGAGGTCATCGAGCGCGAGACGCACCAATTTGTAGGTACGTACTTCGAGCGCGGCGGCAGCGGCTGGGTGCAGGTCGACGGCACGCTCTTCGCCCGGCCGATCTTTGTGGGCGATCCGGGGGCCAAAAGCGCCCAGCCCGACGACAAGGTCGTCTTCGAAATGGTCCGCTTTCCCACGCACACGCACGACGGCGAAGGCGTGCTCACCGAAGTGCTGGGCAGCCGCGGCGCGCCGGGCGTCGATACGCTCTCGATCATTCGCGAATTCAACCTGACCGAGGCGTTCGAGTCCGACGTGCTCGCAGCCGCCCGCGACGAGGCCGACGCCTTCGACGAAACCAATCTGGCCGGCCGGCTCGATTTGACCGAAGAGACGATCGTCACGATCGACCCGATCGACGCGCGAGATTTTGACGATGCGATCTCGCTGCGGCGCGAGCCGAACGGGCATTGGCTGTTGGGCGTACATATCGCCGACGTGTCGCACTTCGTGCGTCCGCGGTCGCCGCTCGACCGGGCCGCCCACGACCGCGCCACCAGCGTCTACCTGCCCGACCGCGTGATTCCGATGCTGCCCGAAATCATCTCGAACGGGCTGGCCAGTTTGCAGCCCGACCGGGTGCGGTACACCAAGACGGTTTTTTTAGAGTTCACGCCCGAGGGCGTGCCGGTGGCCGCCCAGTTTCATTCGGCGGCCATCAAGAGCAAGCGGCGGTTCACGTATGAAGAGATCGACGATTACCTGGCCGATCGGGCCGCCTGGCGGGCGAAGCTCACGCCGCACGTCAACGAGCTGCTGGGCCGGATGCACGAGCTGGCGATGATCTTGCGGCGGCGGCGCACCGAGCGCGGCTCGCTGGAGCTGTCGATCGACGAGATCAAGGTCGATCTCGACAAGCACGGCCGCGTGGTCGGGGCGCACAAGGTGGTGAACACCGAAAGCCATCAGATCATCGAAGAGTTTATGTTGGCGGCCAATGAGGCGGTGGCCGAGCGGCTGGCCGAGGCGCAGTGGTATTTTCTCCGCCGGGTGCATCACTCGCCAGACCCGCGCAAGCTGCAAGCTCTCGGCGAGTTCGTGGCGGCGCTGGGCTTCGAGACCGAAAGCTTGCAAAGCCGCTTCGAGCTGCAGCGGCTGCTCAGCCAGGTCGCCGGCCAACCGCAACAGCACGCCGTCAATTATGCGGTGCTCCGCAGCCTGCAACGGGCGGTCTACAGCCCGGAGGAAGAAGGCCATTACGCCTTAGCCAGCGATTGCTATTGCCATTTCACTTCGCCGATTCGCCGCTATCCCGACCTGACAATCCATCGGCTGATCGACGCTCTGCTCACGGGGCAAAAGCCGCGCAACGATTTTTCGGAACTGGCCGTGCTGGGCGAGCACTGCTCCGAGCGCGAGCAGCACGCCGAAGAAGCCGAGCGTGAGCTGACCAAGATCAAGCTGCTCAACTATCTGAGCGAGCGGGTGGGGATGGAGCTCGACGCGATCATCACCGGCGTCGAGCAATACGGGCTGTTTGCCCAGGGCATCGAGCTGCCGGCCGAGGGGCTGATTCACGTCACCTCGCTGGCCGACGATTTTTATCAATACGACCGGCGGACGCACACGCTGGCCGGGCGCCGTTCCGGCAATCAATTCCGCCTGGGCGACCGAGTGCGGGTGGTGGTGGCCCAGGTCGACGTCGACCGCCGCGAGCTGGACTTTCGATTAGTCGAGCGGCGTGGTCGAGCGGCGCCGCGCGGCGGTGAGGCCCGCAAGGCCGAGCCGAAGCGCCGGCCGAAGTCGCCGCGCGCCTCGAAAGCGGCCGGCGATGGACAGGCTGTGAAAAAGCGTCGCGTGGTCAAAGTCGACACCGAGCGCACCGCACGGCCGCGCAAGAAGAAGCGCCGCTAGCTACCGGCCTTGTGCCGGAGCGATGTGAGTGGCAGTTGGGGATGAACGAGGGCAAGAGGGCGACACGGCGAAGAGGCGAGGGGGCGTCAGGGCGACACGGCGAAGAGGCGATGGGGCGATGGGGCGATGGGGCGACAGGGCGAAGCCATGGCCAGACCTGAAAAACTACGAATTCCCTACGAAGGCCCCGACGACTGCCGATTTGATTGTGTCGGGCGCTTGCAAGACGGCACGCAGTTCATGGCGTTCGTCACCGGCGCATTCCCGACAGGCCTGAAGCATTACCTAGGTGAAGACGCGCAATTTAAGAAGCGGTGGCTGGCGGTGCTGCACCAGTTCGACTCCGATGGAAACCACATAGATAGCGAATCCCGGTTGGGCGGATTTGACATTGAAGGGAGGGTTGTCGCGGGTGCTAAGGCGTTTCAACAATTGCAAGATATGCTTTCTGAGTTCGCGGCGGGCCGCCAACCGGCACTTTGCGATATTCACGTTCGGTTGTTTTCCATCGAGATTGACGGCATAACGCACGGGTTGTTCTATGAGCAAAGCGAGGAAGAGCCCGATGCGGAATCGGGCATGGCCGATTCCGACTGGGTCATGCTCGAACCGTTGGATATGATGTTCCACCCTCCCTGGGATAGCGGTGAGTACTCGTCCTAAGTCTTCCGGTTCCACATAGGAAATCGTAACGAACGATTCATTCGCCGGGTCATCGCCAACGCTCTGCCCCAGCCACCGACACCGCCTCGCTCACGCGTGGGAGTCGCGTGGGGACTCTAAATATCCCCTAAGCGGCCGGTGGAGTCGCCAAATTGATCGAGCGATGGCAGCCCGCAACGGTCGGCCAGGCTCAAGAACAGGTTGCTGACCGGCTGCGAGCCGTGCTTCAGGTATCGGCCGGTTCGCAGCGAGCCGCCGCCGGCGCCCGCCAGCACGATCGGCAGGTTGCTGTGAGTGTGCCGGTTGGCATCGGCGTTGCCGCCGCCGTAGACGATCATCGAGTTGTGCAGCAGCGATTTGCCATCGACGTCGGTTGTCTTACTTAGCCGATCGAGAAACCGGGCAAATTGCCGCGCGTACCAGAGATCGATCTCGCTCACTTTTTGAATCCATTCGGGGCGATTTTGATGGTGCGTCAGATCGTGGTGACCTTCGGTAATGCCGATGTCCTCGAACGGCCGATTGCTGCCGTCGTGCGCCAAAAGCAACGTGCCGACGCGCGTCGAATCGCTCTGAAACGCAAGCAGCAACAGGTCGTACATCAGTTGCACATGCTCGGCGTAGTCGGCGGGCACGCCGGTGGGCGCCTCAATGCCTGGATCTGGGCTTTCGCCGAACGTCTCGGCCTTGGCGATGCGCGTTTCGATCTCGCGGATGCCCGTGAGGTATTGGTCGAGCTTGTCATTGTCGCGGGCCGCCAGCCGTCGTTGCATCGCTTTGGCGTCTTCGCGGACGAAGTCGAGCACCGAGCGTTGTTCTTGCCGCCGCCGCTGCAGGTTTGCCTGGCGCTGGCCCGGCGGGCCTTCGCCAAACAGCCGCTCGAAGGCCAGCCGTGGGTTGGCCTCGGGCGTCATGGGCGTCGTCGGCGAGCTCCACGAGAGATTGAATTGATAGGCACAGGCATAGCCCGAATCGCACGCCCCCGATTTGCGCACGGCGTCGCAGGTGAGTTCGAGCGACGACAACCGCGTCAGATGGCCGACTTCACGTGCGAGCACCTGGTCGATCGAGATACCTGCCCGGATGTCGGTGGCGCTCTTTTTCAGCCGCACGCCGGTCAAGAACGTGCCGCCGCCACGGGCATGGTCGCCGGCGCCGTCGGGCCCCGGTTCGGCATTCTGGTGATCGAGGCCGCCCATCACTTGCACGAAGTCCTTGAACGGTTCGAGCGGCTGGAGCGTGCGGCTCCATTGAAACTCGCTGCCTTCGCCCTGCGGCCACCAGGCGTCGGGAATGGCGCCGTTGGGAAAGAAGACGAACGCCGTGCGCAGTGGCGCACCGCTGGCCGTGGTCGCCAATGGCCGCGCAGCTTCGGCGGCCCAAAGCGGAACCGACCGCAGCGACTCGAAGGCCGGCAGGGCAATCGCCGCTCCCACGCCCCGTAAAAAACGCCGGCGATCGACGCCCAACGGACGGTGGTTCATGCTTCGCTCCTCGTAGAACGCTATTGATTCTCGTAGAACGGAATTTACTCCGTTTCCGTCGCCGCCGCGGTACGAACGGAACGGAATGAATTCCGTTCTACTGAGCGGAACGGAATGAATTCCGTTCTACTGGTGGCGGCGGCGTTGAAACGGGGCCGACTCGATGATACCAGAAATCAATACCATTGCACGCCCGTTTTCACGGTCCAGCCGGTCGACGAGGTCGTCCACGGTATAGACATCGTAATAATCGAGGCCCCGCCCCAAGGCGTAGGTGAGCAGTTTTTCGGTCAGACAGCGGTAAAAATCGCGGCGGCGTTCGGTGGCCAGAATATGCTTCAGTTCGCGGCTATTTTTAAACGATTCGCCGCTCAGCAGCGTGCCGGAGGTGTCGATCACGTGATCTGGGCGGCTTTCGCGGAGCATCCCCAGGGCATTAAAATCTTCCAGAGCCAGCCCGAGCGGATCGAGCCGATTGTGGCAGGAATGGCACAGCGGCTGGGCCCGGTGCAGCTCAAGTTGCTGGCGGAGGGTCGGCCGTTCGCCCAGTTGCTTGGCCGCGTCTTCCAAAGTCGGCAAATTGGGCGGCGGCGGTGGGGGGGGCGTGCCCAGCAGGTTTTCGAGGATAAACAGCCCACGTTTGACAGGCGACGTGCGGTCGGGATTCGAGGTCACGGCCAGCACTGTGCCTTGCGTCAGCACTCCGCCGCGGGGACTGTCGGGCGGCAGCCGTACGAGGCGCATCTGGTCGCCCTCCACGCCCTCGATGCCGTAGTGCTTGGCCAGCCGCTCGTTCAAAAAGGCATAGTCGCACTCGATCAGCTCCAGCAGGCTGCGGTCTTCTTGCACGAGATGCGCGAAGTGCATTTCGGTCTCGTCGCGCATCGCCCGCCGCAACTCGCCGTTCAATTCAAACTGCCGGAAGCGTCCCCTTCCTGCGCGAAATGCGGCCAGAGCGGCGTCGAGCTCCGCCTTTTCTTCGGCGGTCAAGCTTTCGAGCGGCTTGCTGCGCAGCTCGCGAAACCGGGTCCGCCGCTGCTGCGCCTCGGGATCGGGCGGCCGGTCGCCCGAAATCACGGCGAAGGCGTTGATGGGCACCGACTCGATGTCGCGCGTTTGCAACCACTGCCCGGTGAAATTGCGAATGAATTGCTTCGAGCGCGGATCGGACAACATCCGCCGCACTTGCGCCGAAAGGTTCTCGCGCAGCTTATGCTCGGCGGCGAGCGCAAAAAGCTCGTCGTCGGGCATGGTCGACCACAAAAAATACGACAGCCGCGTGGCCAGCGCATATTCGTCGACGAGCGGGTGTGTCGGCGACGGCGCGGCTTCGACCATTTCTTCGCGAAACAGAAACCGCGGCGAAGCTAATAGGGCCGTGACGGCGCGGGCGATGCCTGCTTCGAAGGTTCGTCCCGGTTGGCCCGCCGCGTCGAGGGCGAGATCGACCAGCCGCTCGACGGTTTCCGGTTCGGCGGGACGGCGAAAGGCACGGCTGGCAAAGTGCGAGAGGATTTCGCCGGCATACTGGCGGCGTTCGGCGTCGGTCTGAGGAATGTCGCCGGAGAAAAGCTGCTTGAAGCCTGGCTGCTGGACGATGGCTTCGGCCGCGGCGACGTACTTCTCGAACAGCAGCGGCGACATCGTCAGCACGTCGCCGATATTGTCGAAGCCGTAGCCGGTGTCGTCGGCCGGGAACTCGCCGGCGGTGTCGAACTCGACGCCGACCAGATCGCGAATCGTGTTTCGATATTCGACTCGATTCAGCCGGCGGAGCGTCACGCGGCCCGGATCGGGATTTTGCGGATCGATCTCGAAGACCGCGATTTTGATCCAGTTCTCCAGTTGGGTGAGCTCGTCGGCCGACGGGCGTGGCTCGCCTTGCGGTGGCATGAAGCCAGCCCGCAGTTGTTTGAGGGCCTTCCACCACAGCTCGCGGCTCTGCAGAAGCTGGGCATCGGAGGTGAATTGATCGAAGGCCACTTCGGCCGTCGCGGCGCCGTCGCCATGACAATCGAAGCAGTATTTGGTGAGCACCGGAGCGACGTGTTGCCGAAAGGCCTCGGCTCGCTGGTCCGCGTCGGCGCCCGGCTGAAGGCCGATTTTATGCGGTTGCGCGGGTTGCTCATCCGCGCCGGCCGTTACCGACAACAAACCGATCAGGAGACTTGCCGCGAAGTGGCGAGACATGCGACGATAATCTGAAACTGGAATGTCCGGAGTCCGGGTATTGGTTGGGCGGCGTATTGCCATTGCCCAGTCTAGCCCGTGCCGACACCGTTCTTCAAGACATTATCCCTAGCTTGCCGACGGCTCCCTGGATTATTACTTCCCATGAAAAGCTTCGCAGTCGTCCTGGCGTTTACGGCATGCTTCGCCGCCGCGAATTGGCTGAAGGCAGCCGAGCAAGAGCGGCGGCAATACCAAATTGCCGTCTTTTCGGCCGATGTGACCATTCCGCTGGGGCATCGGTGCATGGGTATTTTGCCGACGAAAGCCCAACGTATCGACGATCCGCTCGAAGCTCATGGGTTCGTGTTGCTCGGACCCGACAAACCGGTCGTGCTATTGGCGCTCGACTGGTGCGAAGTCCGCAACGGCGCGTACGACCAATGGCGCAACGCGCTGGCCTCAGCGGCCGGCACGACGCGCGAGCGAGTGCTCGTCAGTTGTCTGCATCAACACGACGCACCCGTGGCCGACAGCGGCGCGCAGGCGCACCTGGACGAAGTTGGGCTCAAAGGAGAGATCTACGACACCGCGTTCCATGCCGAGTGCGTCAAACGCGTGTGCCGCGCATTGCGAGCGAGTCTTAAAGCGCCGCGCGGCGTCACGCATTTGGGTCTTGGTCAGGCCAAGGTCGACCAGGTGGCTTCGAACCGCCGCGTCGCGCGGCCGGACGGCCGGATCGACTTCGACCGCTATAGCGCCTCGGGCGGCGATCCGCGGCTCCACGAGGCGCCCGAAGGCGAAATCGATCCCTATTTGAAGACGATCAGCTTTTGGGACGACGATCGGCCGGTGCTGGCTTTGCACTGCTATGCCACGCACCCGATGAGCTACTACGGTCGCGGCGGCGTGAGCGCCGATTTTGTGGGCCTTGCCCGTCGCCGCCGGGCGGCCGACGATCCGGCGGTGAAGCAGATCTATGTCACCGGTTGCAGCGGCGATGTGACGGCGGGCAAATACAACGACGGCAGTGAGCTGATGCGCCAAGTATTGGCTGATCGCATCCACCGCGCCATGCGGCACGCTTGGAAAGCCACCGAGCGTTCGCCGCTGGAGCATATTGATTTTAGGTCGGCTTCGCTGGAATTGCCGTTTCACGAAGGCGCCGCGTTTACGCGCCAGGCGCTGAAGGCCACGCTCGATGATTCCGAAGCGAAGATCAGCGATCGCATCTTGGCGGCGATGGGCTTGAGCAGCCTCGACCGGATCGACCGCGGCCAGAAGATCGACGTTCCCTGCATCGACTTCGGCCCCGCCCGAGTCGTGCTATTGCCCGGCGAAGCATTCGTCGGCTATCAATTGTTGGCTCAGCGGCTGGTGCCCGAGGCGTTTATCATGTCGATCGGCTACGGCGAATGTTGGCCGGGCTACATTCCCACGCAAGCGGCATTCGAGGAGCGGTTCAATCACGATTGGCGGTGGGTCGGTCCGGGCTGCGAAGAACGCATCCGCGCGGCGCTTCAAACGGTGCTGCCTCGGCCGCAACCGTCGGATAGAATATCGAATCAATAGTTGTGGCACGTTCTCCTGACCGCAGCCACTTCGGCCGACCGAAGGTCTCCCGTTATTTAGGAGACCTTTGGTCGCTTAAGTGAAGCGGTCAGAGACCGCTCCACAACCGCGTGAATGATCGATTTACAAGTTGAAGGAAGCAATATGCGATTTTTCTTGGGTGGCTTATTCTTCGTGCTCGTGATTGCGGCGGCGGCGCTGGCCGAATGCCAAAAAACATCGGACGAGCGGCCCAGCATCGTGGGCTGCGAAATCGCCGATTTCTCGCTCCGCGATCCTCGTGGCAGGGAAGGCTCGTTGGCCGCGGCATTCACTCCCGCTGACGGCGAAAATTCGACACCTCCCAAGTTCGTGGTGGTGGCGTTCGTCGGTTGCGAATGCCCGTTGGCCAGGCAATACGCGCCCCGTCTGGCGAAGCTGGCCGAAGAATATCAGCCGCGCGGGGTGGCGTTCTTGGCGATCGACTCAAACCAGCAAGATACACTGGCCGAGCTGGCCGACTTTGCCCGGACCTACGAAATCAAGTTTCCGCTGCTTAAGGATCCGGGCAATGTGGTGGCCGATCGGTTCGCGGCCGCGCGCACGCCGGAAGTCTTTTTGCTCGACGATCAGCGCATCGTGCGTTATCGCGGTCGGATCGACGATCAGTTCATTGTCGGCCGGCAGCGTCCGCAAGCGACGCGGCGCGATCTGGCCATCGCGCTGGAAGAACTCTTGAGTGGCCAACCGGTGAGCGTGACCGAAACCGACGTGCAAGGCTGCCGCATCGGCCGGCTGCAAAAGCGCGAGGCGGCCGGCGAAGTGACCTACTCGAACCAAATTGCCCGGCTGCTGGATCGCCGCTGCGTCGAGTGCCACCGGCCGGGCGAAGTCGCTCCGTTCGCTCTAACCAGTTACGACGAGGCGGTCGGCTGGGCCGAAAGCATGCGCGAGGTTATCGAGCAGGGGCGCATGCCGCCGTGGTTTGCCAACCCCGAGTTCGGCAAATTCCACAATGACCCGCGATTGAGCGAAGAAGAAAAGAGGCTGCTCGCCGATTGGGTCGACGCCGGCTGCCCAGAGGGCGACCGCTCGCAATTGCCTGAGCCGCGGCAGTTCACGGCGGGCTGGCAGATTCCACCGCCGGACCAGGTGGTCTATATTCGCGATGAACCGGTCGATGTGCCGGCCGAGGGCGTGGTGAAATATCAATACTACACGGTCGATCCAGGCTTCACCGCCGACACCTGGATCAAAGCCGCCGAATGCCGCCCCGACAACCGCGCCGTGGTGCATCATATCGTGGCGTTCTTCGTGCCGCCGGGCGAAAAGCCGCGCGGCCGGCGAGGGGCGATGGTGGGCTTCGCCCCGGGCATGCCGCCTACCATTTTCCCCGAGGGCGCGGCGATGCTCGTGCCGGCGGGCTCAAAGATCGTGTTTCAATTGCACTACACTCCCAACGGCTCGCCGCAGAAAGACCGCAGTTCGCTGGGACTGGTCTTTGCCGATCCGGCGGAAGTGCGCGAAAAAATCGGCGGCGGCATGGCCGCCAATCCGCTCCTGCAAATTCCGCCGGGCGATGAGAATCACGAGGTGCATTCACAACACCGCTTTGACAACGACGTGCGGCTGCTGACGCTGACGCCTCACATGCACCTGCGCGGTAAGTCGTTCCGCTATGAAGCAGACTACCCCGATGGACGAAGCGAGATCTTGCTCGAAATTCCGCGTTACGATTTCAACTGGCAATTGCGGTATCATCTGGCCGAGCCGAAGCTGCTGCCGAAGGGAACCCTGCTGCGGTGCACGGCGCACTTCGATAACTCAGCGGGCAATGTGGCGAACCCCGACCCCACCAAGACCGTGCGCTGGGGCGACCAGACCTGGGAAGAGATGATGATCGGGTACTTCACCACCCTGCCCGCCGGCGAGCCAGCAACCCGGTAGCACCGGCCTTTATGGCCGGCCAGCATGGCCCAGGTCGGTGGCCGGGGCAGAGGCTTGCCGATGCCCCGGCTGAGACGAGCCGGGGCATCGCTTAGGCTCTGCCCCAGCCACCGGCCGACTGCACGAATCACTTGCAGGGTGCCGTCAGACGTCTTCGCCGTTGGGGCCGAGTGTGAGGGCCACGGGGCCGTCCTTGGTCATGGCCACGGTGTGCTCGAAGTGAGCGCTGGGCCGGCCGTCTTTGGTCACTTGGGTCCAATGGTCCGAAAGTCCCTTCACCTTGCCCGTGCCCATGTTGACCATCGGCTCGATGGCGATCACCAGCCCGGGTCGCAAATCGAAATCGCCTTTTTTCAGGAACTGCTTGCTGCAGAAATTGGGCACTTGCGGCTCTTCGTGCATTTCGCGGCCGATGCCGTGGCCGACAAAGGTCTCGACCACATGGAAGCCGTGGTCGTGGACGTACTTTTGCATCTCGGCGGCCACCTGGCTCCAGCGGCTCTTGATCTTCATCATTTCGATCGAAAGATGGAGCGTCCCTTTGGTGACGTCGAGCAAACGCTGGATTTCGGGCGAAACCTGGCCGACGGCGCGAGTCACCGCGGCATCTCCGCACCAGCCTTCGAGCTTGCAGCCGGTATCGAGACTGACCACGTCACCTTCCTTCAGCCGGCGGGCGCCGGGAATGCCGTGGACCACCTCTTCGTTGATCGAAATGCACGTTACCGCCGGAAACGGCACTTTGCCCTTGACGCCCTTGAACAATGGCGTGGCATTGTGCTGGGCGAAGAATTTTTCGATGGCCCGATCGATTTCGGAGGTGGTGACGCCGGGCTTGACCAGCGGCGCCGCCTCTTGGTGCGCCTGCCACACCAGCAGCCCTGCTTGGCGCATCAATCCGATTTCACGCGGCGAACGTAAATTGATCACGGCTACGCCCCCCCGTCGCCCTTGTCCGGCCGCGATTTCAACGCTGCCTTGATGCGGTCGAACACCTGGTCCTGCGTGCCGATGCCATCGATCACACGCAACACGCCGCGCCGCCGATAATACTCCAACAGCGGTCGAGTTTCGTGCCAGTAGCTCTTCAGCCGCTCGGCGATGACGGCCGGCCGGTCGTCGGTGCGGCCGCGCCCGCTCAGGCGACGAATCAGCTCGGCGTCGTCGACCTTCATCTCCAATGCCATGTCGAGCGGCAGGCCGAACCGCTCTTCAAGCATCTTGTCCAGCGCCTCGGCTTGCCAGAGGTTGCGCGGAAAGCCGTCGAACAGCGCGCCGCGGCTGCAATCGTCCTGCCGCAAACGCTCATCGACCAGCTTCAGGATGATGTCATCGGGCACGAGCTGCCCAGCGTCCATGTACGGTCCGGCCAACACGCCCGTGGGGGTGCGCTGGACGACGGCCTGCCGCAGCATGTCGCCCGTCGAAAGATGCGGAATTCCCAGGTATTCGACCAGCCGCAGCGACTGCGTGCCTTTGCCGGCTCCCGGCGGACCGATGAAGATAATCCGCATGGCCGTCCTGGGTCTACTTTTCGAGTAAGCCCCGATAGTTACGCATGACCAAATGGCTGTCGATCTTCTGCACCAGGTCGAAGGCCACGCTGACGGCGATCAACAAGCCCGTGCCCCCGTAAAAGCTGGCCAAAGTGTAGTCGATGTTGGCCATGTTGGCGACCAACATCGGCATGATCGCCACCAACGCCAAAAAACCGGCACCGACGTAGGTGATGCGGATCATTACTTTCTCGAGGTAGTCCATCGTCCGCTTGCCGGGCCGATAGCCGGGAATGAAAGTGCCGAAGTTCTTGAGGTTTTCGGCCATGTCCTTCGGGTTGAAGGTGATGGCCGTCCAGAAATAGCAGAAGAAGTAGATTAGCACGACGTACAGCACGTTGTGCGTGTAAGCGGTGTAAGAGGAAAGTGAATCCTTGGCGTCGCGGAAGAACGTGCTGAGCCCGGACGGAAGGTTGGGAATCCGGCCGAGTAGGTCAAAACCGAGGGCGGGGAACATCAGCAAGCTGCTGGCAAAGATGATCGGCATCACGCCGGCCTGGTTGACACGCAGCGGCAGGTATTGCCGCGTGCCTCCATAGACTCGCCGCCCGCGAACGTGCTTGGCGCTTTGCGTGGGAATGCGCCGTTGTCCCTGCGTGATGAAGACGACGCCCACGACCACCGCCACGAACAGCATGGCTAGCACCATCAGCTTGGCTACGCCCATTTCGCCGGCGCCGCCCTCGAGCACCAGGTTGCCGGTGAGCAGCGGCTTGAGCAGGTCGTAACCTGCCTTGGGCATTCGGGCAAGAATGCCGGCCATAATCAACAAGCTGATGCCATTGCCGATGCCGAACTCGTCGATCTGCTCGCCCAGCCACATGAGAAACACCGTGCCGGCGGTCATCGTGGCCACCGAGACAAAATACCACGACAACGGCAACGATCCGCCCGAAAGAAACTGCGAATCGATCATGTTCTGGCTGACGAGAAAGCGGACGTAGATCCAGCTTTGAAACAGGCAGAGCACTACGGTGGCGTAGCGGGTGTATTCGTTGATTTTTTTACGTCCGCTTTCGCCTTCTTTTTGCAGCTCTTCAAGTGGTTTCCAGACGCTGGCCAGCAGTTGGAAGATAATCGAAGCCGAGATGTAGGGCATGATGCCCAAACCGAAGATCGTGGCATTGTCGAGCTGCGAGGCGCTGAAGGTCGCCACGTTTTCCAGGATTTTGCCCAGCCCGGCGTCGCCGCTCGAGGTGAACAAGCTCTTTGATTGGTCAATGATCGGCAGCGGAATCCACGAGCCGACCCGGTAGATGGCCAGCAGGCCCAGCGTGAGCAGGATCTTGCGACGCAGCTCGGGGATGGTAAAGACGATGCGGATTTTTTCCCACATGGTGCGCTCCGGCGCTTATTGGGCTGCGGATAAAGGCAAAAAAATTGGGGGGCAAAAACAATGAAGAGAGAGGGGCTGTAGGGAACGCCCTC
>DATFDL010000498.1:0-16343 GCA_035252155.1 Pirellulales bacterium | reverse complement strand
AATGGCCTTCCAGGCCGTCCAAGATGCTCGGGACGGCCTGGAAGGCCATCCTCCGATTGTAGCGTCTATTCGCCGCCGATGGCGTACAGATGCTTTTCGCCGCGGATAAAGATCTGCCCCTGGCTGATGGCCGGCGAGGCGTAGCATGCTTCACCCAGCGGATTCTTGGCGACTTGGTCATATTGGTCGTCGGGCCGAACGATGGTTGTCACGCCCTCATCGGAGGTGAAATACACGAGCCCCCCGGCCGACACCAGGCTGGCGCTATAGTGCGGCCCCATCCGCCGTTTCCAGACGCGCCGCCCGTCGTTGCGATAGCAACTGGCGATGCCTTCGTCAGAGACCACCAGAAAGTAATCGCCGATCGCGATGGGCGATGGCACGTACGACGTGTTCTCGGTGGTCCGCCAGGCGATGTGCGTGTCGGTCACGTTGCCGTGGCCATCGGGCCGGATCGCCAAAATATGATGCTCGGGAAAGCCCGCTGTCAAAAACACCAGTCCCTCGTTGTAAACCACTGAGGCGACAAACTGCTCGGTCGGCCCGTCGATGATCCAGTGCCGCGAGCCGTCGCGCGGGTCGTAGCTGGCCACCGATTTCGAGCCGGACAGAATCATCTGGCAGCGGCCATCGATCGTCCGGATGATCGGCGTCGAGTAGCTGCGAGTTTTGTTTTCGCGGGGCACCTTCCAGACGGTCTCGCCCGTCCGCCGGTCGAGCGCCACCAGGTAGGCCTCGCCATCGTGATCGCCATTGACGATCACTGTGTCTTCGAAAAGCACCGGGCAACTGCAATAGCCGTGGACGCTGGAGAACGGCCCCGGCCGCACCAGCCATTGCTGGTTGCCGTCGAAGTCGAAGGCGGCCACCGCCATCCTTGCCCCCTCGGCGACGCCGGGCTGCGACGCCTCAAGAAATGTGACATAAACCAGGCGGCCGTCGGTGGTCGGCGTGCTCGAGGCGTAGCTATTCAGGTGATGCTTCTTTTCCAGCGGCGACCGCAGCACCGACTTTCGCCACAAACCGTTGCCCGTGCGGCGATCGAGGCAGACGAGGATCCGATCGTGCTCTTCTTCCACGCAGCTTGCCAGAAAGATGCGATTGCCCCAGACGACGGGCGAGGCGTGGCCGGTGCCGGGCACCTCGGTCTTCCAGGCGATGTTTTCGCCGGTCGTGCCGTCCCAGCGCACGGGCGCATTGGGTTCTTCGCTCGTCCCATCGCCGCGCGGCCCGCGCCAGCAGGGCCAGTTCTCGGCCCGCGCCGGGGCGGGCGCCAAGAGCATGGCAAGAATGAGGCAGGAATTTAGGAAACAGCGTCGCAAGATCGAACAGCGCGGCATGGCGTGAGGCGGGCAAAGGAGGCGGGAACGCAAGCTATTTCCTTATGGGCGATGCTCGTCGGCAGGTCAAGGGGCGGCCGCAGCGGAAGAGGCGGTCGGTAGAGTGGGCCGAGCGAAGCGAGTCGCAGCATTTTGGCGCATAAACCTGCCTGGCTGACTGTCAGATTGCCCAAGCCCAAAGCGCAAATGCAGTTCCCAAGCAGCAACCGACAAAGGCGAATCGCCAAGTGCGATAGAGAAGCAAGCCAACCGCGGCGCCAAAGGTGGCGCCTGCGATGGTTAGCAAGAGGATCCATTCAAACAGTAATACACCGTCCGCCTGTAGTAAGGCGGACAAGCCAAGGCCCGTACAAAGGATAACGGCCATCAGCCGCCGAATACTGAATTGAATGCGCTTCGACATTGAAATTGAAGGCGTCATCAGAGATCAAGGAGTGATTGCCAGTCGCGTGCGCCATGTAAGACACGCACAATTTCAATCCCGCCGTCAATCGGACGATAAAAGATCAGATGGTTGCGAAAATCGGGCACACGGCACATCCGAAGATCTGAGACCTTTTTTCCGCGGCTTGGCACCCCAGCACCAAGTTCCGGCGATCGCGCGATTCGCTCACCCGCTTCCTTGACCGCGAGATAAAAACGGGCCGCGATCGATTCACGATCACGAGCTAGATATGCCGCTTGGGCGTCGATATCGCCGTTCGCCGTTGGCGTAATTTGGACGACCGGACTCATGGAGGCGGCGTCAATTCACCGGTTTTCAACCGACGTAGTTTTTCGTTCCAAAATTCCTCGGTGGCCTCAATTGGCGGACCCGAATTGAGTCCCTCCAGAAGCAGCCGCTCTAGTTCATCTTCTGCTTTGCGGCGACGCTCGGCGTTGAGCACGGCTGATACGTATTCGTCAGGCCGCGCAAAACCGCGGGCGACGGCTTGTTCCTCGACAAACGACTTGAGCGGTTCGCCCAGCGAGATATTGAGTGAATCGGAAGCCATGGCTGTTCTTTTGGACATGTCAGGCTGGAAAGCCTGACCTACGGTTAGGCTACCGCGCCGGAAAGGCGCGTGTCAACGCGTTTGGCCGTCGGCATCTATTTCGTGCTCGGTGCGGGGCGCGAGCTGGTGCCCTTTTTGGGTTTCCGGGGGTTTTTCCGCAAGGTCTTGATGCGGTGCCGCTCAAAGTCGGTGGTGTAAGTGATCGTCACCGAATCTCCAGACTTCAACTCCTTCAGCCGCGTCATAAAATCCTTGTCGTTGTAGTTGTCGCCGCCGGGGGCGAAGGCGTCGGCCACACCGCGCTTCGGTTTAACCTCGACCCAAAAATCGTTGTAGACCTTCACCACGTCGCCCGTGATCGTGCCCGTGGCCTTGATGATCTGCCGCTTGATGGTAACCAGTTGCCGCGTGTCGCCGGTTTGCTTGTATGTCAACTGCACGCGGCTGGCGTTAAAGACCGTTTTGAAGGCCTCTTGTAGCAACTTGTTCGAGGGGGCGACCGTGTACTTAACCGGTTCGTCTTCGCCGTCGGCCTTGAGGGTAAGCCAATCGTTCCCCTTATCGATCATAATGCCCGCGGCTTTCACCGGCTGGTCCGACTTCTCGCCCTTGCCGGCGGCACTCAAGGGGAAGGCAAAAAGATTGAGGGCAAAAAAATAAAGCAAACAAGTGAGATAGCGCTCAACTCGGCCCATTCGCCCCTCTCTCTTCTTCATTTTTTTGCCCTCCATTTTTTTGCCTCCTGTCGTTGTGCTTTTCAGGCGAGCGCTGCCCGGACGACGCTGCCGTAGACATCGGTGAGTCGAAAGTCGCGGCCGGCGTGATGATAGGTGAGCCGCTCGTGATCGAGACCCAGGCAGTGCAGGATGGTGGCTTGCAGGTCGTGGACGTGAACCGGCGAATCGACCGGGTGAAAACCGAATTCATCGGTCGCGCCGAGCGTCACGCCCGGCTTGATGCCGCCGCCGGCCAGCCAGATGGTAAACGCCTGCGGGTGGTGGTCGCGGCCCAGCGAACGGCCCAAGGCGGCATTGCTTTCGACCATCGGCGTGCGGCCGAATTCGCCGCCCCACACCACCAGCGTTTCGTCGAGCAGCCCGCGCTGTTGCAGATCGGCCACCAGCGCCGCCGACGCCCGGTCGGTCGCCTGGCAGTTATTGCGCACGTTGCCCGCCACGTCGCTGTGGGCGTCCCAGCCTTCGTGATAGATATTGACGAACCGCACGCCGCGCTCGACCATTCGCCGGGCCAGCAGGCAGGCTCGGGCAAACGACGGCTTGTCGGGATCGGCGCCGTACAGGTCGAGCGTGGCCTGCGTCTCGCTGCGCAGATCGGTCAGCTCCGGCGCCGAGGTTTGCAGCCGTGAGGCCATCTCGAAGGCGGCGATCCGCGTGGCGATCTCGGGATCGCCCACCGTCTCAAGTTGCCGCCGATTGAGCGCCCCGACCAGATCGAGCGTGTCGCGCTGCAGACGTGCATCGACGCCCGGCGGATTCGAGACATTGAGAATCGGATCGCCCTGCGTGCGAAACCGGACGCCTGTGTAGACCGTCGGCAAAAAGCCGCTCGACCAGAGCGCCGACCCACCGCTCAGCCCGCTCCCGGTGCTCATCACCACAAAGGCCGGCAGCTCCTGCGTCTCGCAACCCAGGCCATACAGCACCCACGACCCCAAGCTGGGCCTGCCTGGCTGTGAAAACCCCGTATTGAAGAAGATCTGCGCCGGCGCGTGATTGAACTGATCGGTGTGCATCGAGCGGATCAGACAAACGTGATCGACCACGCCGGCCAGGCCGGGCAGCATTTCCGAAAGCTCGGCGCCCGTTTGTCCATGCTGGGCAAATTTGTACCGCGGTCCCAGCACCGCGGCGTCGGGCCGGATGAAGGCGTAGCGCTGATCGCCAATGATCGAGGGCGGCAGCGGCTTGCCTTCGAGCTTGGTTAGCTCCGGCTTGTTGTCGAACATCTCCAGTTGGCTCGGCGCGCCGGCCATGAACAGATGGATGACGCTCTTTGCCCGACCGGCAAAGTGCGGCGGGCGGGGGGCCAGCAAGTCGGCGGCCGGGGCGGCGGCTGCGCGCGAAGTCAATTCGCCCGTGAGCAATCCGGCCAGGGCGATTTTGCCCAGGCCAATGCCGCAATCGCACAGAAACTGGCGACGGGCAATGTGGGGGCGGTTTGGATGATCGACAATTCTCTGTCGCGGTAATGGCGGGATCATTCCGCCATTTTAGCATTGACTGGCACGCACCGCATGCGGTCGTTCGGGGGCAAAAACGAAACCGCAACCATGTCGCGCAGTCGCAGTTGTGGGACACCGGATGTACGGCGAGCCCGACTTGAGCGCGTTTTTCCGCTGGAAACCGACCAAGCCAGATTTCTCAGACAATGCGGGGAGGGGAGAGGTGCGAAGGTTCAAGCGAAGGCGGACAGGGACCAACGACCGTTTTCCACGGGCGGCTAGAGCGGGCCAGCAGAATGCGCTTGCATAAGAAGACGCTGATGTTTGGCGAGGTTGCGGCAATCCCTTGCGTGCGATCAGGTTGCGCGGAGTCGACCATGAGGAGGGGCCTTGTTTTCCGCAAGCAAATTGTGCGGAAGGCCGACAGTAATTTGGCACCGATCCTTCGCCGGGGTTAGTTATGCATTACGCGGGCATGAATGCGGCAATGTGGGACAGCCGCCCTCGGCTGTCTCGCGGTCGCCTTCGGCGACCACCCCACAGCCGAGGGCGGTTGTGCCACACCGGCGACGGATGCCACATGCGCCGCCGCGTGGAGTATAGCGTAACGCCGCGGAAACGCCGCCTAAGAACTGAGCAACAACTCTGCGCGGAGCTCAATAGAACGATGGCGACATGCGGCTTGTGCAAATTTGCACATGCCGACGAAAGATGGCATTTTTGATCACCTGGTGGCCCTGCAGAGGGGTTCCGCGCGTCGATGAGAGTTTTGTGCGCATCGCCACGCCGGGCGTGCCTAAGTCAACGGCAGTCATTCTTTCATCCGCAGCTTCGCGGGATCGACAACCACATGACGAATCCGCTTTCGCTGCCAAGTGTAGGTGATATGCACCAGACCATCGGCGACCTGGATGACCGCGGGATAGCTGTATTCGCCCGGCTGGCGTTCAAGCACCAGCGCCGGCGCCCAGGCGACCGCATCGCGCGACAGCGCGACGTTGAGCGGCGACCGGCCACGGCTGGTGTGGTTGTAGACAATCAAGTGGCGCCCGTCGCGGAGCGTGACGGCGTCGATGCCCGAGTTGGGGTTGGGCAGAGACGTGGCCGTCATCTTGCCCCACGTTTTGCCGCCGTCGTCGCTCGTGATCTGAAATACCTTGCCTTGCCGCGTGCGGCCCAGAGCTTTCAACTTGCCGTCGGGCAGCACCAGGATGCTCGGTTGAATCGCGCTAAACTCGACTCCGTCATTGAGCGGCCCGGTGGCGTGCCAGGTGACGCCCAAGTCCGGTGTGCGCTCGAAATGGATCTGCCAGCGGCTGGGCTTGTTGGACGACTCAGTGCTCGACGGGCAGAGCAGCTCGCCGCCGGCCAGCTCGATCGGTTTGTTCTTGATCGGCCCCAGCACGCCGGCAGGCAAGCGGCGCGGCGGCGACCACGTTTGACCGCCGTCTTGCGACGTGATCAGCATGCCCCACCACGTAGTTGGCGACGGTCCGACTTTGTAAAACAGCAACAGCGGGCCCGCCGTGGGCTGAAACAACACGGGGTTCCAGGTTGGATAGCGGGCCGGTTTCGCATCGCCGGCGTCTTGTTGCACGCCGTTGGCCACTTCGACCGGCGCGGACCACTTGCCGTCTACGTGTCGCGAAACCCAGATGCCCACGTCGGGATGTTTTTCTTCGGTCCCGCCAAACCAGGCGGCCACCAGCGTGCCTTGCGTCTCGACGATGGTCGAGGCATGGCATTCGGCGAAGGGCGCCGTCTCGAACACGAACTCGCGCAAAACGACGCCCGGCTGCTCGGACAATTCATCAGCCGCGGCCTTTGTGCAGACGCCCGTGGTCGACAGCACGAGGTAAAATCCTATCAACCAATTGCAGTTATGAATTCGCATGGTCTATTCAAGGCGCGTTTGCCAAAAGCGTCTCGTGGACAGTTTCCATCCAATCCGAGGCGGCGGCTCGTCGCCGAGAGGCCGTGCCATCATCGCTTCCGACCTGCTATTTTCAACCTTTGTCAACGTCGCAGAATCTACCTGCTCATCAGGGTCGAAGACGTGCAACTCCATTTGCGGCCGAAGACCATGCTGCTTTCCTCGATTGAGAACGACGATTGTCATGTCGTCGGTTCGCTCTCCAAGGTCGATAATCTCCGCTTCGATCGGGCGAGCCAGCAAATAATCCTTGAACTCATCGGGCACAACTGGAATTCCCGTGACGGCCTTTTCCTCATCGCCGTGTCTCAGTAGATACAGGCCGTGAATCTCAGCTCGGGGTTCGCTGCCATCATTGACGGCGTTGCAAAAACGAACCATTTCGTCCGCTGGAATGAGATACTGCCGCGGCCCCCAGCCAACCGCAATCAGCTCATCCGCGATTCCGCCGGAAGATTCGCGTTTGGGCAGTTGGAAGACTAGACGCAGCCTGCCGTCGGTGCAGGCGACAGGCCCATAATTTCGATCGTACAAGCCGAGGCAACCACGCCATTCATAGAGATAGCCGGATTTCGGCGCAACGACCAGCGAGATATTTACGCCCAAACCGTCGCCGCAATAGTATTCGCCCGCCCAAGGATGATCGTTCAGCGATGCAATCTCGCTGAGAATGATCGGCCGCATGATTGCAGCGATGTGCTCTCTTCGCCATAACTCGAACTTCCGTCCAATCCATCCGAGCGACAAGCAGGCGACGGTGACCAACAGCAGCAGGCTGCGAAGACGGAATTGCAGCCGCCGTTTGTGCGGCGTTGACAGTTTGACGAGCTCGGCAGAAGGCTGGTTCACGCCTCTCAGCATGCCGCGCCGCAGAAATTATGGCAAGCCGATCGCCGTAGCGGTGATGTCCTTCGATCGAGTCGGTCGCCCAAACCAACCCGAAGCGTTAGCGAGGAAATGCCCCATTTTTACCTCGCTGACGCGTCGGGTTGGTGTCTCTCTCTCCGCTCCCCAGCTCGATCTTAGGACACCACACTCGCGACCTCCGCCGGAGCCGACTAGGATGAAACGTCAACGAGGAATGAAAATGCAAAAATATCTGTTTGTTCTGATCGTCGTCCTGATTGGCCGCAGTGCCCGCGCCGAGGACGCGCCGCGGCCCAACATCCTCTGGATCACGTGCGAAGACGCCAGCCCGAATTTGGGCTGCTACGGCGACCAATATGCCATCACGCCCCATCTCGATCGTCTGGCTGCCGAAGGCGTGCGGTACACACATGCCTTCACCGTGGCGGGCGTCTGCGCACCCAGCCGCTCGTGCCTGATCACGGGCATGTATCCCTCGACCATCGGCTCGCAGCACATGCGTTCGACCACGCGGCTGCCCGAGGGCATCAAGTGCTTTACCGAGTATCTGCGCCAGGCCGGTTATTACTGCTCGAACAACAGCAAGGAAGACTACAACTTCAAGACGCCCGCGTCGGCCTGGGACGAATCGAGCACCAAGGCCCACTGGCGAAAACGGCCGGCCGGGCATCCGTTCTTCGCCGTCTTCAACTTCACCACCACGCATGAAAGCCATATTCGCCTGGATGACGCGGCCTTTGCCAAGCGCACGGCGGCGCTCAGCGACGGCGAGCGCCACGACCCGGCCAAGGCGCCGGTGCCGCGCTATCACCCCGATACGCCGGTCGTGCGCCGCGATTGGGCGCGGTATTACGACCTGATTACGGTGATGGACCAGCAGGCGGGCGAACTGTTGGCTCAACTCGCCGCCGATGGACTGGCCGAAGACACAATCGTCTTCTTTTTCTCCGACCACGGCGTCGGGCTGCCGCGCGGCAAACGCTGGCTCTACGACAGCGGCCTGCGCGTGCCGCTGATGATCCGATTTCCACCACAGTATCAGCATCTCGCCCCCGGCGGGCCAGGCACGACGTGCGACCGTTTGGTGAGTTTCGTCGATTTCGCTCCCACGGTGCTGAGCCTGGCCGGCGTTGCTTTGCCCGAACAGCTTCAGGGCACAGCGTTTCTGGGAGAACAAGCCGGGTCGCCGCGCGAGTACATCTATGGCATCCGCGATCGAATGGACGAGCGGTACGACCTCACTCGCGCGGTGCGCCACAGGCGATGGAAGTATTTGCGCAATTACCGCCCGGAGCTGCCGTACGCCCAGCCGATCGAATACATGGAAGAAATGCCCACGATGCGGGAATGGAGGCGATTGGTGTCGGAAGGCAAGCTCGACGGTCCTTCGGCACTTTTCATGCAGCCGACTAAGCCGGTCGAAGAACTTTATGACACCGAGGCCGATCCCGACGAGGTTGATAATCTCGCTTCGTCGGAAAAACATCGCGACGTGCTGGACCGGCTGCGCGGGGAGCATGGGCGATGGGTGCGCGAGACGCACGATCTGGGCTTCTTGCCCGAAGCCGAGATGTGGCGGCGCGTCGGTGAGCGCACGCCCTATGAGTTGGGTCGCGACCGTGATTCCTATCCGCAAGATCGCATTTTGGCGGCGGCGCAACGAACGCGCGTCGAGCCGAACGAGCTTGCCGAGCTGTTGGCCGACGGCGATGCGGCAGTCCGCTGGTGGACGTTGATACGTTTGTCGCCGCGTCAAGACGGGCTGAACAATCAACTTTCTAGTCTCGAACGCGCTTTAACTGACGAGTCGCCTACCGTTCGCTTGGCCGCCGCCGACATCGCTTGCGGTGTTGGCAATTCCCAGCGTGCTCTTCAGGTGCTAGAGAAAGGGCTCATTGCGAGCGAGCCTTATCTCCGTTTAGACGCCGCCAACCGGCTTGACCAGCTCGCGGAGCGCGCCGCTCCCGCCAAGGAAGCAATGCGCGAAGCCGTGAGGGACCCCAACGGCGACGTGCAGAAAGTGCTACGCCACGCGCTGCGATAATCGCGGAATCCAAATGTTGTTCTCGCGGTCGCGCGCGGAGATCTCCATGCTCTCTTCCGTCGCCGCTCCGCGGCGTTCATGGGACGTCGCCCCGATTTTACCGCGGGCTAGCGCCCACGGCTAAATTCCGCGCGCCGCTCCGCGGCGGCACGTCGACGGAGCGACGCCAAACTTGCCTCTTTATGTTCGTAATGCGGAGCGGTTCGATGTTCGCATGTCGTCATCGTTTCAGCCGGATTTGCTTGCCTGACCTGTGGCGGCGGTGCATATTGGAAGGTGCCAGTCCGGCCGCAACGAATCTTGTCTCGTCGATTCAAGTATCCAAATCTTTCCGCGCCGCGGTGGGGAAGAACACGACATGGCGAAAGCCCCGAAAGCCCCAGGAATCTCGCAGTCTATTCCGCTGCCGTACGGGGCGTGGGGCGCGTTTATGCGCGATCCACTTGGGTTTCAAGTAGAGGCGCGCCAGCACTACGGCGATGTGTTCCGTTTTCGCGTCGGGCCGTTGGTAAACCATTTTGTGTACCACCCCGACCATGTCCGCTGGGTGCTGCACGAGCATCAGAAGAATTATTTGCGCGGCTGGCATTACGGAATCTTGCGGCGCTTGTTTGGCGACAACCTGACGGTGTCGGAAGGTGCTTTCTGGCTAAGGCAGCGGCGGCTGGCGCAGCCGGCGTTTCATCGGCAGCGGTTGCCCGAATATGCCAAAGTGATGGTCGAGGCGGCGTCGGCCTTGGTCTCGCGCTGGCGGGCGATCGCGGCCGACGAGAAGCCGATCGAGGTCCGGGGCGAGATGTCGCGATTGACGCTGGCGATTACCAGTCGCACGCTCTTCGATCGCGACGCCAGCCACGAGGCCGACGAGGTGGGCAGTGCCTTCCGCGTGATGGGGCAGTACTTTGAACGCGTCTTTCATCATCCCGTAAGCACGCCGCCCCGCTGGGTGCCGACCCCGGCCAACCGCCGGTTTAACCATGCCGTCGCGACGCTGAACCAGGTGGTAGCCAACATCATTCGAGAGCGGCGGCGCGATGACACCGACCGCGGCGATCTGCTGTCGATGCTCGTTCAAGCCCGCGACGAAGAGACCGGCGCGCAAATGACCAACAACCAGCTTCGCAGTGAAGTGCTGAACTTTCTGCTGGCGGGCTACGAAACGACCTCGACCGCGCTGACCTGGACCTGGTACTTGCTGGCCTGTCACGCGCCGGTTCAGCAGCGCGTGCGCGAAGAAATCCATACGGTGATCGGCGATCGATTGCCGACTGTGACGGATGCGCCCCATTTGCACTTCACACGCGCGGTAATCCATGAGTCGTTGCGATTGTACCCGCCCGTCTGGGCCGTTCCGCGGCGGGCGGTAGCCGAGGACCAAATCGGCGGATTTCGTATTCCCAAGGGTTCGACCGTGGTTTTATGCCCGTACATCACTCACCGGCATCCGGAATTTTGGAAGTCGCCCGAGGTATTCGATCCTGGGCGATTCACGGCCGACCAGATCGGCGGGCGTCCGAAAGGGGCGTACTTTCCCTTTCTCGCCGGGCCGCACATCTGCATCGGCAACGATTTTGCGATGCTGGCGATGCAACTGGTTGTCGCCCGGGTGCTGCAAGAATTCGACGTCGAACTGCGCCCCGGCCAGGCGATCAGGCCGACGGGGTCGTTGGGCTTATGGCCGAATGGCCCGGTGTGGCTGAGCATCACCGCCCAGGGGCGACGGATCGAGTGCGACGACTGTGCTCATGGTTTCCGGGCCTGACGTGCGGCGAGAGGCGCGCCGCGGTGGCCCGCGTCTAAAAGCCCTGAGTGCGCCAGCGCCACCCATCCCGCCACCAGCAGGCCGATGACCACCAAGAGCGGCAGGCCGCGCCGCCAACGCTCATCGGCGATCTTTTGCCGCCCGGCGGCATCGAGCGCGGACTCGACTTCGACCCATTCGGCGCCGTCGAGGTCTTCCATTGCGACCGCGGCAACCGAAAGTTGATGATCGGTGGCTGGCGCGCTGGCGTGAAGCCAATCGACCACCCACCAGCCCGTCGCTGCGATCATGAACAATCCTCCGCTCGCTAACGCGAGCCGGCGGGGCGTCAGCCAATGGCGAATCGCCACGAGCCGTAAAGCACGACGTCGCCGGCCGCGTTTGGTCCGCCGGCGCACGATCCAGACGACGCCGGTGACAAGCGCGAGGGCAATCGCGCTGCACAGCACCAGCAACGCAGTCTCGGCCACGAGCAATTTGGACATTCGGACAGCCTCCCGCTCGGTCACGCTATTCAAAACGTAGGTCGTGGTGATGAGGGTTTCGGGTTCAGGGTTCAGGGTTCAGGGTTCAGGATTCGGGAAAAACGTTGAGTCGGTCGCCCAGTAATACGATTGGCGAGAATTCCGTGGCGGCCTGACTTCTCACGAAGTCAGCTACGGCCCGTATCTTCGGCAGCATTGTCGCAACCGTCACCGGCGTCCGCGACCGCTTCGGCACGAAACCGGTTCCCGTGCTACATATCGTAGGCACGGTATTGCCTGCCATTGCCCGCCTCTGGGGCGAGTGACCGCGAATTACTCACGATTTTTCGTAAGATTCCTCGACCGGGAATTACCATGATTGTCATCGCTGGTTGCGTAGTGGTTTTAGGCTGCGTTCTGGCTGGGTTTACCTGGTCGGGCGGGCACGTCGGGGCGCTGATCCACCCGGCCGAAATCGTGACGATCGGTGGCGCCGCCCTGGGCGCTCTGATTATGATGTCGCCCAAAAAAGTGCTGGGCGACCTGGTGCGGGGCGTCTTGCAGGCGATGAAGGGCACGCCCTTCAATAAGAACGCCTATCGCGATCTGTTTGGCCTGCTCTACGACATCATGTCGGTGGCCCGGCGCGACGGCATGCTGGGCCTTGAGTCGCACGTATCCGACCCGCACCAAAGCACCATCTTCAATAAATACCCGCGGCTGGCGAGCAACCACCATGTGATCGAGTTTATCTGCGGCGCGTTGTCGCCCATCATCGAAGGCACCGCCAATCCCGACCAACTCGAAGCCCTGCTTGAAACCGAATTGCGCGTAATCGAAGAAGAGCACCACGCGCCGATCTCCGTGCTCTCGAAGACGGCCGACGCGCTGCCCGGCTTTGGCATCGTGGCCGCGGTGCTGGGTATCGTGATTACGATGGGCGCCATCGACGGTCCGGTCGAGGAGATCGGCCACAAGGTGGGCGCCGCGCTGGTGGGAACGTTTTTGGGCATTCTGGCGTCGTATGGTTTTTTCGGGCCGCTGGTCGGGCGGATGGAGTTTCAGGGCGCGGCCGAATTGGCGTTTTTCCGCAGCATCGCCTCGGCGGTGCTGGCGTTTGTGCGTGATCTGCCGCCGAAAGTGGCCATCGAACAGGCCCGCCGCGGCGTGGGCAGTGAAGTGCGGCCCACCCGCAGTGAACTCGACGAGCTGTTCAAAGCGGCTTAGTTCCAGGCGGTTTAACGGCAACGAAAGCGAACATCATGGCAGGCAAAGGCGGCGGCGCGTGGAAGGTGGCCTATGCGGACTTCGTGACCGCGATGATGGCCTTCTTCCTGGTGATGTGGATCGTGGCTCAAAGCAAGCCGGTCAAGGAAGCGGTGGCCAAATATTTTAGCGATCCGATGGGCACGGCCTCGGCGCCTTCCGGGCCTTCGACCCTCGCGGCCACCGATGGCGGGGGGCTATCGAACCTAAAGGCCCCGGCCAAAGGCCCGCGCACTTACGGCCGCGGGCCCGCCAAAGCCGAACCGAGCACCGAAGAAAACGCCTTGGGCAAGGGCGGCGCCCCACTCGAAGGCGGACAAGACGACGATAACACGCGCGTCAGTACGCTGGTGCTCTTCAGCGAACACTCGGCCGATCTCGACGAGCAGGCCCAAGAACGGCTGCGCAGCATGGCCTCGGCCCTGGTGGGCAAACCCAACAAGATCGAAATTCGCGGGCATGCCACGGGGCGCCCTTTGCCCGCCGGCAGCCCATATGCCGACGCCTGGCAACTCTCGTATGCTCGCTGCCAGGCGGCCCGCAAATACTTGCAACAGCAGGGCGTCGAGCCGAACCGCATTCGGCTGAGCCAGGCGGGTCCCTACGAGCCGCACGCTCGGCCCGACAATTTCGACTGGGCCACGCAAAACTCGCGCGTCGAGGTCTACATGCTGCGCGAGTTTGTCCGCCGCGACGCCAAGAAGGTCCGCAAGGACAAAACTGGCGGGCTGGGCGCGGCCTTTGGCAAGCCGGCGTCGGACAATGCTGGGAAGCACGAGTAGGCGCCAGGCGGTCCTGCTCGCTTATGCCGCGCATCGTGCTGGATTGACCACGTCTAATGGTCCGCCGATACTTTCGATTTATCGGTTGCGGCGAGTACAATAGAATAATGCGGTGGCGAGATGTACGCGATTGAATATGCAACGGGTGTTGCCGACGATCTCGCGGATCTTCGCGCCTTTGATCGGGCGACGCTGCTCGACCGGATCGAGGAACAGCTACTTCACGAACGCCAACGCGAGCCGCGTGGTAGTTCGTGCGATTCGACACAAGCCGCCACATAAGACAACAGAGGAGATATTGTGAAAAACATCCCAATCGGCGAAGCGAGTTTGGAAAACTGTGTTGACGAGGCCCAGCGGGGCAATGTTCTCGTGACCCGCGATGGCGAGCCGGTCGCCATTGTCGTCGGCGTCGTGGGGATGGACCGGGAACAAATTGAATTAGGCTCCAGCGGTCGGTTCTGGTCATTCATCTCCGAGCGACGGCGTCAGCCCGCGATCAGCCGCCAAGAGCTCGAGCGAAGAGTTGCCGATGCGGAGCATTAAACGTCGCGATACACAAGACATGCACCGCGACGACTACCGACTGCCCATCGTCTGCCGCTTCGCCAGAAACCGCCCGAGAAATGCATCAAACGGTTCGCTCGTGGGGGCCAAGGCGTAGTTAATCTGCGCATTACGACAGCCTTGCCGCACCGCCGTGAGAAAGTCGCCGAATTCCTCCAGATACGCCTTGCGGAACGCCCGTGGGTCGCTCGTGACCTCGCGATGATTTTCCAGGTCTTCGATGCGCGTGACATCGTCAAACGGAAACGTGAGCTCGGCGTGATCGAGCGTTTGAAAGACCAATACTTCGTGCTTGCGGTGGCGGAAGTGTTTGAGCGCCGCCACCAGCTTGTCGGCGTCGTCGAACAGGTCGGAGATGACCACGATCAACGCCCGACGCTTGAGTTGCTCCGCCAGCCCATGAAACGTCTCGCTTAGGCTCGTCTCGCCGCCGGCGGCGGTCTGTTCGAGCTTTTCCATGATCACCCGCAAGTGTGCTGGCCCCTGCCGCGGCGGCACCAGGTCGCGCACCGCCGTGTCGTGGGTAATCAGGCCGACCGAATCGTGCTGCAGGGCCAGCAGATATGCCAGGCTCGCCGCCAGGTATGAGCCGTATTCGAGCTTCGTCAGCGGCCCGTCCGACTTGTAGCCCATCGAAGCCGAGCGATCGACCAGCAAATAACAACGCAGGCTGGTTTCTTCCTCATACTGCTTCACATAGAGCTTGTCGCGGCGGCCGAAGACGCGCCAGTCGATGTGTCGCGGATCGACGCCGGGCGTGTACTCGCGGTGCTCGGCGAACTCGATCGAATAGCCGCGATGCGGGCTGCGGTGCATGCCCGCGTAAAATCCCTCGACCACCCGCCGCGCCGCCAGCGAAAGGTTTTTCAAGCGGCTCAACGCCACCGGATCGAGATATTTGTAACGGGAGGTAGGCATGATTTATTTTCCGGGCCGTTCTCGCTATGCGGAACCATTTCGTCCCGCACCGGGGCATCGTTACACTCTGCCCCAGCCACCGGATAGACCACCGTGTCGCCCCCTCGCCCTGTCGCGCCCTCTTCTGTTCCCTGTCCCCTGTTCCCTGTCCCCTACACATACGCCTCCGGCCCGGGTTCGGGCACCGACTGCAACAGCTCACGCACAATCCGGTCGGGCGAGACCCCCTCCGCCTCGGCGTGAAAGTTGGTGATGATCCGATGCCGCAGCACCAGCGGCGCCACCTCGCGCACATGCCCGCAGGTAACATTATATTGGCCGGCGATGGCAGCCCGGGCCTTCGCTCCCAATACCAAATACTGCACCGCCCGCGTGCCGGCGCCCCAGTTGACAAACTCCTTGGCGATCGGCGCGGCGGCTTCGTCGTCGGGCCGGGTGGCGCGGGCCAGGTCGACCGCGTATTGCGCCACGTGATCGCTCACCGGCAGCCGCCGAACGATCTGCTGTAAGTGCAAGATCTCCGCGCCGGTCAGCACCTTGGCTACGTCGATCTGAGCGTCACTCGTGGTCGTCTTGGCGATTTCACGCTCTTCGTGCGGCTTGGGGTAGCCGATGCGGATGTCGAACATAAACCGGTCGAGCTGGGCTTCGGGCAACGGGTACGTTCCCTCTTGCTCGATCGGGTTTTGCGTGGCCAGCACAAAAAAGGGCCGTGGTAGATCGTAGGTCCGCCCGCCCACGGTGACCTGCAGCTCTTGCATGGCCTGCAGCAAGGCCGCCTGCGTCTTGGGCGGCGTGCGGTTGATCTCGTCGGCCAGCAAAATATTGGCGAATACGGGACCATTGACGAACCGAAACTGCCGTCCGCCGGTGTTGCGGTCTTCCTCGATGATCTCCGTGCCGGTGATGTCGGAAGGCATCAGGTCGGGCGTGAACTGAATGCGGTTGAACTCCAGGTCGATGGCGCGCGCGATGGTGCGGACCATCAGCGTTTTGGCCAGGCCCGGCACGCCGATCATCAAGCAATGCCCGCGGGCGAAGACCGCGGTGAGCAGATCGTCGACAATCTGTTCCTGACCGACGATGATTTTGGCGATTTCGCTTTTGAGCTTACGCCGGGCGGCGCCGAGGCTTTCGATCGCCGCCAGGTCGTCGGCGGTGGCAGCCTGGGGAGCAAGCAAGGGGTTGGGTTTGACGGTACTCATGAGATCTCGCGGCTTGTT
>DATFDL010000497.1:0-2862 GCA_035252155.1 Pirellulales bacterium | reverse complement strand
CGAAAATGAACGGCGCCGTGTCGGGATCGAGCCGGAGCAATTCGGCGAGCGAATAGCACAATGCCTCGCGCCACCGCTCTGGCACTATTGAAAACCATGCTCGTTCGTGGGGCGGCACATGTGCTGTCGGGCGGACGTTTTCCATCACGAGAAGGAAAAGGAAGTCATTCATCTCCCAATAGCTCAAGAATGCACGCAAACTCTGGCTCGGGTCGCGTGGCGACACGTCGATTTCCTCGGGCGGCAGAGGTGGCAAGTTCAGCTCGGGTTGCTCGACTGACACTGGGGGTTTCCACGCCAAGCCCGGCTGCGTCGGCAGCATGGGATAGAGCACACAAGCAGTGGTCGCGAGGAAGACGAAGGCCGACGCAATGGCATCGCGCCAGCCGCGCCGCGCTGCAACGGTCCCCAACAAAAGCGGGACGAGCACCGCCGGATACAGCTTGGCCCCGACCGCCAGGCCGAGGAAAAACGCCGCCCACAAAGGTCGCGATATGCGCCCCCTACCGCAATCAACCGTCGCCGTCTTGGCGGACGGAAAGAGCGATTTCGCCGCAATGGAACACGACAGCGCTGTGAGGAATACAGCCAAACTGTCGAGATGGCCGCTGTTGGCGAACTCTTTAACCACGAGTGGACACCAGGCATAGATCACGACCGCCGCATCCGGACGCCCACACAACCGCAGTAGTTTCAGAACCACAACGATCGTCAGCAAATCGAAACTGACGAACCACGCTTTCATGATGGTCATGCGCAATCGCAGATCGGCGGTGGCGGGCGTCATTGCGGTGGCCGCCGCGAACACGACCTGGCTCACGGGCGGATATATCGTTGGTAGCTCCCCGAAGTGAACGCGCGAGAGGATTTGGGCCAACGCCGGTGAACGGTCGCGCAAAGCCACGAGTTTCGCGAGATCGCCGGGCAATATGTCACCATTGTCCACGGCGAGCACTTGCTGCGGGGCGTAACGAAAGGGATTGGCGCCGCTCGTGCTCGCCGCTCCGTCCCAGAGGTAGCGGTAAATGTCGATCTCTTCGATGGGGTCGCAAAACAACAGCAACCCGCGAAAGACGAGCGCGCCGACGACGATAATTGCGAGCGATGTCCCGTCCGGCCTTGATCGAACTGCAATGCTGACCGCCGCAAGATAACACGCGAAACAGATCCCGAATAAGCCGAGCATCACTAGTAGCGAATGACCACCCGAACCTTCCTCGTGCAGGCTTTGACCGCTGAGGGCGATGACGACGTAGGCGATAGCGGACATCGCCGCTAACGCGGCAAACGAGGCCCACGAGGGAATCACCTTTCGCATAGGATTCGATCTAAGCGCGGCCCACGCAGCACATCAGCCCCCAGAGCCAATCAACGCGGCGACGGAAGCTGGCACCGACGCGAAAGCCCGCACTACGTAGAAGGTCGGTGCAAGCCCGCAACGAATAGGTCCGGAAGAAAGCGGGATCCGTCCAACGGAGCCAGACGCTGCAGATCTTGCAGGCCAGATAATCGTCGCACCAGTCGACCAAGACGAGATACCCGCCCGGCCGAAGCACGCGCCGCATCTCGGCCAGCGACTCGGTCGGACGGCGGAAATAATGGAACGCGCTCGAGCACACGACCGTGCCGAACCGACCGTCGGCAAATGGCAACGACGAGACTTCCGCCGCAAGATAATCGGCCGGCATACGTTTGGAGCGGGCCACATGAAGCATGTTCTCGCTGATGTCGACGCCAACCACGCGAGTGTTCGGGAGACGCCCCACAATACGCTCTTCGAGTCGGCCCGTGCCGCAGGCGACGTCGAGAATCTCATCGCCGGCTGCCAGCGGCAGTGCCTCGGTAATCAGGTCCAAAGACGAGTCGACATAATGCCCCCACCTGACGTCGTAATTGTGCGCCAGCCGATCGTAACTGCTTCGGGCGGCGGCAAACAGGCTCATGGCGTCACAGGTTTGGTCGCGTAAATCTTGACGCTCGCGGCATAGTGGTTGACGTCGAAGCGAGCGAGCAAACGCCTCAACTCTTCATGCAACCCTTCGCTCGGGCGGCAAGCGCCTTTCGTGCTCGATAAACTGTCAGGCCCGACCATTGACGGCGAGCAGCAACAAGCCTGGTTCTCGACTTGCGCGTAAACATTGAGGTCAGCTTGGGTGACGATCACCTCGACATTGGCGAAACCCGTCTTGTCCAATCCCAATCGGTAGTCGTCGATGGAAATGGCTCCCGCGATGCAACCGACGTAGGCCATCAAGTCGGCCGCGAGCTCCGCAGGCAATGGCTCTTTGAGCGCAATGTCGCTCATCGCAATGCGACCACCCGGCCTCAAGACACGGTAGACCTCACGAAAAACCGATTGCTTATCGGTGGCCAAATTGACGACGCAGTTGCTGATGATGCAATCGACTGATTCGTCAGCCAGTGGTAGATGGTCGATCGCCGCCTGATGAAATTCTACATTCTCGACCCCCGCCCTAGCCGCGTTTCGACGAGCGAGCGCCACCATCTCCGGCGTCATGTCGATGCCAATCGCTTTCCCCGATGGGCCGACTTTCGCGGCTGCCAGAAAGACGTCCATTCCACCGCCGCTGCCAAGATCGACAACCACCTCGCCGGTGCGTAAGCCCGCCAGGGCGGTTGGGTTCCCGCATGACAAACCGAGGTTCGCTTCAGCCGGAATCAGCGCCAGATCGTCAGAGGAATAACCAAATCCCTCGGCGACGGCGCGCACGCCAGAAGCGTTGCTCGATAGCCCGCTCTCGGCCGCCGAAGCGTATTTCGATCGTACCAAATCTTCGATGCTCTCGTCCATTTTCAACGTCTCAACCCATACTTTGCGATGACGAACAAGATTTTGTATCC
>DATFDL010000496.1:0-4192 GCA_035252155.1 Pirellulales bacterium | reverse complement strand
CGCGGAACGCCACGGAGGGCGTTCCCTACATCTTACTCTCTCGCCACGGGCAGCAGGTAGCGGTAGAACGTCCAATGTTGGTCGTCCGGTCCCGAGAGAGGGCGGCCGTGGTCGCGAACCTCGCTTGCCGGCTCGGCCGCCGCGCCCCACAACACCGCCTGCCCCAGCGCCAGGTGATTGCTGAAATCAAGATTGTGCTGGTAACGGTTCAATAGGCCGGTATAGCGCCGCCCACTGTTGGCGTCGTAGAACATCATCTGCCGCAGGATCGAGCGGACGTCGAAACCCGCGGGATTGTAAGGCGTCGACACTTCGACATCGACGGTACTCGTTCTGCTCTGTTCGCGCACCAATTTGAAATCCTTCAACAGCGCCTGCAGGTCGCGCTGCTCGCCCGGCACAATGGCGGCGGTTTGTCGCGGCGCTAGCTCGCCGAGTTGCCAGGCCCAGCGGCCGGCGATCAAGAGGCAATCCCGCAGAGGATACTCCAGCCGGCTGGTGAGCCTGCCTTCGGCCACGTCGTCGGCGGTCAACCGCAGCCGCGCGTCGATGCCCGGCTGGCAGGTCGTCTGCCAATTGGCCACAAAACTCTTAGTCGCCCAGACGGGCACGGGCACGCCACGCAGCTCGTCGCGCTCGGCCGAACTCTCGTAACCGCGAGCCACCGCGGCCGGGCCGGCCATGGTTTGCTCCATGCCGCCCAGTGCGCCGCCGGGCAGCCCCTGCCACGACAGCCAAACCTGCCGCGGGGCATCCTTGTCGCCGGCGGGATGGGGTGGGAGCGACAGATCGTAGGTGGTCGTGACCGGACTGAACAAGTTGAACCATGTCGTTCCGCGGATTTTTTGCGATGCGGCGTCGACATCGACCAGATCGACCTGATTGACAATCAGCCGCTCGCTTTTCAGCCGATGGGCAGCCCAATACGCGCCGCCGCAAAAGATCACAACCAACAGAGGAAACGTGATCCAAGTCAGCGCCATCCGCCGCCCTAGTGCCCGCAGCAGAAAATAGTCGGCCGGCCCGGCCAAGACGATGTAAACCCCCGCCAGCGCCGCCACCAACCAGAACGGCGCCAGCTCGACGCCGCGAAACTGATCGAGCGCCGCCCGCAATTGGCCGGAGAGATCGATCAGTCCCAAGTGGGTCGGCGGCGGGGTGGCCGTCTCGTCGTCTTCGTTGCGATTGGCGGCGGCCCGGCCGCGCAGCAGGCGTTTGACGAACAACCGCCGCCCGGCCCACTCGGCCAGCGGTGGCCGCGAGAGATCGACCGCTGCAAACGCCACTTCGCCAAACACGCGAGGCGCCCGCACCACCAGCGGAAAACTGCCGTCCGATAACTCGATGCGACCAGTTGCGTCCAGCAGGCGGACCGCGACCACTTCATCTTGCCGGCCGCGAGCCGCCGCCCGTGGTAGCGTGGCGCCGCCGAACGCTTCGATGGCGGTCAGGCGGGCGAGCTTCGATGCCTCACCGATCTGGCCGGGCAACAACCGCCCCAGCGGCGCATCCGCAGCAAGCAGCCTCGGCGCGTCGTCGCCCACGGCCAGTACCAGCCTGCCGCCCTGCTCGATCCATTCTTCCAGCGCGGCCAGCCGAGGCGAGCCGATCGCGAGCGCCTCATCGATGCCCGGCGCTGACGACGAGATTACCAGCGATTCGACACCTTCATATCCGATGGCTTCGTCGGGCAACTCGCCGGCGTCGCCCAGGTGAACCACGTTCGTGCGGTCGGCCGCGCCCGACGGCCCGCCGATCGCCGCCTCCACGCCGATCGGATTGCCCAGCTCAAGCACCATCGCTTGCGTCGAAGGATAGGCCACGTGAAAGAGTGCGTCGGGGTCTTTGCCGCCGGCCGCGAACTGCCTGCCGTCGAGCGTCTCGCCCTCGCCGACCAGCTCGACGCTCATTCGGCTTTCCGGACGGCCGAATTTGACGTAGGCGATCACCCGCTGTTCGACATCGGCGCCGATCGTAAAAGACTTCGTTGTGAATTCAGTTCGAACTCCGTCGCCATCAGGCGCCGCCAGGATGAGTCGAGCGTCGACGGCTCGATCACCGCCGCGGACGGCAACTTCAACCGGCGTCCAGAATCCCACTCGGTAATGTCCGTCGAAACCGACCCGCACGCTTTTGACTGCCGGACGGGTGCTGGATTCAGCGGCAATGCTATGCTGCCGCACCAGACAAAAGCATACGGCGAGAAAGAAGAACAAACGCGGAGACGCGGAGACGCGGGGAGGGGGAGCAGGGGAGACGCGGAGACGCGGAGACGCGGGGACGCGGAGCGCTTGCAATTGGCTATTCATGAAGTTCGTTTTCACCACTGTGTTTCGCAGGGCCTCTCCAATCGCAGCGAAAGCGTCTGCGCCTGTGCAACTTACCCTTGATCCCCCGACCCCTGGATACCGAATGCTGAACCCTGAACCCTGAACCCTCCCTCACGGTTTTTCGGCGTCGGCGCAGACGCAGACCACCTGGCCGCAGCCGGGACAGCCTAGACCGTATTTACGCATCACGGCTTCGGTAAGATCGACATCGACGACGTTGGCGATGGTCGTGAGCCAAGCCAAGACATCGGCGAACTCACCGAGCCGCTCTTCGTGGGTGCCGTTGCGCAAACTGCTTGCCAGCTCGCCCACCTCTTCCATCAACCACATAAAAGTGCCGTCGACGCCGCGGGCGAGATCTTTCTCTAAATACATCTCGCGAATGAGCTGCTGAAACTGCCGGAGCGTCAGGTCGCCTGCCGGGACTGCCGCTGATGGCAAATCGGTCTTTTCATTCATCGAGCTTTTCCAGCAGTTGTCGGGCTTCGGCGTGGTCGGGCGAACGCTTGAGCAGTTCCTTGAGAGCGGCCGACGCTTTATCGGACTCGCCCGCGGCAAGGTAAGCTTTGGCCAGGCCCAAGCGGGTCGCGGCTTCATCGGCGTCGAGACGCACCGCCACTTCGTATTCGTCGATCGCTTCCGAAAACTTTTTTTCGGCGGTCAACGCCTCGGCCCACATGCGATGCACGTCGGAGTCCAACACGTCGATCTGATTGGCGGCGCGGCACCAGCGGGCCGCCTCGGCGAATCGGCCGCCGGCCAACGCCAACTGGGCCAGTTTCTTACGCACCACAAAGTCGTCGGGATCGGCGTGGGCGAGCCGCTGAAGCACCTCGGCCAGCTTATCGTCGTTGCCGCTTGTCAAATACAGCTTGGCCAGCCGCTTCGACCATTGCAAGTTCTGCGGTTCTTGCCGCGCGGCCTGCTCATAAAGTTCCGCAGCCTCGTCGACTTGCTTTTCTTGCAGCTTCGCCGCGGCTTGCCGGCCCAATTCGCCCGCTTCGTCACGCGGCGTAAGCTCCGCGGCCACTTGCTCAATATATTGACGATACCCCTGTTCAAACGCTTCTTGCTCGACGGCAAACGCCCGTCGCAGCGCCGCCTTGGTTTCCAAGTTGTCGGCATAGGCGGCCAGCATTTTGGCCAGCGCGTCGTCGCCGTAAGTCTTCAGCATATATTGGGCATAGAGTTGCGCCTGGCAATAAGCCATCTGCCAATCGAGACTGCTCGCCGGACGGACAAACCCCAGGTTGATCGTGTCGAGGTTGAACAATTCGCCCTTGGGCACGCGGGTGCGCAGCAGCTCGTTCCAAACCTGCGGCCGCGGGTATTCCTCGGTTTCGACGGCCAGGGCCTCGGTGAACCAGTGCGGCACATTGAACGCCGTCTGTTGCAGGTTCAGCACATGGACGAACTCGTGCTTGAGCACCCGCGCCCAGTTGAATTTCTTGCGCAGCTCGTTGGGGCTGGTCATGGCCACCATCTTGCCGGCGCACGCGCCCACCGTGCTTACATACGGCAGGCCCACCATCCGGGCGCTGAACCAGCCGTGGGCGTCGGTATTGCGCGCCCGCGAAAAAATCTCGAACAGCGATTTCTGCGACGGGGCATAGCCGAACCGCTTGACCAGCGTGGGATAGACTTCTTCTTCCAGGTAGCGGCTGGCGTAGCGGGCCAAGATGTCATCGTGGCCGCGATCAAACTTGAGCACAAAATGCTCAGTCTCCAGCACGGCGTAGCCGTCGAGCACCTCCAGCACTTTCAAGCTGTTGCTGACGCGCACGTTGAACGGGTCGATCTCGAACGATTCGTCCAACAGCCGCTTGGCGTCGGCCTCGTCGCCCAAGCGAAGCTGCATCATC
>DATFDL010000495.1:0-5364 GCA_035252155.1 Pirellulales bacterium | reverse complement strand
GCTTTTCGCGTTGCGTCCGCCGCCTTCGGCGGCGGACGCAACGCGAAAAGCGGGTAGTAGAGAGGCGGTTTGCCATTCTAGCGGTCAATCACCGCTCCGCCGGGGCAAGCCCGGACGGTGGCGTCAGTTCGCGGCCGTTTTTTAATGCCAAAACCGATCAGAGGCCGTTACCCGTTTTGTTCGCCAAAACCAATCAGAGGCCATCGCCGTTTTTGAACGTCAAACCCGGTTAGGACCACAATCGACTTAGGACCTGGCAGGCTGAGCGACTGTTTCATGGCAAGCCGCCCCCGGTTTGTCTCTTTGCTTTTTGCTCCATCCACAGCTTAAGCCAGCCCCTGAATGGGCCGCGATTGGGAAGTTCATATTGCGGCGGAATCAGCGATTCCGCCCGCTGACCTATCATTCGTGCTGTCAAGGGGGGCGTATCGTCACCGCCGTCGATGACAAGGGAGGGTTTAGCGTGCCGCAACGCTTCCAACGCGCGCAACCAGTCGTCGAATTCCTCGTCCGGTAGCGATGCTAGTTGGTCGGGGCGAAGACTGGTTCCCGGTGAGCATTTCCCCTTAAACCATCCGATGTGCAACGTATTCAGATGGCTCACCGTGCGCAACGATTCAAGGTCCGCAGCCGTTA
Source organism: Pirellulales bacterium (assembly GCA_035252155.1). GTDB lineage: Bacteria > Planctomycetota > Planctomycetia > Pirellulales > JAICIG01 > JAICLL01. The sequence goes on along the minus strand of DATFDL010000495.1, from coordinate 4,728 downwards.
CGTTATCGCCACCGATCGTAAGCTCCTCCAGAGATTCTAGTGACGCTAACTCTGCCAAACCGACGTTGGTGACAGCCGCTTCGATCAGGCTAAGCGACCTCAACCGCGACAGCGCGTTCAAGTGGCGAAGATCACCGTCGCCGACTTCCGATCGATACAAATCGAGCTCCTCGAGTCGCGAGAGCGTCGGCAGGCGGCTAAGAAGCGGCGCGCCTAAATCCGATCGGTCAAAATCAGCGGCGATGGAAATGTCGGCCAAGTTGAGAAATTTGAGGTTCGGCAAAGCGCCCAGGCATGCCAAGTCCTCGCCGTCGATTGCCATATCGCTCAGATAGAGCGATTCAAGTCGCGTTGCATTCGCTACGGCCGCCAGGATTTCGTGCGACATCCGTTGGTCATTCCCGTTATTCCAAGGATTCAGGTTGCAGAGGCTCAACGTCCGCAGTCGCGGCTTCTGCGCCAGCGCGTCGGATAGGCGAGATCCGATCTCGGGAGTCGGGTCATCGACTGTGAGGTGAAACGTCCGTAATTGCCGCATGTCGGCCAAAGCGGCCGCCATGCGCGGGTTCAGGCAACGCACGTTAAGGATGAGATATTGTAAGTTGTCGCGCCGCGCCAGCCGCTCGAGCAGGTCTTCGACTTTTTTATCGACGTTGCCCAACTGCGCGCCGATGATGCGTCGGCGCAAACGGTCGGCCCCGACCACATCGAGCCATTCCGGCCCCCAGCGCTCGAGCCAGACGCTTCCGTGCCGCGCCTCGATGGCAGTGATGAGCGGATCTTCGACATTGGCGCGGTCGCGGGCAACCACGTACCATGCACAAAAGGCGGCAATTAGCCCTACCACGGCCAGCATCGTGCGAAGACTCCAACGGAGCCGCAGTCGATAGCGGCGCAGCAGCCACTCGCAAGCCGCCGCGGGCGCGGCCAACATGACCAGCCACATCGCCACATTCCCCGCCAAACGGCTCTTACTCGAGAGCTCAGCAACTACTTGCCCGCCATAGCCGATGGCGACAACGTACTGCCGCCAAAGCAACGGCCAGCCATACGAGATATTCCAAGTACCAAACGTCAGGCGATGGTCAACGGGACCGCTAACGTCAAATTTCAGATTAGTGAGTGAGTCCCCCGTGAATGGCACCGAGCGTGCCCGAACATCATTGCTTAAATTGGCGACCACAATCGCCGCCGCAATGGCGGCCAGCACGATGAGCGTCAACACGCGAGGGCAATAATGCCAGCATGCGGCGAATCTGAAACGCATAAACGAAATGCTCCCCCGCGCAACGGCGAGCCAAGCCGGAAACTGATTGTACCGCGCGGAATGATGGATGTAACCGGTTTCTTCTCGCCGCTCGATCGTCTAAGCTAAAACTCGCGGTGCGCCGGGCATCGCCAAGGCACTGCCCCAGCCACCACTGAATCCATACCAACCCGAATCGCAAGTTTTGGTGTTGCGCGTTTAGAACCCCATCCGCCTTGTGCGGATTGGTGAACGAGATGGTGAGCTAAAAAAACACCGCGAAAACCGCCAAAAGACCCCATCCAGCTTGTCTGGATGGTGAATCAGATCTCGCTGGAGAGCACCGGCTGCCGAAGATCTCCTTCACCATCCAGACAAGCTGGATGGGGTCGTGGAAACGCCGGAATTTGCGGCTAGCACACCATCTTCTTCACCATCGAGACAAGCTCGATGGGGTCGAAAGCGCAACATCAAAAAACGCAAGCGAGGAAAACACAGTGAAATACGGAATCGCCTCGCTTGCGCTTCGGGTTTGTGTTTGGGTGTGCGCGCCGCTTTCGGCCGGCGCATCTGATGACATTGTCTTCGCCGATTTTGAAAGCGCCGATTACGGCGGCTGGGTGGCCACCGGCGCCGCATTTGGCGCGGGGCCTGCCGCGGGCACACTGCCCAATCAGATGCCGGTCAGCGGCTTCCAGGGCAAACGGCTGGTCAATAGTTACACGGGCGGCGATGCCTCGACCGGCACGCTCACGTCGCCCGAGTTTACGATCGAACGCAAATACATTGCGTTTCTTATCGGCGGCGGCGGATACGAAGGCAAGACGTGCATGAATCTGCTCATTGACGGGCGCGTCGCGCGCGCCGCCACGGGATCGAACCTGGCCGCAGGCGGCAGCGACGCACTTGAATCGGCCTCGTGGGATGTCTCGGAGCTAACAGGCAAGCCCGCTCGCTTGCAGATTGTCGACGATGCCACCGGCGGCTGGGGACACATCAACGTCGATCAAATCGTCTTCACCGACACTAGGCCCGCCTCGCTGCTGCGCGATGCCGAACGCACGCTGCGGGCCGAACGCAAGTATCTGCAGATTCCTGTCCGGCGCGGCGCTCGCAAACATCGCATGGAGGTCGACGTGGCCGGGCGTACCGAACGCACTTTCGAGATCGAACTGGCCGATGGCCAGCCCGACTGGTGGGCCGTGCTTGACATCGCGGCGTGGCAGGGGCAGCCGCTCACCGTGCGCGTCGATCGGTTACGCGACGGTTCGACGGCGCTGGCTTCGCTGAGACAAGCTGATTCGTTTGAGGCCGCCGATGAACTTTACCGCGAACCGTTGCGACCTCAGTTTCATTTCTCGGCCCGCCGCGGCTGGTTGAACGACCCCAACGGCCTGGTGTTCTTCGACGGCGAATACCATCTTTTCTTCCAGCACAATCCCTACGGCTGGGATTGGGGCAACATGCACTGGGGCCACGCCGTCAGCCGTGATCTGCTGCAATGGAAGGAGTTGGGCGAAGCACTCTATCCCGATGCCCTGGGTCCCATGTTTTCGGGCAGCGCGGTCGTCGATTGGCAAGACACCAGCGGCTTTGGCCGCGACGGCAAGCCGCCGCTGGTGCTCATTTATACGGCGGCCGGCGACCCGACGGTGCAGTGCCTGGCCTATTCGACCGACCGAGGCCGCACATTTAGTAAGTACACGGGCAACCCGGTGCTCGAGCAGCTCACGCCCGGCAACCGCGACCCGAAAGTCCTCTGGCACGAGCCGAGCCGGCAATGGGTGATGGTGCTTTACGTGCAGCGCGGCGAAAAGCCGACCATCGAATTCTTCACCTCGCCCGATCTGAAACAGTGGACATCGCAGTCGGCCGTCGAGCCGTTTTTTGAGTGTCCCGATCTGTTCGAGCTGCGCGTGGGCGAAACGGCCGAGTGCAAGTGGGTGCTGACGGCCGCCAGCAGCGAATACATGCTCGGCACGTTTGACGGGCGGAAGTTCACGCCCGAAACGCCCAAGCTGCCGGGCCATCGCGGCCGGGGCTTTTACGCCGCGCAGACATTCAGCGACATGCCCGCCGACGATGGCCGGCGGATTCAGATCGGCTGGCTGCAAGCGCCGTCGCCCGGCATGCCGTTCAACCAGGCGATGAGCGTGCCGCTGGAATTATCGCTGCGTGAGACGCCCGAGGGTGTCCGCATGGCTTGGCAGCCGGTCCGCGAGCTGGAACAGTTGCGCGGCAAGTCGCATTCTATCGCGGCTCAACCGATCGCACCGGGCAAGAATGCCTTATCCGAGCTCTCGATCGCCGGCCCGTTGGAATTGCGGGTCGAGTTCGAGCCGGGTGACGCCAAGCAGATCGCGTTGAACGTCCGCGGCGTGCCGGTGCTCTACGACTGCGCCAAACAAGAGATCGCCGTCAACGGTCACCGCGCCCCCGCCCCACTGGTCAAGGATCGGCAGCGTTGGATCGTGCTGCTCGATAGGACCTCGGTCGAAGTCTTCGCCGCCGACGGGCTGACCTACATACCGATGCCCGTGTTGGTCGATGCCGCGAACGCGTCGTTGGGTATATCCGCCGAGGGCGGCGTGGGGCGGCTCGTTCGTTTCGACGTCCACGAATTGCGTTCGATTTGGGAGGTTGATTAGTGCACATCGCCACACCGACCGCGCTGGGCTGGCTGCTGCTGGCCATTCCGATCGTGATCTTCTATATCCTGAAGATCCGGTTGCGGCGCGTGCCGGTGTCGACGGTGCTCTTCTGGCAACAGATTTTTGAAGAGAAGCAGCCGCGCTCGATCTGGCAGCGGCTGCGGCATTTGCTCTCGCTGCTGGTGCAGTTGGCGCTCTTGCTGTTGCTGGTGCTGGCGTTGGCCGAGCCATATTTCAACTGGGAAGTGACCGACGCCCGGCGGCTGGTGCTGGTGCTCGACAATTCGGCCAGCATGCGGGCCGACGACGTATCGCCCAGCCGATTCGAGCACGCCCGGATGTTGGCCCGCCGATACATCGACGGCTTGCGGTTCCACGACGAAATGGCCATCGTCGCCGCCGGCACACAGCCGCAAGTGGTCTGCGGCCTGGCCGGGCATCAACGCACGTTGCGACAAGCCCTCGACAGCATCAAGCCGGCCGACGGCCCCACGCACGTCGACCAGGCCGTCGAGTTGGCGCGGCGATTGATCGCAGACGGCAAGAACGGCCGCGTGATTGTGCTGACCGATGGCTGTTTCGAGGCCGCCGACAAACTGGCCGAGGCCGACGACGTCGAGCTGGTGGTGGTCGGCGGGCGGACGGCCAATGTCGGCCTGACGCGGTTTCAGGTCCGCCGCAGCCTGCTCGACCCGATCGGCTATGAGATTTTGGCCGAAGTGGTCAACGCCGGCGAAGAGCCGGTCGAATGCCGCCTGGAGATCGATCTGGACGACAACGTGGTCGATGTCATTCCGCTCAAGCTGACGCCCGGCGAAACCTGGACGCACG
>DATFDL010000494.1:0-7471 GCA_035252155.1 Pirellulales bacterium | reverse complement strand
CACTTTGTAACCATTGTCGTTCAAAGGTGTGGCATCGGCCACGGCGGCCTCGCCGGCGGCTCGGGCCGTCTGCTCGTTGATCGGCCAACCAAAAATCGCCTCAGCCGCCCGCCCGGCAATCCACGGCGTCGGTGCCACGTGCCCCAGCACGATGTTCGCGCCGGTCACCAGGCCGCCATCGATCCGCACCGCGGCCGCCGCGGCGGCCAGCGGATAATCGGGGCCTTCGCCGTGCCGCACTTCGTAGGTGGCGTTGGCCACACCCGAAGCCGGCGGCAAGATGATGTGCGTGAGCAACTGATTGGCGGAAAGCACGTGCTCGCGCTGCGCTTCGTGCCGGGGAGTGCGGAAGAAATCTTCGATGGAGAGCACCACCTCATCGTCCTCGGTGGGACCGACGATGCGCAGTTTGGCCCCCAGCGCCACCAATGCCGGCGCCAGCCGCGAGGGATGCACAAACTTGGCCGGTCCGGCGTTGCCAAAGATGGCGTGATAGCGGTTGTCGCCCTCGGCGACCAGCCGCCCGCGGTCGGCCAGCAAGCCATAGCCATTGCGAAAATACCAGCAGCGGGGCCGCTGGCAAAGCTCCCCGCCGATCGTGCCCTGGGCCTGCAATTGCATGCTGTTGATGCCCGCGATGGCCTGCTTGACGGCCGGATAGTCGTCCAGCTCGGGCGCGGCCAGCAGATCGTCGAGCGCCGTGGTGGCGCCGATGGTCACACCCTGCGAATCGGCCGAGATGCCGCGCAGCGAGGGCACCTCCATGATATTCACCACGCGGTCGGGCGTGACGAGCATCTTTTTCATCAGCGGCACCAGGTCGGTGCCGCCCGCCAGGATTTCGGTCTCGCCCGGCTCGCCGGAGAGAAGCTCCAGCACGTCGGCCTCGCAGGTAGGCGCGGCATAGTCAAACGCTTTCATTAGGCCTTCCCTCCTTTCAGAGCATCGAGCACACGTTTGGGCGTCAGCGGCAGCACCGGCACGCGCACCCCCAGGGCATTGCAGACGGCGTTCGAGATGGCCGCACCGGGACTGATCACCGGCGGCTCGCCCAGGCCCACCACGCCACGCTCGTATTCGCTTTCGGGCTGATAAATCTCCACAACAATCTCGCCAATGTCGCCCAGCCGCGGCAGTTTGTAATCGGCCAGCTCGGCGTTCACAAAAGTTCCGGTCTTGCGATCCATGATTCGCTCTTCAAACAGTGAATAAGCGATGCCCATGATCACCGCCCCGTACATCTGGCTCTTGGCCGTCTTGGGGTTGATCACCAGGCCCATGTCTTGCACGGCGACGAACTTTTTCATCCTGACCACACCCGTGCGGCGATCGACGGCCACTTCGGCCATTTGCACGCCGCCCACCTGCGAACTGGAGAGCGTGGTCTTGGTCTGGCCGGCCTGATACTTGCCGGTCACTTCCAGCGCGTTCATGCCCAGCAGGCGACAGGCGTCGTGCCACAATAGGCTGTTGTCTTTGTCGTCTTTCACGCGAATGCGGCCGTCACGGGCCTCGAGCGAACCGACCTCAACCCCCAGCTTTTTGCCGACCTTCTCGAAGATACTTTCCAACGCCTCTTGCGATGCCCGGCGGCTCGATTCACTTACGCTGCCCACCGTGATGCTCCCGCCCGAGGGAGCACTGGCGGGATAGGCCGAGCTGCCGATATTGACTTTGACCGCCGAGAGGGGCAGGCCAAAGGTTTCGGCGATGACGCTGGCGATAACCGTGCGAGTGCCGGTGCCCAAATCTTGACTGCCGAGATAGGCTTCGACGGCGCCATCGGGATGCACCTTCACGAGGCAGTTCGAGTTGGCCGCGCCGCCGCCCCAGGTGTGCAAGGCCATACCCAGCCCAGTGACGATGTCGCCCTTCGCTTGGCCTTTACCATGCGGATGCCACTTGCCCTTCCAATCCATCAGCTTGGCCGCGACCTTCATCTGTTCGCGATAGGTCTCGGCCATGCTCTTGCCGGCTTTTTTGGGCGTGGCGTTGTCGAGGTTCTTCAAAAACACCTCGTAGCTATCGAGTCCCAGCTTGGCGGCGATGTCGTCCAGCGCGGTTTGCGTCATGGCGCAGGCCTGCGGATGGTTGGGCGCACGCCAAGCTCGGTCTTCGCCCGTGTTGGTCATCACCGCAATTTGCTTGCGGCGATAGTTTTTGGGAACCATGACATAAGGGATCGTGCCTTTATTCACGCCCCCGTTGTCTTTGGGACCTCCGGTGCCCCAGTGCGTCGAGTCCCAACAGGTGACCAGCCCAGTCTCGTCGGCGCCGATTCGCACCTTGATAAAACCCGATGGGCGGCAGCCGGCCACTTTCAGCTCTTGATCGCGATCGAGCATGAGCTTGACGGGGCGGCCTGTTTCCTTGGCCAACTGGGCGCAGACAACGCCCCACGAGTCGGCGGCGAACTTGCTGCCAAACCCGCCGCCGATGAAGTCGCACTTCACGGTCACATCGCCGGCGGTGATGCCGAGCGGGCCGGCGAATTGGTTTGCCGTGCCCGATACATTCTGCGTCGAAAGATACGCGATCAACTTGTCGCCGTCCCAGACGCACGTCGACCCGTGCGGCTCGAGGCACATGTGGGTGATCACCGAGATGCCGTAATTCCCCTCGACCACCGCGGCGGCTTCTTTGAATTGCCGCTCCAGCTCCATGACGTTGAATTCGTCTTCGTCGACGTTGGGGTCGGGCTCCATTTCGACGTGGATATCTTCGCCGGCGCCGTTGGTGCGATTAGCTGCTTTAGCAGCTTCGAGATCTTGATCGTCGACATAGACGTCGAGCATTTCGTACTCGACCTTGATTTTTTCCAAAGCCGCCGCGGCGGCGGCTTCGGTATCGGCGGCAACGACGGCCAGCGCATCGCCCTGCCAGCGGATTTCGTTGTCCGGCTCCTTCATGGTTTTCACCGCGCGGACGCCCGGCATTTTTTCGGCCGCGCTGGTGTCGATCGACTTGATGCGACAGTGGGCGTGCGGCGAGCCCAACATCTTGGCGAAGAGCATCCCTTCGAGATTGATGTCGTAGGTGTATTTGGCGGCGCCGGTGGCCTTTTCGAGGCCGTCGATGCGGTCGTGCTCTTTGCCGATGACCGACGATTCGCCGTATTTGGGCCAGTTGTAGGAGATCACTTCTTGCCTCCTTTCACCACTTCGAGGGCGGCTTCGATCACGTTGGCGTAGGTGCCGCAGCGGCAGATGTTGCCGTTGAGGCCCTTGCGAATCTCGGCTTCGGTCGCACGGGGATTCTTGTCTAAAAACGCCCGAACCGCCACCACAAAGCCCGGCGTGCAAAAGACGCACTGCATGGCGTCGTTGTGTACAAAGGCCGTTGCCACGGCGTCGGGCTTGTCGCCGCCGAGGCTCTCGACGGTTTGAATTCGCTTGCCCACGCAGGCCATGGCCAGCAGGGTGTTGGCGCTCATCGGTTTGCCATCGACGATCACGGTGCAAGCGCCGCTGCTCTCGTCGATGCTGACGGGCTTAGCGCCGGTCAGATCGAGCTGATAACGCAGCACATCGAGCAGCGTACTGCGGGTCTCGACTTCGACCTGGTGCGATTTGCCGTTGACGGTCAGCTTGATCTGCTGGGTGCCTTTGCCGCTGACGACGGCGGTTTTTTTAGCGTTTTGATTCTGGGCGGCATCGGCCAGGCCGGGGCCGGTGGCCAGGGCGGTGGCGGCGGCTGCCGCTCCGGAGCCCCGTAAGAATGCCCGGCGGCTGAAGCCCGAATCGGGCCGCTGGGGGTGCTCGTGGTCCTGCATGGAAAGCGACTCCTGGGGCGGAACAACGTAGGTAGCAATCCGACGAACGCCGCCGATTGTACCCCTTTGCGGCGGCGTTTCAACTAATAAAACAGGGCGGCTGGCGAAATTCTGCGGGCTGCCGTTGGCCCACTCGGTGGCTGGGGCAGAGCCTTGGCGATGCCCCGGCTGGCTAGTTCCTACGAGGAAGGCAAAAAGATGCAGGGCAAAAAGATACGTCCAGCGAGTGCCACTCACGGATCGAGGACGAGCTCGCGTGCAGGGCCACCGAACATAATATCAAGCCGGTTAAGAACGTCTCGGCCGAGGATTCGCTCGTTGCCAACAAAGTCAGCCTGAAGTCGGCATGGCAACTGTTTTCCGTCCAACTCAACCCAGATGCGGAAAAAGAGGATCGCGGCGGTTCCGCCCGCAACTCCCATCATTCTTCCAGGTCTGCCGCGAGCCGGGTTAAGCTGAAGGCGCTGGCAGTCAGCCCAAGGCAACGCGCTGGCGTCGGCACCGGTATCGACGATCACTCGATCAAACTTGATGCCGGGTCCACCGCGATCTCGACGGAATTCACAATGGAGCACGGGCAATGCCTCGCCGGGATAAGAAGAGTCAAACGCAAAGCTACTGCGGCGCATTCGACATGGCTCATCCTCACGGCCAACGCACGTAACGAACGGATTCCGGGCCTCATCTTCCGCCGCGTGGAATACCTCGACGGGACTGGTTCCTGAGGCGACGACACGGCCATCGGCAAACCCAATCCATTGCCCGCGGAATTCATTGAGCAGGCCATCTCGCATCGCCCAATAAGCCGATTCATTCTTCCGCCACTCCGGATCGATTTGTTTCGCGATCTCCGCGGGCAGTTGATCTTGAGGTGAACTCATTGATGCTCTCCTAAAGTAACCTGCTTGCCGCTTGGGGCGACATTTCGCGCGCTTAATTCCGCTCGGTGCTTCTGAAGGATCTCCAGGAGATCGTCGTCTTCAATGTCTCCGAGTCCGTGATTGAAGTAATTCTCGCCCAAAAAGCCCAGGTTTGCCATTAATTGGCCGAGTCTCACATCGGGCGACAGGGCCCAAACCTCGGCCAGCAGTGCCAGTGCCTCTCGCTGTACGTTGATGCTCATGGAATCATGTCTCCTACCTTTGGGCTTCCACCAAACGGCCGCGGCAGTTTACCGATTACCTCGACTGTGATGAGCGTGCCTGGCGACAGTTTGGCAATCCGGGTCGCACGGATTACTCCATTATACAGCACCAGCACTCCGTCGGAACCTTCGTAAACCCAGGGCAACTCTCAAACCAATCTCGACGCGATGAAAACGGAATGAATTCCGTTCTACGACTAGCCTCTCCGACGCCGCACCGTTAGACTGAACGCCATTCGATCTCGCCACGGCGTGGCTCGTTCAAGGACGCACCCTTTCGCCAGGAGTATCTCGTCATGACGACGCAGGTCATGAAGACCCTGCCCAGCGCACGGCTGTCGCTCAAAGACCGCCTCTCTCGTCTCACATTTGCCGAGGCCGTCAAGCTGCTGGGCGCCGAAGGCAAACAGCTCATCCAACAAAGCGCCAATCTCTGGGATTTTAAAATCGCGGAGCACGCCTACCTGGGCGACGATCTGTTTCGATTGCGTATTCCCGATGCGTTCATCGATGGTCAGCCGGTGGTCGTCACCATCACGCTCATGGCCGAAGCCCGGCAGCGGCTGAATTGGAACTGCACGGCTTGCGAGACCGCCTGCGAGCACGTCGGCGCGGCGTTTTCGCTCATCCTCGAAGAGAAGACGGCGCTGGGCCTGGCCGCCCGACCGCTGCCGCGCGTGCCGATCGAAAGTTTGGGCGAGGAAGAGCTGGTGCAAAAGGCCCTGGCCGAGCGGCTCGAACGCGCCAAGGCCGAAAAAATGAAAGTCGAGGCCGCCGACCCGCGACAGCCTTGGACTGATTACACCGTGACCAATCGCACCACCGGCAAAAGCTACCGCGTGGCGTTGCGCGGCCTGGCGCCGGGCAATTCTTACTGCTCGTGCCCCGATTTTCGCACCAACACGCTGGGCACCTGCAAGCACGTATTGCGTGTCATCCATAACGTCAAGAAAAAATTCACCGCTGCCCAGCTCAAGAAGCCCTACCGCCGCAATCACCTGGGACTGCACTTGCGCTACGACCACGAGGTGACGCTGCGGCTGCTGCTGCCCGAGCGGATGGACGACGACGTGGCGAAGATCGTCAAGCCGCTCGCCGACCGCCCGATCGAAGATCTGCACGACCTGCTGTGGCGGCTGGCCCAGTTGCAAAAGCTCGGTCACGAAGTGACGGTCTATCCCGACGCCGAAGAATTTATTCAGCAGCGGCTGATTCAAGAGCGGCTGCGCGAGAAAATGGCCGAGATCCGCCGCGATCCGGCCAAGCATGCACTACGAACCAGCCTATTAAAGGCGCCGCTGCTGCCGTATCAGCTCGACGGCGTGGCGTTCGCGTGCGCCGCCGGTCGGGCGATTCTGGCCGACGACATGGGCCTGGGCAAAACCATCCAGGGCGTCGGCACGGCGGAGATGCTCGCCCGCGAGGCCGAGATCCGCAAGGTGTTGGTGGTCTGCCCTGCCTCGCTCAAATCGCAGTGGCGCAGCGAAATCCATCGCTTCTGCAACCGCGATGTGCAATTGGTCGGCGGGGCCGCCCGCGAGCGGCAGGCGCAATACGACAGCGATTGTTTCTTCACCGTTTGCAATTACGAGCAGGTGCTGCGCGATATTCTGGCCATCGAGCGCGTGAAGTGGGACTTAATCATTCTCGATGAAGGCCAGCGCATCAAAAACTGGCAAGCCAAAACCAGCAACGTCATCAAGAGCCTGAAATCGCGGTTCGCCCTGGTGCTGTCGGGCACGCCGATGGAGAACCGGCTCGACGAGCTCTATTCGGTGGTGCAGTTCATCGACGACCGGCGGCTCGGGCCGGGCTTTCGCTTTTTCAACAAGCACCGTGTAGTCGACGAAAAAGGAAAGGTCTTGGGCTACAAAAACCTGGCCGAGCTGCGCGAGACGCTGCGGCCGGTGTTGCTGCGCCGCACGCGCGACAGCGTGCGGCTGGAGCTGCCACCGCGGACTACCGAGATCGTGCGCATCGCGCCGACGGATGAACAGATCGCCATCCACCGCGGTCAGATGCAGATCGTGGCCTCGATCACGTCGAAAAAATTTATCAGCGAGATGGATTTGCTGCGGCTACAAAAGGCCCTGTTGTCGTGCCGGATGGTGGCCGACAGCACGTACTTGTGTACCAAGGAAAAGCCCGGCTATTCGACGAAGCTCGAGCGGCTCGACGAGCTGTTCGAGCAGCTTTTTGAAGAACAGGACCGCAAGGTGGTGCTGTTCTCCGAGTGGACCACGATGCTCGATCTGATCGAGCCGCTGCTCACCAAGCGGGGGCTCGATTTCGTTCGGCTCGACGGCGGCATTCCGCAGAAGCAGCGGCAGGCGCTCGTTCACAAATTTCAGACCGATCCGGGCTGCAAACTTTTTATTACGACGAACGCCGGTTCGGTGGGTTTGAACTTGCAGGCGGCCAACACGGTGATCAACGTCGATCTGCCGTGGAATCCGGCGGTGCTCGAACAGCGGATCGCCCGGGCGCACCGGATGGGCCAGACGCGCAGCGTGCAGGTGTTTGTGCTGGTCACCGAGCGGACGATCGAAGACAAC
>DATFDL010000493.1:0-5820 GCA_035252155.1 Pirellulales bacterium | reverse complement strand
CCAGTTTGCAACGTGAAGTGAGCTACCATGCAGCATCCCAAAATCTTCGTCGGCACGGTGGGAGAAGGCGTTTGGCGGAGCACCGATGGCGGCGTAAGTTTCGAGCGCGCGTCGCACGGAATGTTCGTCGAGTGCGACGTGCGGGCGCTGGCCGTCGATCCACGCAACCCCCAAGTGCTCTATGCGGGCACCAATGAAGGCGTCTACCGCACCAGCAACGGCGGCGACGATTGGACACAGCTCGGCGGCCCGCTCAGCGATCTGATCACCTGGTCGTTGCTGGTTGTACCGCACCAGCCTGATACACTGCTGGCGGGGACGCGCCCGCCGCGGCTGTTTCGCTCGACCGACGCCGGGGCGACCTGGCGGCAGACCGACGCCAACCCCGCGCAAGAATGCGCCGGCATTCTCTTCAACCGCGTCACGACGTTGCGGGCCGATCCGCTCGAGCGCGAGCGGATTTGGGCTGGGGTGGAAATCGACGGCGTGTGGCTGAGCCGCGACGGCGGATCGAGCTGGCAGCGCGTTGGCCGAGGGCTGTCTTCGGCCGATATTCATGGACTGGCGATCGTGCCGAATCGCCAAGGCGGCCGCACCATGCTGGCCACCACGAATAACGACTTGAACATCAGCCACGACGACGGCCAGACCTGGCAGCCGCAAAATGTCGGCCGGCAGTTTGGACATGGCTATTGCCGCGGCTTGCAGCAGCGGCCCGACCGGCCCGAGGTGCTGTTTTTAGGCAATGGCGACGGCCCTCCGGGCACGGTGGGCGCGGCCTGGCGCAGTACCGACGCCGGCCAAAGCTGGCAGCGGATGGAACTGCCCGTAACGCCCAACTCGACGATCTGGGATTTCGCGTTTCACGCTTCGCAGCCTCAGCGCGTGTACGCGTACAGCGTGAGCGGCCAGGTCTTTCAATCAACCGACGGCGGCGATCATTGGGAAAAGCTGCCACGTGAATTCGGCGAGATTCGTTCGCTGGCGTGGACACCGTAGGTCAGGCTTTCCAGCCGGACGCCGGAGCGAGGAGGCGACAGGGCGAAGAGGCGAGTGGCCGCAGCGGCCTCTGATCGGTTTTGACATTCAAAATCGGCAACTGCACGAACCGGATGTGGCATAGCCGCCCTCGGCTGTGCTCGCCGACGCCAGTCGGCGTCGGGAACCAGCCGAGGGCGGCTGGTCCACATGCCCTTCGCCCGTCGCGCATTGTTGTACCAGCCGCCTCGTCAACGCACGGCTACCAACGACTCCTTGAGCGCCACCACCACCGACTCCTGCTGCTCGACCGTTAGGCCGGGAAAGATCGGCAAGAAGAGCGTGCTGCGGGCCACTTCCTCGCTGCCAGGCAAATAGAGACCAGGCTCGTGGCTGCGGAAGAATGGCTCGGCATAAAGCGGCCCGATGCCGCGCCGGCAGGAGATGCCCCGAGCCGCCAGTTGCACGATCAGTTCATCGCGATGACCGGCGGCCGCCGCTCGCAATTTGATGCAATACGACGACCAGCATGGCTCGGCCTCAGGCGGCACATGCGGGATTTGCACCTCGTCCACATCGGCGAGCAGACGGTGGTAACGCTCGGCCTGCGCCTTCCGCTCGGCGAGCATTTGCCCAAGTCGCCGTAGCTGCACCAGGCCAATCGCCGCTTGAATGTCGGTCAGCCGGTAGTTGAAACCGACCTCATGATAGACCTGCTGCAATACGCCCTTGGCGTGGTGACGGTCGAAGTCGGAAATCGAAGCACCGGTCGATCGCAGCGATCGAGCACGCTCGGCTTGTTCGGCTGAGCCGGTGACCAGCATGCCCCCCTCGCCCGTCGTAATGATCTTGCGCGGATGGAAGCTGAAACAGGTCGGCCGGCCATGCGCGCCCAGAAAGCGGCCAGCGTATTTCGCGCCCAGCGCCGTCGCCGCGTCCTCGATCAGCGCCAGATCGCGGCACCGGGCCAGCGACTCGAAGGCTTTCAGATCGGCGGGCAATCCAATCTGGTGAACCAACAGAATCGCCCGCGTGCGGCCGCTGATCTGGTCTTCGGCCGACGTGGGGTCGAGATTAAACGTATCAGGATCGACGTCGGCAAAAACCGGCTCGGCCCCGGCGTGACAGATGGCATTGGCCGTGGCCATGCAGGTTGTCGCGGGGCAGATCACTTCGTCGCCGGGCCGCACCCCGCTGACGAGCAGGGCCAGGTGCAAAGCCGAGGTCGCCGCGTTCGTGGCTGCGGCGTGGTCCGCGCCGATCGTATTTGCCAGGGCCTGCTCGAACTCGGCGGTCACTGGTCCCTGGCTAACCCAGCCCGATAGAATGACGCGCCGCGCGGCCTCGGCTTCTTCTTCTCCGAGCCAGGGGCGCGCCAGGGGAACGTGGTCGAAAAGTTCGGCCGTCGAATCGCCAGATTCTTCCGCGGATCGATCGAGCACCAGCTCATTCATCGTGGAAACTCCTCATAAATTTTCACCGCAAGCCAACTGGTGGGTGCCACGGCATCCGCCGCGGCGCTGGTGAGATCGACCGTTGCGACGCAATCGCCGCGGCGGACGCCGTGCAGCACCACACCTAGAAAAGGGCGGAGTGGAAGGTCCGCACGGCGTCCGTCGCAGCGGCTGCGCCTAGACACATAGCGATGTCACTTGCGCTGCGACGGATGCCGTGGCACCCGGGTGAATTTCGCGTGTGGTTCCATGAGATCAGATCTCTACAACAACTTTTGCCAGTCACGTTGAGCGTCAACCGGTCGAATCGGTTTGGCTGGCGTACCATAGGCGACCATGCCGGGATCGATCGAGCGTGTGACCACCGACCCTGCGCCGATGATCGCTCCCGCGCCGATCGTCACGCGCGGATTCAAAACAGCGCCCGTGCCAATGAACGCCCCAACCCCGACGCGCACGCGGCCTGCCAGCCGGACGCCGGGCGACAGCGACGCGCCATCGTCGATCGCGCAATCATGCTCGATGATCGCCCCACTGTTGATAATCGTATGTTGGCCGACGCGCGCCCCACAGCCGACCATTGCCAGCGGACCAATGAAGCAGCCCAATTCAATCTCGGCCGAGGGCGACACCACGGCCGAAGGATGCGAAACCGTGGCGAACGAAAGGCCCATCGCGGCCAGCTCCTGGGCGATTTTCAGCCGCTGCGGATTGTGTCCGATGGCCACGATGAGGCGCTGTTCGTGCGACCGCGCGAGCTTTGTCAGCTCGCT
The DNA here is from genome assembly GCA_035252155.1 of Pirellulales bacterium. Classification (GTDB taxonomy): domain Bacteria; phylum Planctomycetota; class Planctomycetia; order Pirellulales; family JAICIG01; genus JAICLL01. Next base: position 2,615 of record DATFDL010000493.1, on the reverse strand, counting down.
GCGTCCGATGATCGGGCGTTCGCAGCAGGTTTGTCCCACCAGCTCGGGATTGTCATCGGCCAGCAAGCAATCGACGTGCGGCTGGGCCGCCGCGATCACTTCGAGCGTAATCCTGCCCTGCGCACCCGCTCCAAAAATGACCCACAGTGGTTGATCCATCATCGTAGAACGGAATTTATTCCGTTTCTCTTCCATCTGTCGGCGGGGCGGTCATGTTATGCTTCGCACGGGTGTGAATGCGGCCATGTGGGACAGCCGCCCTCGGCTGTCTCGCGGTCACCTTTGGCGACCGGGTCACAGCCGAGGGCGGCTGTGCCACATCGTCATAAAACCTCTGCTAATGCCGACAACACCCGCTGTTGGTCGTCGGCCGACATTTCGGGAAACAGCGGCAGCAGCAGTGAGCGATCGCTGGCCCGCTCAGTGCGCGGTAATGCGCAGCGTGTCAGGCCCGCGTACGCCGCTTCGCGATGAACGGTCATCACGCCACCTTTGGCGACAATGCCCCGCTGACGGAGACAGCGAAGCACGTCGTCGCGTCCCAGCGGAGCGTCGTCCGTCAGCCGCACCGCGTAGGATTGATAGTTCGGCACGCCGTGCGGCGGCGCTTCGGGCGTCAGCAAATAGGGATGATCGGCCAACCGTCGGTTATAAATCTCAGCAATCGCTCTGCGTTGTTCCAAAAGCCCGTCGAGCCGCTGCATTTGCACCAGGCCGATGGCCGCCTGCACGTCAGTCAAGCGATAGTTGAAGCCGAACACGGGATAGCTTTCGGTCACTAGTTCACGCGCCCCATGACGCTCGCGGTCGCTGACGTCCATGCCGTGCTGGCGCAGCAGCCGCAGTTTGTCGGCCAGCCGGCCATCGTCGGTGACCGCCATGCCGCCTTCGCCGGTGCTGATCACCTTGCGCGGGTGAAATGAAAAACAGCAGGCATGGCCATGCCCGCCGATGGGGCGGTCTCGGTACCGCGAGCCCAGCGCGCACGCGGCGTCTTCGATCAGATGCACACCATGCCGACTTGCGATGTCGTCGAACGCGTCCAATTCAGCCGGAAGCCCCAATTGATGGACTACCAAGATCGCCTTCGTGCGCGGTGTGATTGCCGCCTCGGCGGCCGCGGGATCGAGATTAAAAGTTTCCGGTACGATCTCCGCAAAGACGGGCGTGGCGCCGCAATACCGCACCGCGTTCGCCGTGGCGATGAATGTCATCGATGGCACGATCACTTCGTCACCCGGTCGCACGCCCAAAGCCACGAGCGCGATATGCAACGCCGCCGTGCAACTACTGGTCGCCACGGCATGCCTTGCTCCGCAATAATCGGCCACCGCACGCTCAAACGCCGCCACGCGCTCGCCCTGCGTCAGCCAGCCGCTGGCGAGCACCTCGGCGACGGCTTCGAGTTCCGCGGAGCCGATCGTGGGGCGGGTGAGAGGGATGGCGGCCGACGCGGAGAGGGGGAGACGCGGAGACGCGGAGACGCGGACAGCGTCGTCGATCGGTGTCTGTGCGACCTTCATGCGACACTCCGCACTCCGCATTCCGCACTCCGCATTCGCTCGCGCCAGTCAACCAGCTTGCACAACCCTGCCTCCAATCCGACGTCGGCTTCGAAGCCCAGCAGGCGTTTCGCTTTGCCAACATCGGCCAGGCGGCGGCGGACGGGATTCACGCTGCGTTCGGGCAAGTGCTCGGGCGAGGGGCCTGCTCGCCCCGTCGCTGTCAGGAGCAAGTCGTAAAGTTCGTTCAGGCTAGTCTCTCGGCCGGTGCCAACGTTGAAGACCTCGTCGCTAGCGTCGCTGACGGCCGCCAGACGATTCGCCTGAGCCACGTCGCCCACGTATACAAAGTCCATAGTTTGCCGGCCATCGCCGAAGATTATCGGCCGCTCGCCGCGCTCGAGGCAGTCGAGCCAGCGGATGAGTACCTCGGTGTATTTGCCGTGAGTGTCCATGCGCGGCCCATAGACGTTGAAGTACCGCAGGGCCACATAATCGAGTCCGTGCATGTCGTGAAACGCCCGATAGAGGGCCTCGTTGGCGATTTTGGCCGCGCCGTACCAGGTGCGATTGTTCGCGGTGGAATTTTCCTCGGGCGTAGGGAATCGATCGGCCAGCCCATAGACTGACGCCGAACTGGCCGCCACCAATCGCCGCACTCCCGCCGCAACGCAGGCCTCGACCACGTTGTATGTGCCGTCGATCAACACCTCTTGGCACTCGCGCGGCTGGGCAGCGCAGGCGGTGATTCGCAAGGCGGCCTGGTGGAACACCACATCGACGCCCTCGAACGCCGGACGGATCGAGGCGAAATCGCGGATGTCGCACTCGAAGAGCTCGACTCGGCCGGTCCGAAGGGCATCCCCTATGTTTTCCAGCGTGCCGCGGCTGAGATTGTCGATGATGCGCACTTCGGCCACATCGTCTTCGGCCAGCAACTGATCGATCAAGGTCGATCCGATCAGCCCGCATCCGCCCGTCACCAGCACTGTTTGGTTAGCGAGGTTCATGGGATGAAGATGTCAATTCCGCGATGGTCATTCCGCGACGAAGGATGGCCTTCCAGGCCGTCACCCAACGCGTCGACGGCCTGGAAGGCCATCCTCCGTTCAC
>DATFDL010000492.1:0-2116 GCA_035252155.1 Pirellulales bacterium | reverse complement strand
GCCTCGCCCGAAAGACGCCTGAAGCCGACGATTGACGCCGATGGCGACGGCGTCAAAGAAACCTATGCCGACGTCGACGGCGACGGCAAGCCCGACAAATTTATCGACGCCGACGGCGATGGCATCTGCGACGGCGACAATGTGGACAATATCTTTGTGTCGTTGGCTCAGGGCCGCGGCTTTCCGCACATCAATTTCAGCATGGTAGCGTTGCTGTGTGCGATGGTTGCCATTTCCGGTCAGGGAGGGCTATCGAACACGCCGCTGAGCAACTACACGCGCGATCAGGGCTGGGGCATGGGCCACCTCGTCGGCGCAATTCCCAGTGTGGTGGGAGGGCACAAGTTTCAATTGTCGCACGTGGGCTGCGTCTTCCGCGTCGACGCTCAAACGCTGCCGCGCTGGCGGCGCTGGTATCGCCACGTCATGCGCGATCAGCTCGTGGTGTGGATGCCGGCCTGCTTCATCGGGCTGGGATTGCCAAGCATGCTTTCGGTGCAATTCCTGCGACGAGGAAGTGAAGCCGGCACGTGGACCGCGGCCGGCATGACCGCGCAGAGCGTCGGCGAGCACGTTGGCGCGGTTTCGGGTCCTGCCTGGGGGCATCTCTTTCAGTTCATGACCCTCTTCTGCGGCTTTTTGGTACTGGCGCCGACCATGTCCAGCACGGCCGATGGTGTCATCCGTCGCTGGCTCGACGTCTTTTGGACGTCGAGTGTGCGGCTTCGCCAGGTCGATCCTAGGCACATCGGCAAGCTTTACTTCACGGTGCTATGCTGTTACGCAGCATTCGGTATCGTAGTCTTGATCTTCGTTCCGGGCGGGCAGTTGATGGAAATCGCCACGAACATTTTCAACTTTGCGCTGGGCTTCAGTTGCTGGCATGCCTTGGCAGTCAACCTGGTGCTGCTGCCCCGCGAGTTGCGACCTGGCTGGTTCGTGCGAATCGCCCTGTTTCTTGCCGGGGCGTTTTTTCTGGTGATCGCTGGGCTGACAACTTATACAAAGTTGGTCCAGGCCGGGTATTTGAATTGAGGGCCATTGCAGGCGATCCTCCAAGTCGCTTTGTAGCAGTCGATTCTCCCGCATGTCATCGACGTTTGCTGGGCGCGTACCGAAATCCCATACTTGTACTGGAGGGAGACGTCGAACCGTGCCAGTATTCATCTCTGACGAAACATTGGATGCCGCTGGGTTAAGCGAGCGGGACGCAAAATTTGAGATTGCGTGTCGTTGGTTTGACGAAGGGAAGCTGACGATCGGACATGCTGCCAGATTGGCGGATATCGATGAGCGCGAATTTGAGTCGCAGCTCGATCGTCGCGGTATTCCGCGCTATCGCTATACTGACGAGATGCTTGAGCGGGATGTGGATACCCTAAAAAAACTAGGACGGTGGTAAAAGGTGCCAATCGTCGTCGTGAGCGATTCGTCGCCGGTTCGGTCTCTCGACCATCTAGGGCGGTTGTCTCTTCTCCGCGATCTTTACGGAACGGTGATTATTCCAGAGGCGGTCCGGGCGGAGCTCCGTCAGGCGACGACTACGTGTCCAGCACTTGAAGTCGCGGACTACTCCTGGTTTGAACTCCGCCGTCCGATTAGTGCCGCTTACGAATTAGGCGTGCCGGCGGAACTTGACGCCGGCGAATCTGAAGCAATCGCCTTGGCCATTGATTCTTTGTTTCCCCCGCGTTACGTCAGCGGCTTGGAGAGCTGGCTGGAGAGTAGCGGGTAGTCGAGCTCTCGCCGTGACTTTCCCGCATCATTCGGTTGTGGAACGCTATCGACGAGTGCAGGCCTTGCTTTCCACAAACAAGTGACCGCGTGCGGCCCCGAGCGGCGGCCAATCAGCCCAATTTGCCGCGCAGCCGCGGACCAACTACTTTGGCCTTGCTCGCGTGGCGAAAATCGCTATTCTGCCGCCCCCGGTCCTCTCGCGGTCCGGTCAAGCTTGGAACAGGAGTCAGACGATGCGGCGGTCGGCGGCGTTGGCGTTGACGGCAGTGCTGGCGGCGGGTTGCAACAATGCTGCTCCCAGCGCCGACCCGTTCGCGCCCCGGATATTGCCCAGCACGCGGGTGCCGCCGCCGGGCACCGCCGCCGGGGGCGGGGGCGA
>DATFDL010000491.1:0-3411 GCA_035252155.1 Pirellulales bacterium | reverse complement strand
CATCCTCCAGGCAATAGGACGCTTGTTCGTGGAATTCCGCTTTACCGACGAACGTATATTGGCCGTGGTGGCGCATCCCGACGACGCCGAGCTGCTCTGCGCCGGCACCTTGGCACGGGCACGCCGCGACGGCGCGGCTGTGGGCGTGTGCATTCTTTGCCGCGGAGACAAAGGTCAGCCGGCCGAGCGAATGCCAAACCTGGCCGCCGTTCGGCGGCGCGAAGCGGCAGCCGCGGCTCGGCTGCTCGAAGCCAAGCTCTATCACGTCGGCTTCGGCGACGGGGCGCTCTTTGACGGCCCGGCCCAGCGGCGAAAAGTGATCGACGTCTTCCGCGCCTTCCGGCCCACGTTGGTGCTGGCCCACGCGCCGGAAGATTATCATCCCGATCATCGCGCTGCATCAGCGCTGGCCGAGGCGGCGAGCTGGCTGGCGGCATCTCGCGGCCAGACGTCGCGGCGGCCGCCGCTCGACGCCCCGCCGGCGCTGTGGTGGATCGACTGTGTGCAAGGCACCGGCTTCGAGCCGGGCTTTTATATTGACATCAGCGACTTCGTCGAGCTGAAACGCCACATGCTGGCCTGCCACGCCAGTCAGTTGGCCCGCGCGGCAGATCCCGGCTTCGCGGCGCTCGACGAGTTGGCCCTACGTCAGCAAGCCTTCCGCGGCGCCCAGGCCGGCGTGCTGGCCGCCGAAGCCTTTCGCTGGCACCGCTCGTTCCGGCGATTAAGGGCTTGGTAAGCACATTCAAAATCCGAGAACCTATTATGCTTCAAATCACGCTTTTCACGTTCGCCCTTACACTGCCGGGCCAGGCGACGGCCGACCACTATGACGTGGCGATTTATGGCGGCACGTCGGCCGGCGTGGCCGCAGCGGCGCAGACCGCGCGGATGGATAAACGCGCAGTATTGATCGAGCCGGGACGCCACCTGGGCGGTCTCACCTCCGGCGGGCTGGGCGCCACCGACATCGGCAACAAAGGGGCGATCGGCGGCATCTCGCGCGAGTTCTACCGACGCCTGGGCCGCCATTACGGCAAGGACGAAGCCTGGACCTTCGAACCGCACGTCGCTGAAGCAGTGATGGATGAGCTGGCGGCCACGCCAGGCGTCACGGTCGTTCGCGGCGAACGGCTCGACCTGGCCGCTGGCGTCAATAAAGAAGGGGCGCGGATCGTTTCGATCCAAATGGAAAGCGGCCGGTCGTTTACCGCCCAGGTCTTCATCGACGCCAGCTACGAGGGCGACCTGATGGCCGAGGCGGGCGTGAGCTATCACGTCGGACGCGAAGCAAACTCGGTGTACGACGAAACGCTCAACGGCGTGCAGCTTGGCTCGCCCAAGCACCAGTTCAAAAAGCCCGTCGATCCCTATCGCACGCCCGGCGATCCGGCCAGCGGACTCTTGCCCGGCGTTCATGAAGGTGGGCCGGGCGAGCACGGCCAGGGCGACCGCCGCGTGCAAGCCTACAACTTTCGGATGTGCCTTACCGATGATCCCGCCAACCGGCTGCCGTTTCCCAAACCTCCGGGCTATGACCCGCTGCGTTATGAGCTGCTGCGGCGGTACATCGAGGCCGGCGTGTTCGACGCCCTGGGCAGCAACTTGCCGATGCCCAACCGCAAGACCGATACCAACAACAACGGCGCCTTCAGCACCGACAATATCGGCATGAACTACGATTATCCCGACGGCGACTACGCCACGCGGGAGAAGATTTTTCAGGAGCACGTCGTCTATCAGCAGGGGCTGATGTGGTTTTTGGCCAACGACCCGCGCCTGCCCGACGTGGTGCGGCGCGAGGTGGGCCGCTGGGGGCTTTGCAAGGACGAGTTCCGCGACAACGGCGGTTGGCCGCACCAGCTTTACATTCGCGAGGCGCGGCGGATGATTTCCGACTACGTGATGACTCAGCACAATTGCCAGGGCCGGCGTGTGGCGGAAGACTCGGTGGGGCTGGCCGCCTACGGTATGGACTCGCACAATACGCAGCGGTGGGTGAAGGACGGCCACGCCATCAATGAAGGCGACGTGCAAGTCCACGGCTTCACGCCCTACCCCATCGCCTATCGCTCGATCGTGCCGAAAGGGGCCGAGTGCGAGAACCTGCTGGTGCCCGTTTGCCTCTCGGCTTCGCACATCGCCTACGGCTCGATCCGGATGGAGCCGGTGTTCATGGTGCTTGGGCAATCAGCCGCTACGGCGGCCTGTCTGACGATCGACGCCGGCACAACGGTGCAAGAGGTCGATCTCGTCAAGCTGCGCGAGCGGCTGCTGGCCGACCGGCAGGTACTTTCATGGCCGGTAAAATGAATTCTATGCCACCACCTCGCGCGCCTCAGACCAGCTTCGCAATGTTCCGTTTCTGCTTCTGTTTATTGTTTGCATTTCTCGGCGGTTGCAGCAGGCACGAGCCCGTGGGCGTCGTTTTGACCTATGCCACGGTCGACGATGCCGCGGGAATCGATCGGCAGCGAGTACTCAATGTTGTACGGCGGCGCGTCTACCCCTCGGCGTCGGTCAAACTGCTCGACGACGGCAAGATTGAAATCGGCGTCTATGGCAACGCGCGCGCAGACGTCGAGCGCGTCCGCGACCGTTTGGCCGTCATGGGCAAACTCGAATTCCGTATTGTCGCGGACGACCGCTTTGACGCGGAGCTGATTGAAATCGCAAGCGATCCTGTCCAGACGCCCAAAGAAAAGGTTTTCGTAACGGCAAACGATGGCAAGCGAAAATTGGCTGGTCAGTGGTGTACTGTCGCTGCCGAAATTGTGGACTACTTACGTGGTCACGTCGGGCGGCGCGACCATGAACCTGCGGGTGCCCAGGTTTTAGTGCTGATGGACGCATTCAATGTGACGGGCGCAGATTTGGCCAGCGTCCGCCCCAGCCGGGATCGCAGTGGGCGACCTTGCATCAACTTCGCCATGTCGTCGGGCGGCGCAAGGCGATTCAGTGATCTGACGGGCTCCAACCTGCCCGATCCGAGCGATCCTTCACGTGTGCGGCGCCTGGCGATCATCTTTGACGGAGAACTTCGCTCAGCGCCTACGCTCAAGAGCCGAATTGGGGACTACGGCGAAATCGAAGGCAATTTTACCGAGGACGAAGTTGAGTTGCTGTGCGCCACGCTTCGCGCCGGCACCCTGCCCGCGCGGCTAGAGCTTGTGAGCGAGTCGGTCGTCGAGCAGCAATAGACTTTTGCCGGGTGGCCTTGCCGTGCGGCCGATTACCACCACGTCCAATTGCCGGCGTACCAGTCGACGGGATAAGTAACTTGGTAGTCGTAGCCGCCGAAGAAAGTGCCGCCGGGCTGAGCGTAGGCGCCGGGCGGGGCGCGGAAGTAGGTCGTCTGGCCGCCATAGCGCGGCGCGACCGCGGCGCTGCTCGACTGAGGATAACTCGGCC
>DATFDL010000490.1:0-21753 GCA_035252155.1 Pirellulales bacterium | reverse complement strand
CATGTGGGACAGCCGCCCCCGGCTGTCTCGCGGTCGCCTTTGGCGACCACTTCACAGCCGAGGGCGGCTGTGCCACATGCCCATTCGGCAATTACTTTTGATTGTCAAAACCGATCAGAAATCCCCGTCAGCGATCGCCAACCTGCCAGGCTTCAATGGCCTTGCCGCCGGCGACGACCAGGACGGGCTGCCCGTCGAGCCGCGCCACGGCGATGCCGCTAATCGCGGAGCCGGAATTGAAATGATCGAGGGGCTTGCCATCGGCGGCCAGAATGTGGACCGAGCCGTCCGAGCCGGCGATGACCCACTGCCCGGCCGATTGGTCCAAAAGATGTCCGGCGGCGACGTATTCCAACGCCCCGTTGGCCGGCAAGCCGGGCGGGAGATCATACTGCCAAAGTTCTTCGCCCCTCGCGCCGATGCCGATCGCGGCATTATGGCGAAGCGGCCCGGCATTGTCGGTCTTCGCTGGCCCAATGCCGCACAGCTCGGCCTGCCCGTCGCCATCGAGATCGGCTGCGAAAACCAGCTCGATAAACCGCTTGCCGGCTTCCAACGGCGGGTGGTCTTTGCCCTCGGCGTCGATCGGTACGACACGCCCTTGCAGGCTGGTGGCCAATAGCAAACGGCGTCCCTCGGCGTCAGCTCCGCCGGCCGCTAGCCGCAGGGTATTTTCAAGCGATGTATTCTTCCACCGCCGCACGCCGTCGAGCGACACGCATTCGACCCCCTCCGGCCCCCAATAACCGATGCAGAGCTCGACCTTGCCGTCGCCGTCGAGGTCGGCCAATTGCACGTCGGTGATGCCGGGATGGCCCTGCTTGGGAAGCGCCAGCAGCCGGTTCCAATCGGCGTCGAACACAAAGAGCTGCTGCACGCTGTTGGCCGAGCCGGCGAAGTAGCGAGTGCCGTCGGCGTCGACACCGGTGCGCAGAAAGCTGACGACGGCTTCTTCCGACTGCTTGGGCAGATCGAGCTCGTGCTTGGCCAGCGGCTTGCCGTCGGCGCCCAGCTCGACAACCGTTCGCCAGCCATCGAGCGCGAAGAGCCTGCCGCGCCCGTCGGCCTCGGCGACGGCCAACAGATTGCCCGGCTGTGCCAGATCGCGGCAGGTCCAGGCCGGCGTGAGCTTGATCTTGGCCGGCTCGCTGCGTGGCGCGATCTCGACGGGCGGGGCGGGTTGCTCCGTCGGCGCCGGCTCGCCTCCAGCTTGAGCGTACTGCGCGAGCGTCTCCTCAAACAGGTTTTGCCCGGCCAGGAGCTTTTCGATTTTGACGGCCAGTTGTTCGGACAGATCGGGATTGTAGGCCGCTTCAAAATCTTGCACGGTGCCGTCAGGGCTTAAGATCACCGTCGTCGGCAGCCCCTCGATCAAAAACGCCGCCGGCGCCATCTGGTGGGGATCGCGGGCCAGCGGCATCGTCAATCCAAGCTCGGCAAACTTCTCCGCGACTTGCTCATTTTTTACGTCGTCGCTATCGACGCTGACGGCCAAGAACGCGACTTTGTCATTGCCGCGATAACGGTCGGCCGCCTTTTGCAAATTCGGCAAGCTTTTGAGACAAGGCTCGCACCAGGTGGCCCAAAAATCGAGTACGACCACCTTGCCAGCCAGCGATTCGCGGGTGACCTCGCGGCCATCCAGACCGACGAATTTGAACTCGGCAATCTGCCGGCCCAAGAGTGCGGGCGGCATGATGAACTGCTCGACCAGCCGCGCGCCGTCCGGGGCCTCGAATTGAAAGGCCGCCGAGTCAATCTTGCCGTCGAGCTGCGCGCCGGTCAGCTCGACCACCAGCGAGAGGTCGCTCACCGGCCCTTCTTGCTGCTCGACGCTTTTGGCAAACTCCTTGGTCGGATATTCCAGCCGGCGCAGCACATAGCTTTTCTGATCGACCCAGAAGACCAGCCGGCCGTCGGGCCGCTCGACTTCGACACGATGGCACAACTGCCCGTCGATCTTGTCGGGCGAGAGCAGCTTCGGTTTGCCGGCGCCTTCGAGCACCGGATCGAGCGCGGCGTCGTCGAGCAAGAAGCTGAGCACCACCGGCGGCCCGGCCGCGCCCCCTTCCGAAAGTGCCTGGCTCAGCAGCGGGTCGCAGCCATAGACATCGGCCGATTTTTGCAACTTGTCGGGCGCGGGCAGCGTGAGCACCTGCCCGGCGACCTGCTCGAAGTCGACCGTGGCGTGAAGCTGCTTGCCGTCGCAGACCGCGACCGCCTGATAGACGTGCATCCGCAGCTTGTTCGGCCGCTCGAGCGCGATTGAGTAATCCCAGGCTTGCTTGACCGCGGCGTCTTCGCCTTGTTTCGGCTTGGTGCGCTTAAAGCCCAGCCGCACTTGCCCACCGTCTTGATACGTCTCGGCCTGGTGGTAGGCCTCCAGCATTCGTTCGAGCACTTCGGAGGCCGAGCCGGGGGCCGCGGGCGTTGCGGACGATGGGCGGCATCCCAGCGCGACGCAAGCGAGCAAACAACACCCGGCCGCCAACCAACGCGCTACCTGCAGAGGGAGAATGCGGGACATCGATCGACCTTCTCGGAGATAAGGGTTGAACCGGCCATGCCGGCGGGTTTCGCCGGGCGGACATTATGGGAAAAGCGGCAAAACCGGTCTAGGCGGAATTTGCGGGTGAGCGTCTACAAAACTCTGTAGGGAACGCCTTCCGTGGCGTTCCGCCCACAGCGATTCGATGTCGCGCCGCCCCCGCGGAACGCCACAGAGGGCGTTCCCTACAGAAACCAGAGACCAAAGCTATGGCTGGACGCGAGCGGCGCAAATGGTACAATACCACCGAGTTATAGTCGGCCGCGGTGGGCGGCCGCGCTCCGCATCGTCCGCACCGAGTCGCGTATGGCACAAAAAGAAGAAGCTCTCGAAGTCGAAGGAGTCGTCACTCAGGCACTGGCCAACACCCGTTTCCGCGTCACGATCGAAGGCGGTCACACCGTAATCGCCCATGTGGCCGGCAAAATGCGTAAAAACTTCATTCGCATCGTCCCCGGCGACAAGGTGCGGGTCGAGCTTTCGCCCTACGACCTGACCAAAGGCCGGATCACGTTCCGCGAACGCTAAGCCGCCCGGCGTTCGTCCCGCCATTTGCGATTGCTCGCACGCCCAACCGCTAGGCGCGGCGTCGCTTGCGACGTAGGCTTGCCCAACGATGGACCGCCCCCCGCGCAGGACGCTTGTCCCACCCACAAGTTGCATGGCCCGTTGGCACAGGCCGTTACCTCGATTCTTGCGGACCTAAGATTACCCACCCTCCGCGCGAATAACTTGCGCACCAGAACCGAACACACTTTTCCAGGAGAACCTCACGTGAAAAAGTCGCTGCTGTCCCTCGTGGCCTTGACGCTGCTGACCAGCGCGGCGCCCCTCGCCAAGGCGCAGGAAGAAGCCGCCAATGCCGGTCAGCCGGTGGTCGTCGCTACCTTTTCGGGCTATGCCGAGCTGAAGCGAGACTTGGGTTACTTGGGCACGCTGTCGGGCAATCCCGAGATGGCCCAGGGCCTCGAACAATTGCTGATGTTGTTTACGCAAAACCAGGGTCTGGCCGGGCTCGACCAGAAACGTCCCTGGGGCGCCGCGCTTTCAATCGGCGCGGAAGGCGGCTTCCCGGTGTTGGTCTTTTTGCCGGTCGACGATTTGAAAAAGCTGCTCGACGCGCTGGGGGCCATCGTTGGCGCCGCGGTGGATGCCGGCGATGGAGTGTTTGAGATTAAGCAAGGCGCCATGACGCTCTTCATCAAGCAGCAGGGCAAATGGGCATATCTCGCTCAGCAAAAGTCGGAGCTCGAAAAATTGCCGGCCGACCCGCTCGTGCTGCTGGGCGGCATCGACAAGCAATACGACCTGGCCGTGAGCGCCAACATTCAAAACCTTCCGCAAGCCTTGCGCGATCAGGCCGCCGATGCCTTGAAGGCGGGCATGGAAATGAGCCTGCAGCAAAACGTCGATCCCGACGACGAGCAATCGCAATTGCAAGCGCAGATCGCCCGCAATCAGGCCGAACAGCTTGTCGCCAGCATCAACCAGCTCGACAAGGTCACGCTGGGCTTCTCGATCGATGCGGAAAACAACCACAGCTTCATCGACATCGGCGTCACCGCCCTGCCCGGAAGCGATTTGGCCCGGCAATTGGCCGAATCGACCGTCGACGCGGGCAGCTCGAAGGTGGCGGGCTTTCTGCTGCCTGACTCGGTGTTGTCGCTGCACCTGAATTCCGCAGTCTCGAAGAGCGATCGGGAGCAAAGCGAGGCGGCCCTGGCTGGGTTCCGCACCCAGATCATGGAAGAGATCGACAAGTCGGAAGAACTGGACGACGACCAGGCGAAGGCCAAGGTCAAGCAGTTGGCCGGCAAGGCGCTCGACGTGCTCGACAAGACGCTCGAAAAAGGCCAAGTCAACCTCGGCCTGGCGGTGGTGGGCGAAGGGCCGCTGACGCTGGTGGCGGGCGTCTTGGTGGCCGATGGTCCCGCGCTCGAAAAAGTCGTCAAGGAATTCATCAATCTGGCGGCCGACGATCCGACGGTGCCCAAGCCGAAGCTGAACGCCGCCGAATACAAGGGGGTTCGGTTCCACACGCTTTCCCTTCCGGCTCCTGAGGACGAAGGTAGCGAGTGGATCAAGGAGTATGTGGGCGAGAACATCGACATCGCGGTCGGCTTTGGCGCCGACCGGATTTACCTGTCGATCGGCAAGGACGGCATCGACACGCTGAAACAGGCGATCGACCGCTCGGCGACAACGCCCGAGACGGAGCTGCCGCCAATGAAGTTGAGCCTGGCCCTCGCTCCGCTGATGAAGCTGGTCGCCGCAAAGCAGGGCGGTGGCAATCCGCAGACGGAGATGCTGGTGCAGCAGCTCAAGGAAGGCGGCAAGGACCATATCAACGTGACGGTCGAGCCGGTCGACAACGGCGTGCGCTATCGGATCGAAGCCGAGGAAGGCATCAACAAGTTGTTGGGCGCTCAATTAGGCGGCGCCCTGCGGACCCGCGGCGCCGGCGGGTTTTAACGCGAAAGCCGTAGGGTGGGACGAGCTTGCGAGTCCCACCATCGGCCCGCGTCGCACGTTGTAGCTCGCGTCGCGCACGACGGGCAGGGCCCATCCTACGGCTGCGCGCAGAGCGCCAGCTCGGCCACCACGCCCGACAGTCCGTCGACCACGCGGGCCAGGCGGTCGTAATCGACCTTGTCCGGCGTGTCGCTGGCCAGATGATAGTGGGGATATCGATAGAGCGCGGTGTCGGTGACCATCACGCCAGGATAGCCCTCTTGCCAGAACGACCAGTGATCGGACCAGCCGACGCCTGGCAGGGCGGCGGGCATCGCTCCTCGTTCGCTGGGAAATTGAGCATGCCGGCGGAACGCGCCGGTGACCTGGTCGACCAACGGTCGTGAGGCGAAATCGCCTACGAAGCCGATAAAATTGCCCGTCGAGGGATACGCCGCGCTAAGCAGCGGCGGATAGCGCTGGCTGCCCTTGGTCTCGCTGTAATAGCCCATCGTCTCCAGGCTGACAGCCGCGACGATGTTTTCCTTCCGTTGGCGGCAGCGTCGGGCGTAGACGCGGCCGCCCATCTCGCCGGTCTGAAAGTAGGGTTGCTCCTCGTTGACAAACGCCACGAACCGCAGCGTGCGCGCGCCTGGCCGTTCGGCGAACCGCCGCGCCAGGGCCAACAGGGCCGCCACGCCGCTGCCGTTGTCGTTGGCGCCCGGCGAACCCCGCACCGAGTCGTAATGTGCGCCGATCACCACGATCTCGCCTGCCCGATCGGGTGGGCCGTCCGGCGCGGGACGAATCTCAACTTCCAAGTTGTCGCACGCGCGCCCCTTCACCTGGTACGTCTGCCGCGCAGCTCGCAGGCTAGCTGCGCCGAACGATTCTTCGATGTAGCGAGCGGCCTTGACCAGTTGCTGGTAGTGTTGCAGGTTCCGCTCGCCGATCTTGCCCGCCAGCGCTTCGACGTCGCGCCGCAGCTCGTCGCGCAGCTCTTTCTGCTTCTCAGAGAGTTCCGGCAGCGGACCGCGAAAGCTGGTTGACATGGCAGGCTTGGAGGAAGCGCCGGACTCGGCATGGACGGAATTCGACCGCGGTTTCTGGGGGCTCGGCTCGGCGGCGGCAACTTCGAGGCAAAGCGCCCAGCAGAGGCAGCCGGCGGCGGCCACCCAACGACAGACTCCACGAACGCGCGGTTGGTTCATCGCATGAATTGTCGGCGCGCGGTGTGATCGGTCAAGGTAGGTCAGGCTTTCCAGCCTGACAAAACGCCCCGTGCTGCCTGGCGGCCACCCTGACGAGCAATTCCGTCAGGCTGGAAAGCCTGACCTACGCACGTTTCGGTCAACCCTCCACCCAACTACGAGCGTAGGCGGCGTCTTCAAATGCCACTGCCTCGCGTGAGACGTGCAGCGGATGAAACGTGTCGAGCATCACGGCCAACTCGTCGGTGCGCCTCTTGCCTAGCGCCGCCTCGATGCGGCCGGGATGCGGGCCGTGCGGCAGCCCGCCGGGGTGCAAGGTCAACGACATATAACCGATGTCCTTGCGGCTCATGAACTCTTGGTTGGCGTAGAAGATCACTTCGTCGCTCATCACATTCGAGTGATTGTAGGGCACCGGCACCGCCTCGGGATGAAAGTCGAACAGCCGCGGCACGAACGAGCAGACCACAAAATTGTCGCCCTGAAACGTCTGGTGCACCGGCGGCGGCTGGTGCAGGCTGCCCACGATCGGCTCGAAGTCGTGGATCGAAAGCGCCCAGGGATAGTAGTAGCCGTCCCAGCCCACCACGTCGCAGGGATGATGGTCGAGCCGCACCTCGGTCAGCACGTTCGATTGCTTGATGACCAGGCGAAATTCACCCCGCTCATCGTGCACCGTCAGCCGCTCGGGGCGGCGAATGTCGCGCTCGCAATACGGGCTGTGCTCCAAAAACTGCCCGCGCTCGTTGCAATAGCGGTTGGGCGGGCGGACCTGCCCGGCACTTTCGATCACCAGCAGCCGTGTCTCGCCTTCGGGCAGCAGCCGATACAAAATGCCCCGCGGAATCACCAGGTAATCGCCCGACCGAAACGCCAGATCGCCCATCTGCGTTTCGAGCCTGCCCTGTCCTTCGCTCACATAAAGCAGTTCGTCGCCTTCGGCGTTGCGATAGAAGTAGTCGTCGGCGTCGAGCGGGCGGACGAGCGAGAGTGCCACGTCGCGGTTGTAGAGCAGCGGCGTGCGGGCCAGCGTCGAGCCAGAGACCGCCGGGGCATCGGCCAGCCGGAAATGCCGCATCCGCAACGACGGCTCCGACTCGGCGTGCCACGTCAGCCGTTTGACGACCCGGCTGCCTAGCACGCACGTTGGCGGCCGCAGGTGGTACAAGAGCGACGCCGGCCCCGAGAAGCCCCGGCTGCCCATCAGGTGCTCGTGATAGAGCGAGCCGTCGGGCTGGCGAAAGACCGTGTGTCGCTTGCGCGGTATTTCTCCGAGACGGTGGTAAAAGGGCATGGTTGTTCCTCCGTAGGTCAGGCTTTCCAGCCTGACGTCGACCTTAGGTTAGGTGTCGACCGTCACGTCAGGCTAGAAAGCCTGACCTACTCATAAATTTCCTCGCTCGGCCTGGTCACGCTCGATGGCCTCGAACAGCGACCGGAAATTCCCCTTGCCGAAGGCGTCGGAGCCTTCGCGCTGAATGATCTCGTAGAACAACGTCGGGCGGTCTTCGACCGGCTTGGTGAACAACTGTAGCAAATACCCTTTCTCGTCGCGGTCGATCAAAATCTTCAACCGGCGAATCGTCTCGCGGTCTTCGCGAATGTCGCCGACGCGGTCCCAAATCAGATCGTAATAGCTGTCGGGCACCGACAAAAATTCGACGCCGTTTTCCTTGAGCACCGACACCGTGTGAACGATGTCGCGCGTGGTCAGTGCGATGTGCTGCACGCCGGCCCCCACGTTGTAGTCGAGATACTCTTGAATCTGGCTTTTGCGTTTGCCGGGGGCGGGTTCGTTGATCGGGAACTTGATCAGGTCGTTGGGATCGGCCATCACCTGGCTGCGCAGGGCGGAGAACTCGGTCGAGATGTCCTTGTCGTCGAACGTCATGAACTGGTGAAAGCCCAGCACGCGGTTGTAATACGTGCCCCAGTCGTTCATCTTGCCGTCTTCGACGTTGCCCACCACGTGATCGACCCGTTCCAGGCCCGCGCCCGCCGCCGGATGACGGCGCACCTGGTAGCCGGGCAAAAACGGGCCGTTGTAGTCGGACATCGAGATGAAGGAGTGGAGCGTGTCGCCGTAGGCGCGGATTTTCGCCCGTCGAACGCGGCCGAAGTCGTCGACGCGGTCGTACGGTTCGATGGCCACATGCGCGCCGCGGGCCACGGCCTCGCGAAACACGGCATCGACGTCATCGACCAAAAAGGCGATGTCGAGCACGCCGTCGCCGTGCAGCCGCAGATGCTCGGCCATCGGATCGCTGGGCCGCAATGGCGTGCTGACGACCATCCGGATCTGGCCTTGATAAAGCACGTAGGACGCTTGTTCCCTCACGCCCGTCTCGGGTCCGGCGTAAGCCAACTGCGAAAATCCAAAGGCCCGGCGATAGTAATAGGCGGCCTGCTTGGCGTTGCCCACCAGCAGTTCGACGTGGTGAATGGCCTTGAGCGGCAGCGGACCCTCGGGCATGGCAACCTCGGTGCGGTTGGCAAAGTGCTTCCCGAGTGAATTGTACCGAGCGGGGGCGGCGGGGGTTAGGGAGCGCTCGGTAAGGAACGGATTCCGTCGCGGACGTCTGTAGGGAACGGACCGTTCCGCGAATTGCGGGTCGACGTCGCGCCGCCCCTCGCGGAACGGCACGGAGTCCGTTCCCTACAGACCCACAAGGCAAGAATCCTACCATGCGCAAGGCGCCACGAATTGTCCGTCAATACGACCGATATAGCTCGACGCTGCGATCGCTCAAATAGCCGATGTGCAGCCTGCGGCGCAGGGCATCGGCGTCAGGTGGCCAGAACGAGGGGGTGGGCACGTAGACCTCGTAGCGGGCTTCAACATGCCCGTCGAGAAACGAGACGTTGGCGACCGGTCCGGCGTGGCGAAAGTGCGTGCCCGGCGCGGCAAACGGATCGTCGGGACCATTGATATAAAAGTTTTCGGTGGCCTTGAGCGTGGGATCGCCCGACCAGGGAAGCTGAATGCGGCCGGCGTCGGAGAAGACCGCGGTGCGGCTGGTGGCGATGAAATCGCGCAATTGTTTGGTGATCTGCTCGGGCGGGCTGGGCCAGTTCGAGTAATCGACGTAACCCAGGTTCAGGTTGTAGCCGTAACCGCCCGTTTGGCCGTTGTAGAGATCGGTCAGCTCGTCGGTCCGGTTCGGGCAATGATAGATGGCGTTGTTGTTCTCGACAAACGGTGCGATGAGCCCCCGCGTGGGTTGCACCTGGTTGGTCGTGTAATCGACCAGACCGAACCAGGTGGTTTGCGTGGGCCAAGAGTCGGTCAGATAGGCTGGCGGCAGCACGCCCAGCGCATCGTGATACATGAGCACGGCAAGCGTGTTTTGCTTCAGGTGGTTGGCGCACTCCGCGCGGCGTGCGCTTTCGCGAGCGGCCTGCACCGCGGGCAACAACAGCGCAATGAGAACGCCGATAACCGCGATTACCACCAGCAGCTCAACTAATGTAAACGCCCGGCGGGGGCAGCGGCATGACAAACCTACGCGAACATATTCGTCCTTGCTATCCATGGAACAACTTCCTTTCCGCGCGTACCGAGACGCGCTTAAAGGCGCAACAACCCTTCGACGGTGGCTGGGACAGAGTGTAACGATGCCCCGGCGATCCACGAACCGGGGCATCGCCAAGGCTCTGCCCCAGCCACCGATCAGCGGTTTGTTGAACCTTTTTCCTTTGCCCTGCCTCGGGCAGCCAAGCTGGCGAAAGCTTCGCTCAGGCGTTCGTCGCGCGCATTCGCGGCGCGACAGAAGTTCAGCAACCGACGCGGCGCGGCGAACCGCCGCCGCTCGATGGCGAGCGAGCGCCTTACGAGAGCATCATGCGAGCGGGCCTTTTTCCGAGAAAGAGCCGTCGAACTTCCGACTCCAGGGCAGGTCTTCTGACTTCCGGATCGTTCTACTGGCCGCACCTTCCCGCGTCGCCGGCGAGCAGTGGCTCGTCTTGCGTGGCGCAGTGGTTTTTTAGCGGCGTTCGTCCCCGGTTACAGCGGCTGGAACCGCAACGGATTTGCACCGTTTTCCCTATTCTTCCCGCGGAGCGACAAGCCCGCGAGACACCCTGTGTCATCGGCCAAGCAATCTAACAGAGCCGCGGGCGCTGTCAAGTAGCCATATTGATACTTCACGCGGGCGTGAATGCGGCAATGTGGGACAACCGCCCTCGGCTGTCTCGCGGTCGCCTTTGGCGACCACCTCACAGCCGGGGGCGGCTGTGCCACACCACCTCACAGCCGGGGGCGGCTGTGCCAAACCGGCGGCGGATGTCGCATTCGCGGCCGAGTGGAGTATAGAATGGGTTCTCTTGCGCTGCCCTTGCTCCCATTCGCGCGATGCCCGACGACCAACAACACTACGATAATCCCCTGATCGCCCGCTACGCCTCGGCCGAGATGAGCCGACTGTGGGGACCCGAGCGCAAGTTTCGCACCTGGCGGCGGCTGTGGCTGGCGCTGGCCGAGGCTCAAGCGGAATTGGGCCTGCCGATCAGCAGTGCGCAATTGGCCGAAATGCGGGCGCATCTTGACGACGTCGATCTGGCCGTGGCTGCCCGATATGAAAAACGGCTGCGGCACGACGTGATGGCGCACGTGCACGCCTATGGCGATGCCTGCCCGGCCGCCCGCGGCGTCATTCACTGGGGCGCCACCAGTTGCTACGTGACCGACAACACCGATCTGCTGCTCATTCGCGAGTCGCTGCAAGTTGTCGCCGATCGCCTGGCCCGCGTCATCGACCGGCTGGGCCATTTTGCCGCCGAGCATCGCTCGCTGGCCTGCCTGGGCTTCACGCATTTTCAGCCCGCCCAGCCCACCACCGTCGGCAAACGCGCCTGCCTCTGGATCTACGATCTGGTGCAAGACCTCGACGAGGTTGAACGGCGGATCGCCACGCTGAAGGCTCGCGGCGTCAAAGGCACCACGGGCACGCAGGCCAGTTTTCTGGAACTGTTCGGCGGCGATCACGCCCGAGTCAGACGGCTCGAGGAGTTGGTCAGCGGCAAGATCGGCTTCGACGCCGCCTACCCGGTCACCGGGCAGACCTATTCGCGAAAAGTCGACGCTCAGGTGCTCGCCGCGCTGTCGGGCGTGGCCCAAAGCGCCCACAAGGCGGCCACCGACCTGCGACTGCTGCAGAGCATGAAAGAGATCGAAGAGCCATTTGAAGAAGAGCAGATCGGTTCGTCGGCGATGGCCTACAAGCGCAACCCGATGCGGGCCGAGCGCATCTGCGGACTGGCCCGGTTTGTCATTAGCCTTGAGTCGAGCGCCGCCCAAACGCTGGCGGTGCAGTGGCTGGAACGCACGCTCGACGACAGTGCCAATCGCCGCTTGACGCTGCCGCAGGCATTTCTGGCGACCGACGCGCTGCTGATTCTCTATCAAAACATCGCGGCCGGGCTGGTGGTTTATCCGCAAGTCATCGCCCGACATTTACAGGCCGAGTTGCCGCTGATGGCCAGCGAAAACATTTTGATGTCGGCAGTGGCCGGCGGCGGCGACCGGCAAGAACTGCACGAGCGAATCCGGCGGCACAGCCTGGCGGCCGCGGCCGAAGTCAAGCAGCATGGCCGCGAGAACGATCTGGTCGAGCGGCTGAAGTCCGACCCCGCGTTTGCCGCCGTCGATTGGTCTGCCGCGCTCGATCCGGCCCGGTTTGTCGGCCGGGCCCCCGAACAAGTCGACGAGTTTTTAGCGGAAGTCGTCGGCCCCATCCTGGCGCGGTATGCGGCGCGGCTGGCTGGCGAGGCTGAATTGAGAGTGTAACTCCCACATCTTGACGGCCTTCGGTTGCGGGGCCTATACTCCGCGCTGCGTGTTGTTGGCTCCTGCGTGTTGTTGGCTCCGCAGTGAAGTGGGTCGAGGATGAAAACCGAGCGTCGGCACGAACTGCAGACGAATGTGCTGGCCGATTGGCTGGGCGAGAAGATCGATGCGCTGAAGCCCTATTCGACCGCCATCTCGGCCACCCTGCTGGCGGTGGCGGTGGGAGTGTTCGCATTTGTTTATTGGTCGCAAAAAAACCAGGCCCGGCAGGCTCAGGGCTGGAAGCGGTACTTCAACGCCCTCGAGGAGACCGGTCGCGAAGACGCCGATCAGAGCCTCCGCGAGGTGGCCGACGACTACGCCAAGCTGCCCCCAGGTGAATGGTCGCGGTTGAGCCTGGCCGACGCGCAATTGGCCAAAGGTGTCGATCAATTGTTCAATGATCGGGCCGCCTCACGGCAGACGCTCGACGACGCCGTCGAAAGCTACCGCGCCGTGCTCGACGCCGCACCGCCCGAATCGCCCTTGGCCGAGCGAGCCACCTTGGGGCTGGCCGAAGCCTACGAATCGAAGAACGAGCTTGACGAGGCCCGCGAGCAATACCGGGCGCTTGTCGAACGCTGGCCCGAGGGCGCGTTTACCGCACTGGCTCAGGAGCGATTGGACGATCTCGATCGCAAAGGTACGAAGGATTTCTACGACTGGTTCGCGCGGCAGTCGCCCAAGCCCAAATCGCCCACGGGACCCGGCAAGCCGGGCGAAAAACCGGCCTTTGACTTGGGCAACCTGCCCGATGAGAATCCGTTTGGTTCGACTCTCGGTTTCGGCCAAAGAGAGACGATAACCGAGCCACCATCCAGCGACGAGCCGAAGACCTCGCTGGGCGGCGAGACGCCGCGTGAGCCGCAGAGCAAGGAGCCGCCGCCAAGCGAAACGCCCAGCGATTCGTCCAGCAAGTCGGCAGCCGATCCGGCCAGCTCGTTGGGCGGCAAGTCCGACGAGTAGAGTGGCCATTTCGCCCATGTCCGAGCTGTCCGAGGCGCCGATCGAGTTTATCGTCGCCGAGAGCCAACGCGACCTGCGGCTCGACTGGTTTCTGGCTCAGCAACTGCCGCGTTACAGCCGCACCTTTTTGCGCCGGGTGATCAACGCGGCCGCCGTGCGGGTCGATGGCAAGCGCGTCAAGGCCAGCCATCGACTCAGCCCGGGCGAGCGTATCACGCTGGTGCTGCCCGAATTGCCGCGCGAAGGGCCGGCGCCCGAAGAGATTCCGCTGGAGATTCTGTATGAAGACTCGGCGCTGGCGGCCGTCAACAAGCCGCCCGGCATGGTGGTGCATCCCGGCAAGGGCAACTGGCGCGGCACGTTGACCAGCGCCTTGCAATTCCATTTCGATCGGTTGAGCAGCCTGGCCGGCCCCTCGCGGCCGGGCATTGTGCATCGGCTCGACCGCGACACCAGCGGCGTGTTGGTGGTGGCCAAGCACGACCGCGCCCATCAGGCGTTGGCCCGGCAGTTCGAGGCTCGCACCGTCTCGAAAGAATACTTTGCGATCGTGGCGGGCCGGCCCGATCGCGATCGCGATACGATCGACCTGCCGATCGGCCTGCATCCGCGGCAGCGCGAGAAGATGGCCATTCGCCGCGACGACCCCGCCAGCCGGCCGGCGCAGAGCTTTTATGAAGTCGTGCGGCGATTCGACGGTTTTGCGAGCATGCGAATCCGCCCTAAGACCGGCCGCACGCACCAGATTCGCGTTCATCTCGCTTCGATCGGCTGTCCGGTGCTTTGCGACCGGGCCTATGGCGGCCGAGCGCGGATCACGCGCGGCGAGCTGAGCCGCGCGCTCGAAGACGATGAAGTGCTGCTCGAACGGCAGGCGCTGCATGCCAGTCGGCTCTGCCTGGCGCACCCCGAGACGGGCGAACCGCTCGACTTCTCCGCGCCGCTGCCCGACGATCTCCAGCGCGTGCTGCGAGCCTTGGAAGAATATCGCTCGTGACTTCGTGCGAGCCGCGCCCCGGCGAGTTATACTGGCGGCCATTCGATGGTCTGTAGGGAACGTCCTCCGTGGCGTTCCGCTCGCTGCGATTCGGCCTTGCCCCGCCCCTCACGGAACGGCACGGAGTCCGTTCCCTACAGATGGTCTTATCCTACGATGTTACAGAGTACACCATGAAACTCGTCAAATACACGCGGCCCGGAGGCGACCCTATGTTCGGGCGTCTCGACGGAGAAGAGATCATTCCACTGAATTCGACCGGCGGCCAATACCAGACGCTGACCGATGTGCTCGAAGCCGACGATCCCGCGGCCGTCGTCGCGCTGCTCACCGATGCCGACGCCGAGCGCCTGCCGCTGGCCTCGGCTTCGCTCTTGCCGCCGGTCGATCGGCAAGAAGTATGGGCGGCGGGCGTAACCTACATCCGCAGCCGCAAAGCGCGGATGGACGAGTCGGAGGGCGCGGCCGCCTGCTACGATAAGGTGTACGACGCGCCACGGCCCGAGCTATTTTTCAAGGCGATGCCCTACCGCGTGGTTGGGCCCGACAAGCCGGTGCGCATCCGTCACGACGCGGCCTGGAACGTGCCCGAACCCGAGCTGGCCCTGGTGCTCAATTCGCAGCTCAAGCTGGTGGGTTTCACGATCGGCAACGACATGAGCTCGCGCGATATCGAAGGCGAAAACCCGCTCTATCTGCCGCAAGCGAAAGTCTACGACCAGTCATGCGCTTTAGGGCCGTGCATCACGCTGACTTCGGCCATGCCCGACCGGCCCGATATCGGCATTCACATGGCGGTGATTCGCCAGGCCGCGGTGGCCTTTGAAGGCCAGACCACCGCCGCCCAACTGCACCGCACTTTTGAAGACTTGATCGACTATCTGGCCCGCGACAGCACATTTCGCTACGGCGCGATCTTGCTGACCGGCACTGGCATCGTGCCCGACGACAGTTTCACGCTGGACCCCGGCGACATCATCAACATCACGATCGACGGCATCGGCACGCTGGTCAATCCCGTCGTGCAAGCCTAGGCAGCTTATACTTCGCGCGGGCATGAATGCGGCAATGTGGGACAGCCGCCCTCGGCTGTCTCGCGGTCGCCTTTGGCGACCACCTCACAGCCGGGGGCGGCTGTGCCACACCCGCGACGGATGTCTCATCCGCGGCCGCGTGGAATATAACGTGCTCGCCTCCCGCAAGGCACGTCGGGCGTGACTTACCGATGACAAGTCCAGCAATCAAGCAATTGCCCGGTCTTCACGCCGTGCGCCTCCATCAGCTTCTGCGTGCCCCAACGCGGCGACTCGTCGTCCGTAGCGGCTCGGGCCTCTTCGCCGAAGTGAAACACCTGGTCGAGCGGCCGAATGGCACCCTGCGGATGTTCGTGGCAGTCGAGACACCAGGCCATTTCGAGTGATGCCGCCCGACGCATCAACGGCATCTGGTCGACCCGGCCGTGGCAGCTTTCGCAGCCCACACCCTTGGCAAGGTGAATGCTGTGATTGAAGTACACGAAGTCGGGCAGGTCGTGTACCCGCGTCCAACGCAGCGGCTTGCCCGTGCGATAGCTCTCGCGGACCGGTTCAAGCATCGGGCTGTCTTTCCAGATCTGCGAATGGCAACTCATGCAGATTTCGGTGGCGGGCAGCCCGGCAAAGGCCGACTTCTCGACCGACGTATGGCAATAACGGCAGTCGATGCCCAGGCCGCTCACATGGTGCTCGTGGCTGAACGGCACCGGCTGATCGCGCACGACATCGACTTCGGTGACGTAAGGCGAGCGTTCGACGCGGTCGGCCAGAAAGGCCAGCGCGGCAAGAATAAACACGGCGCCAAAGATGGTGACTTTGGCGAACGTGTTCATGCTGGGGTGAAAGACCTGCGCCATCCGTCTGCGCTTTCAAACGTAGGAGACCAGCCCCCGACTATTATTGCGTTTCTGGGATTTCTTGCCAGCCCGCGACGACGCTTCACTTATCGGCCCGCGCGATGTTCGTCCACTGTTCCATCGTTGTGAACTGCCACGCCCCCGATATATTCTCCGTCGTTGTCGTAGTCATTTTCGAATCTTTGCAAGAGCGAACCGGTCGAGTCGAAAATCTCGCCGCGCAGCTTGCGGATTCCGTGGCTTGCACGGTACAGGTCGCTATCAATGAATGGCAGCGCCCCGTCGTAATAGTCGTCGTAAGCCACCTCGCGCTGCTCGACAATTGAACCATCACTTGCAGTCGCCTCAAAAAACACTTTGCCACGCCGCTGGTTTTTGTTCATTAAATCACCGCTGGATGGTGAAGGAGATTTTAGCCGACAACTGATCTGGTTCACCATCCGGGCAAATGGATGGGGTCTTCTGCATGGTCGTTGGGGCAATTGCTGGCTCTCCGTCTCGTTCACCGATCCGCGCAAGGCGGATGGGGTCCGAGAGTCGGAATATCCAAAAGTGCCCACACAGGCGGCGGCTCGGCGACAACCGTCACCCATTCGCCGGTGGCGGGATGCTGAAAGCCGAGTGAGCGGCCGTGCAGCGCGATCGCCCGCAACCGCTCGTCGGCATGCTGCTCGCCAAAGGGTACGCAGCCACCGTAAAAGGCGTCGCCCAATACCGCGTGCCCGCGTGAAGAAGCTTGCACCCGAATCTGATGCGTCCGGCCGGTTTCGAGCTCGATCTCCAACCAAGAGCCAAATGAGGTCGCGCCTAGCGTGCGGTAGTGCAAGACTGCGAGCTGCGCGCCCGGATCCGTCGCCTGCACAATCTCGGCCCGCGGGTGACCGTAGACCTTGCGTAGATGATCGGTCCACGTGCCCTCGGCAGGTTGCACCTGGCCTTCGACGCACGCCCAGTAGATTTTTTTGATCTGCCGCCGCTCGAACTGCCGCGAAATTTTAAACGCCGCGCGCCGGCGGGTGGCGAAGAGCATGGCGCCCGACACCGGCCGATCGAGCCGATGCGGCACGGCCAAATAGACCGGCGTCGATCGCGGCTCGCGTTCGGCCAGCCAATTCCGCAGCCGGGCCTCGAGACTATCGAATTGCGGCGGCGCCTGCGTAGCCAGCCCGGCGGGCTTCAGCACCACCAGGCACGGACCCGATTCGTAGAGTAGCTCGATCTCGCTCACACCTGCCCGGCCGCCGGTACGATGAACGGCGCCCGGTAGTCGCGCGTCAGCAGTTCATCGGCCGCCGAATTGGCGACGAATTTCTCCTCGGCCGGGTCGAACTGCAGCGAGGCGCCCAACCGACCCACCGTCGTGTCCGACACGCCATTGGCCTTCAGGTGATCGGCGAACCGCTGAAAATCTTCCGACGCCTGGGCATAGCCGTTGAGCCGGCCCACCATTTCGGCCAGCGGTGTCTGCTCGCCCAGCCGATACGAGATATTGCCCAAGTGGCAGAGCGCACTCGATAGATGCCCCTGCTCGATGTCGGCGTGCAGATCGTCGTAACGCCGGCTGCGGACAGCGGCCAAGAAGTTGCCGAAATGGTCGCCACCTGCATGGAAAGTGGTTGTCAACTTGCCGTCGAGATCGAAAGCGGCGCCGCCTTCATAACTGGTCAGCACCACGTAGCCTTCGGTGCCTTCGAAGATGACGCCTACTTTCGCCCCACGCAGCGGTTCGGTGTTCAGGCCGCGCACCTCGAACACCAGCGTCTTGTCGCCGAAGTCGTGGACGATCGTTTGGGTGTTGGCGGTCTCGCCCGCGTCTTCATAGCCGAACCGCCCGCCGTAGCTCACGACGCGCTGCGAGAGTGTATCGACACCCAAACCCCAACGGGCGATGTCCATCTGGTGGATGCCTTGATTGCCCAGGTCGCCATTGCCGTAGTCCCAGAACCAATGCCAGTCGTAATGAAACTGCTTGCGGGCGGGCGGCTTCATCGGCGCGGGGCCGAGCCACAGATTGTAATCGACGCTCTTGGGCGCCTCGTAGGTGCCTTTGGGGCCGATCGAGCCGCGCGGCTTATAGCATAGCCCGCGGGCCAGATTCACTTGGCCGATTTTGCCGTCCTTCACATACTGAATGGCGTCGATCGTTCCGCCCATCGAACGACACTGAGTGCCCGTCTGGCAGATGCGGCGGTGATGGCGGGCCGTTTCGACAATCCGCCGCCCCTCGCTCACGTTGTGGCTGACGGGCTTTTCGACGTAGACGTCTTTGCCGGCCTGCATGGCCCAAATGGCCACCAAGGCGTGCCAGTGGTTCGGCGTGGCCGTGCTGACGACGTCAACGGAATCGTCGTCGAACACCTGCCGCAGGTCTTGTACGTACTTCGGCGCCCGGCCTTGTCGCTTGGCGGTTTCTTCGACCCGTTTGCGGCCGATCTCTTCATCGGCGTCGCAGATGTAGGTGACTTCGGTGTTGTGACCGCTTTTAGGGTTCGAGTACGCGCCCAAGTGGCCGTTGCCCTGTCCGCGAACGCCGATCACGGCCACGCTCAGCCGGTCGTTGGCGCTTTTGGTCGGCCGGCGCTCTTCGGCCCTCAGCACGGCGGGCACGCCGGCCAGCGCGGCGGCCGTGGTGGCCAACATCGAATCTTCAAGAAACCGGCGTCGCGAATAAAGGGTCATGAGCGTCCTCGGTGAAATATGGCCCGGTGGTTAATTTCTTATTTTCCGGTGGCTGGGGCAGAAGCTGGCCGCGTTCGACTTGATATTGCCCATCCGCATTGTCGGCCAGCGATGCCCCGGCAGCGTGATCTGCCGGGGCATCGCCGCGACAAAGCGTTGCGTCGGATCGACCTTGTCGCGCGGCTCTGCCCCAGCCACCGAACAATTCTAGCAGAGTAACTAATGGAGCCGGAATCCGCCAGTTACCCCACCATTTCGCGCACGACTTCCGCTTCGGCCACCAGCGGCAACGGGCGGCCAAGCTGATCGTGCAGCATGGTGGCGGGATCGACGCCCAGCAAATGATAAATCGTGGCCAGAATGTCCTTGGGCGAAACGGGCCGCTCGACCACATCGCTGGCGTGCTTGTCGGTGCGGCCGACGACGGCGCCGCGGCGAATGCCTCCGCCGGCAAACAGTCCGCCGTAGGCCCGCGACCAGTGCTCGCGTCCGCCGCCGCGCGAGTTGGTGATCTGCGGCGTCCGCCCGTGCTCGCTGATGCAGGCCACCAGTGTGGTTTCGAGCAGGCCCCGCGCTTCGAGATCGAGCACCAACGCCGAGAAGGCGTGATCGAGCCCCGGCAGCAACTCGTCTTTCAGCCGCACGAAATGGTCGAAGTGCGTGTCCCAGGCGCTGTTGGCCGTGACGTATTCGTCCCAAAAAACGGTGACCAGGCGGCTGCCCGCTTCGACCAGCCGCCGCGCGGCCAGCGCTGCCTGGCCGAAGAGCGTCATGCCATACGCCTCACGAACCGCGGACGGCTCGCACTGAATGTCTAGCGCCGTGCGCACCGGCTCGGACGTGATCAGTGAAAACGCCATTTGCTGAAAGCGGCTTTCCGATCCGGCCGACGATTGTCCATCATGCCGGCGTCTTGCGTCGTCGAGTTGGGCGAGCAAGGTCCGCCGCCGATCGAGCCGGTCAAGCGTGATTTCGGGCTGCAGTTGCGCGGCCCGCGACAGCAAGAACCGGCCTTGCGGCGTGATGCCCAAATACGGATCGGGCACGTCGACGTCGCGCTCTCCGCGCCAGCGATTCACGCGCCGCGACGACTGCCCCTCGAACTCGGTCCAAATCGGATCGTACGCCCGACCCAAAAAACCGCCGTACGGCCCGCCCCGCAAGAACTCCGGGCTGCGGCTGCTGAACGGGAACGGCAGGGCAACGTTGTCCGGCACGTCGCTCGCCGTGCCGCCCTTTTGTCGTTGTAAAAATTCGAGCACCGAGCCGATGAACGGCCAATGCCGTGTATCGTAGGGGTTCAGCTCCATCGGAATGTCGACGTGCGGCACCCCGGTCAGCGCGTAGGCCGCCGAATGAATGTTGTAGGGGTGCGTCATCGAGCGCACGACGGTGGCCCGGTCGAGCACGCCGGCCAACCGCGGCAGATGCTCGCAAACCTGCAAGCCGGGCACGGCGGTGTCGATGGCCGCGAACTCGCCCCGCACTTCGGCCGGGGCGCGGGGCTTGGGATCGTAGGTTTCGAGCTGGCTAGGGGCGCCGTAGAGATAAAGCAGAATGCACGCTTTGGCCTGCCCGAAGCCGCCGGACTCAGGCCGCGGCGATTCGGTCGCGAGCGCGTCGGCCTTGAACAAGTCGGCGGCGGTCAGGCCGAGCAGGCTGAGGCCGCCGGCCCGCAGCCACTCGCGACGGCTGAGGCCGTCGCACAGCCTGCTCGAAGAACCCAAGACGCGCAGCATCACTGGCTCCCAGCGGTAGCAATCGCCCCCATGCCGCCATTACAGAACGGTCGTCGCCGCTTGTCAACAGAGCCGTAGGTCAGGCTTTCCAGCCTGACACAACTCGTGTTAGGGCGGCATGCTCGGAAGCCGTAGGGTGGGACGCTCCACCCTACACGGAACGGCACGGAGTCCGTTCCCTACCGATGATCTCTCGGCCGGTTGAGCTCGTCCCTTGCCGCCGCGATGGTCGGATCGACCTTCAACGCGCACGCCTCGCAGATGGCATGCTCCAGATCTCCGGCGAAATATTGATAGCCCGCGGCAACGTGCAATCGTCTCGCGCAGCCGATGCAATCGGTCTCAAACGGCTCAAAATTGTAAAGCAGCGTCAACTGGGCCATAGGCAGATAGGGTGGGCCGAGCTTGCGAGTTCCGCCGCCGGGGCCGAACCAAAACCAATGACAGAAAAATTGGATGACAGAAAAATGTCCCGGTAATCCACCCTTCCGAATCGCCGTGCATTATACTGGTGCAGTCACCTTTCGCGATGAAAATTCTGCCCGCGTCTCCATGATCGATCGTGACGGATCCGAGCCGGCGCTTCCTGGTGGTAAACCGCGGAGAAGCAAGCACCGCCGTTGGCGGATCGCGGCCATCATCACCGTGCTACCTCTGCTGGCTTTTGCCGGCGTTTACATCGTGGCCTGCTGGCGCGCCCAGAAGCTGCTCGACCGGGAAATCGATCGCATCGCGGCGCGCGGCGAACCGGTTTGGTTCGCCGACTTGACGCCTGCAGCGGACGATGCCGCGCTAGTCCGCGGCCGAGCAATTGCCGCCATTCTGGAGACGATCAGTGAAGTTCCGTTCCCCCCGGAACCAGATGGTGGCCGCACCTCGCCCTCTGACAACCGAGAAGAAATACGTAAGGCGGTCGAGGCGAATCGCCCGAAATGCCGTGAGCTGGCCTCATTGGCGCGCGGCGGCGAATGTCGTTTCGAGTATGACTTTCAGACTGTTGTTCCGGCGGACACTTTTTTGCCAGAGGTCGATAATCTCAACAATGTCCATCGGTCGCTTTCGTTCGACGCGGAACAAGCACTCGAACTCGCGGATTACCGCCGTGCCGTCGAAATCATAGTAGATACGCTCGACATCGCGGAAATTCTTCATTCTGAGCCATTTTGTGTTTCACAGCTCGTGCGAATCCGCGTGGCGGGACACGGGCTTGATAATCTGCAAACAGTGCTGGGGCGCACTACCCTCAATCAGGCCGAGCATGAACAGATCGACAGCCGTTTGAAAACGATGGAATCGCGCTATCGGCTTGTCGGCACGATGCACGCCGAGCGAGCAGGCATCCTGACGATGCTCGACAATTTGGGCCGGCCGGAGATGGGAGAGTTGCTCGAGTCCATGGAGTACCTGAACAATGGCTCGCACGTCGTTCCCGATGCTTATTGGAAAA
>DATFDL010000489.1:0-5422 GCA_035252155.1 Pirellulales bacterium | reverse complement strand
CCGACCTGCTCGCCGCTGCGGTTGAAAATGGGCAATGTGGCCATAAGCCTGCTCGTCCGATGCTAAAGTTTGTTGGTCTGGCGGATGACCACATATCCGCCGTTGGGGCCGGGCACCGCGCCGCGCACCAAGATCAGGTTGTTTTCGGCGTCGACGCGCACCACCTTCAGGTTGCGCATGGTGCTCTGTTCGTCGCCGTAGCGGCCGGCCATGCGGCGGCCTTTGAAGACTCGGTGCGGGAACGAATTGCAGCCGGTCGAGCCGGCATGCCGATGCACCTTTTTCACACCGTGACTGGCGCGCTGGCCGCGGAACCTGTGCCGCTTGATGACCCCCGACGTGCCGCGCCCCTTCGAGGTGCCGGTCACGTCGACCGAGGGAACGCTCTCAAAGACCGCGACGGAAAGTTGCTGGCCGATGGTGTGCTCGCCGACGGCGCCCCGCAACTCGCGCACAAAGCGTTTGGGCTCGCAGTCTGCCCGATCGGGCAATTCGACACCGCCGGCACCGCGGCGGCGGGCGCGTTTGCTGTCGAGCTTGGCCACGTGACCACGTTGGCTGCGACTGGCGATCCGCCGCGGCATGTCGGCAAAACCAAGCTGCACCGCCTCATAGCCATCGCGTTCGGCGGTGCGCAACTGCAACACATGACACGGACCGGCCTGAATCACGGTGACGGGGATCACCGTGCCGGTCTCGTCAAAGATTTGCGTCATCCCGACCTTGCGGCCGAGTAGTCCGATGGCCATCGTTGGTTGCCTTGTGGTCCGTGTCGCCGGGAGGTGCGGAGTGGCTACCGCAAATTACCCGAGCAACGTCCGTTTCATGTTTGTAGGTCAGGCTTTCCAGCCTGACGCGAAGTCTCGTTGTGCAAGCCGCGTCTTCAGCCCAGCACGTCAGACTGGAAAGCCTGACCCACGGCGGGCGTCCGTCACCCTAATGCTGCCGGCTCGAAGCCTTGATCTTGATGTCCACGCCGGCCGGCAGGCTCAGCTTGTTCAGGGCCTCGATCGTTTTGGCCGTCGACTGCACGATGTCGATCAGCCGCTTGTGCGTGCGGATCTCGAACTGCTGCCGCGCCTTCTTATCCACGTGCGGACCCGAAAGCACGGTGTAGCGTTCGATGCGGGTGGGCAGCGGAATCGGCCCGTGTACTTCCGAGCCGGTCCGCTTGGCGGTATCGACGATTTCGGCGGCGCTCTGATCGAGCACGGAGTGGTCGTAGGCCTCCATGCGGATTCGGATCACCTCACTAGCTGGACCAGCCACGCGCTCGTACCCTCGCAGACCGCCTCATTGTTGGCAACAAACCCTCGGCAAAATCACGTCGATTTTGCCGCTGGTTTCCGCACCCCATTTAAGGGCGAACCGATGATCGTAAGCCTTTGGCCTTTTGCTGTCAACGCCCCGTAGAACGGAATTTATTCCGATTGCGATCCGCATCGCGCACCCGATCCCGGAACGGTCGGCTCCCAAGATGAAGCGTTCAGCGTCGCCACCAGGAACGACGGATCAAAAATCGTGTGGGGTGACAGGGCGCTGAGCGACGTGGCGTACAGTTAGGACGACTACCGTACTGTGGGCAACGCTGAAGAGAACCCGATGAGTGCCCCGTGATCGGAGTCCGATATGAAGTTCGCGCAGCTCGTAAGGGAACTCGGAAGACTCCGCAGCTAAGCCATGACGCTGGGGGTCGGTCGCCAGCCCATCGATCGCCTTCCGCACTTTCGAATACCAGTGGGATGCTTGCTCTACAGATCGCTCGCGGGCCCACCACGTCGCCGCCTCCTCGATATTGGCTGCGGCTCGCTCCGTGACGACGACGGTGTACGGCATCCTGGATTAGAGTCCCAGCGTGGCTCGAATCCGCGAGTCAAGTTGTTCAAGCGTCAGTACGCGGCCTACCTCCATGTCCGCAATTCCCTCACGGATTGCCGCGCGGTCGGCCTCGCGCTGGAGCTTGTCGAGACTGGCTTGATCGAGCAAAAAAAACACTTGTTGCGTTTGCTCGTCTTCAATCGGCAGCGGCCCCACGTGCCCGCTTAACGCAGCCCGCTGTTCCTCAGTTATTTTCGGTGTCATGTCACTAAGTCTAACTTGTCGCCGATGTATCAACAAGCAGCCACTGCTTTGTCGCGGCGTGTGCCAGCTCGTTAACCCGGCATTGGCACCCAAACGCCTCGGGCAATTTGGAATTCGGCGAAGCGGCGCTTATCGGCGTTGATCACATCGAGAAGCCGATGGCGATCAAGCCGCATCACGCGGTTTGGAGCAACCGTCTGCAAACGGCCCGAGTGGCGGCGCAGCAGCTCCGCCGGAGTCGCGTCCGGCAGTTGCAGGCATTGAATGAACGGCGGAAAGTCGTACCACGCTCGCTGGTTCCACGTCGTAAGGTCGGTGCCGTCATCGAGCCAAGATCCAAGGGACCAGACTACACCATCCACCATGGCTGGTTGCACGCGAGTCCGTATCCAGGTCAACTCAGCCGCGATCGTTCCTGAATCGTTCAAACAAAATGCTTCGCAGCTTTCGCTGGGATCACATAAGTCGCCGGCGCAATAGAAGGCCAATTGAAAGCCCAGTTCGCGGCAAGACTGGAGAGCGGGGCACAGCTTCTCGCGCGCCATCGCGGGCAGATTCTCCTCGGGCAGCACCGAGAAGGGTTCGAGTGGTCTGAAAGCTCCATTCGACCTGCGCGATAGGCGTAGCGTCTTGGCGATCGCTGTAAATACGAAGCGGTCCCAACGAGACATGAGACGCCAAAGTTCCCCATTTCGCAGTGCCGTCAAATTCCAAGTGTAAACACCGTCCAGAGGGCTAACCGAAGAAGTCGGCGACTGGTAGGGATTCGGATCATTCATTACGGTAGCGTAGCTCAGGTGATCGCGCTCACCGTCACCGTTTCGGCGGGTTTGGGCACCCAAAATCCGCGGCGGATGTGGAACTCGGCAATCAATCGCTTGTTGACGTTCAGCCGCTCCAGCAGCCGATCGCGATCGAGCAACAGCACGCGGCTCGGTGAGATTGTTTGCAGACGCTCTGTGTGGATTTGCAGTAAATCGGCAATGCTCGCCCCCGGCACGTGCACCCGCTCGACCATCTCCGGCGCATCGAGCATTCGCCGCTGATTGCTCGTGGAGAGCACTCCGCCATCGTCAAGCCAGGATTGAACAAAACAGGATAGTTGCTCTTTAACGATCTGACCTGCCCGAACGCGCACCCAGTTCGTCATGACAGAACTCGTGCCCGATTGATTTAAAAACTCGGCTGCGTAGCTCTCGTTGGGGTCGCGTCGTTCGACCGTGTAATAGAAGGCCAGTTGCAGCGCCAGCTCGCGGCACGACTCCACGACAGGAAGCAGCTTCTCGCGAGCCTTCTCCGGCAGCTCGCTCTTGTCCACCAATTTGATCGGCTCGAGCGCCTTAAAGGCCGTGTTTGACGGCACCGTCCAGCGGAGCGTCTTGGCGAGCGCCGCGAACGCAAAATGGTGCCAACGATTCGCGATGCGCCAAAGCTCCACATACCGCAGCGCCGTCAGCTTCGACGTATAAAAGCCGTCCAGCTCCGACGGCTGGTCCAACGAAACGGGCGACTGATAGGGATTCGGCTCGCTCACGCCAGCAAAATCTAAAATCCAGAATTCACGCCCCGTATTTCCCCAGCCGGCCGGCATTGGCCAACGCCAACGGCATCAAGTACTTGGCCTCAAACTGCCCGAGGCCGCCGTGCACGCTCTCGCGCTCACTGAACGACTGGCAGTCGTCGCTGCGGCAGCAGGCCGACCAGAGCAGCGTCGGCACCGGATGCCAGCTATGGCTTTTCAACAAGCTAGGGGTGCTGTGGTCGCCGGTCACGATCAGCACGGTCGGCTTGAGGGCAGTGACGCGCGGCATCACGGCGTCGAGCTCTTCGATGCGCCGCACCTTGTTTTGAAAGTTGCCGTCCTCGCCCGTGCTGTCGGTGTATTTGAAGTGCAAAAAGAAAAAGTCGAACTTCGACCAGTTCTCAGCGAGCACGTCGATCTGTTCCCCGAGCGTTTGGGCCTGCCCGACGATCTGCATGCCCACCAGCCGCGCCAGCCCTTTGTACATGGGATAGACGGCGATGGCGGCGGCCCGCAGACCATAGACCTCTTCATAGGTCGGCAGATCGGGCCGGGCGGCGAACCCGCGCAACGTCAGGCCGTTGGCCTTGGGCTGACCGGCCAGCAGCCGGTGGGCCTGCTCGATGAACTGCCGGGCGATGTCGGCGGTTTTGGCGCTGGCTGGTTGGGCGGCCACCGGGGCCAGCGGCGGCACGCCGGTTTTCTGCGGATCGGTGTCATGGACATGCCCGCCGAGGCCCGGCGCTCGAAACACCACCACAAAGCGATGCTCCTTGACCGGCTCAACAAATACCTCGACGGCGGGAATGTTGACGCGGGCCAGCACTTTGGCCAAGGGCGCGCTCTCTTCGGTGGGAATGCGGCCGGCGCGGCGGTCGCTGATGTTGCCTTGAGCGTCGAGCGTGCAATAGTTGCCGCGCACGGCCACGTCGTTCGGCCCCAGCTCGAAGCCGATGCCGGTGGCTTCGAGCGCCCCGCGACCGATGACGTATTTCAATGGATCGTAGCCGAACAGCGCCAAGTGCCCCGGCCCGCTGCCCGGCGTGATTCCGGGTTTGACCGGAATGCTCGCCCCGAGCACGCCTTGCCGGGCCAAGGCGTCGAGATTCGGCGTGTGGGCAGTTTCCAGCTCGGTGTTGCCTTCGGGCGATAGCGGCAGGCCGCCCAGCCCGTCGGCCACCAGCATCACGATCTTCGAGTCGTTTTTGACGAATAGTTCGCGGGTCAATTCATGCATGGAAATGTCCAATCGCGAGGCGAAACCGCTATTGGTAACAAAACCGCGGGGCGGCACAAGTAGACCAAAAATGATTCCGCCGCCTCGTGGAACGGAATTTATTCCGTTCCGGTGATATGAGCTCCGCGAGACTGGCAGCCGGCGGACGAAGAAAACGGAATGAATTCCGTTTCTACCGCGCGGGAGCAGGCACGGGTACGGCCCGCGGCGGCGCCACGGTGGGTTCGGCCATCCGCAAGGCCGGGTCGGCCAGGTTCAGCGGCGGATAGCCCGGGTAGCTGGGCATCGTCCAAAGCTGCGGCGGCAGACTGGCCTGGTTCACGCGCACATTCCGCAGGTCGAGCCGCAGTGAAATCCTGGGCGAAGCGTCGGTGGCCGGCGTTTCGATCTGGATGCGCGCCGGCAACACGACGCCCGTCACCGGATCGCGGCCATGGCTACTCGCCATCGCGCTGCCCACGGGCTGCTGCCGCTCGTTGTAGAGATACTGTGCCAGCACCCAACCCTGCGAGTCGTCGACTTCAGTGACTTTGAGCAGGCGGCCCTGGCCGGTTTGCACCCACGTCGAAATACGCAGCCGT
>DATFDL010000488.1:0-7830 GCA_035252155.1 Pirellulales bacterium | reverse complement strand
CCTCCGACCTCTGCTTACTCCAGCACGCGTTCGAGCAAAATGCCTTTCTCGATATTCGTGTTCTGCCCGCGTTGAAAACCCATCGGTATCGAGCGGTCGAAGATGTAAAACCCGCGGGTGGTCACCTGGTTTCCCGTCGCGTCGAGATAGGGCTTCACCAGCGCATAGCCATCGGGGTTCTGCGGGCTGACCGCCACCGACTTCACCTCGAACTTGCCCAACGTGATCCAGATGGCGTAGACGTTCGAGCGGTTGGTCGTGGTGTTGCCCAGCCGCGTGAACATCTGATATTGGAACGTCGGGTCGCGCCCCGCATGGCGGAACTGGTAGGGCGGCGCGAGTCCGACTCCCATCGAGGCATAGGTCGCATTCAGGTTCGTGGTATCGAAATTGGTATCGTCGAACAACGCCAGGCTGCTTGTCGTCGGCGATGGCCTAAGCAGCGTGGTGTTGACGCCGTTGTAGGCGCCGAGGCCAGGATAGCTCCACTGCTGCATGAGCTGCATATTGGGAGCTACGGTGACGGCGGTGAACGGCGGCACGGGCGGCGCGGCCGGGTTCCAGGCCGACGGCGGCTCGAAGGCGCCGGCGCCGTCGGGCCTGAACGGATTGGCAAAATACGTCGCCAGGGTCGCGGTCACAGGATTGTTGAACTGAGCGACCGGATTCGGAGGTAGCGTGTAGTTGACAGGCAGCGCCGCTCCCGTGCCTTGCCGGCTGAGGAACACCGAGGGCCAGAGGCCGAAACCTAAACTTGTGGTTGGATCTGGCATCCCCCACAACGTGCCCGGATAGTCGTCGGCCAGCGCCTTGAAAACGACGGGGTCGAAGACGGTGTTGAGGTTGATCTTGCCCGGCTCACGATAACGCGAGAGCCAGTTGAACGGCGTGTGGAATTGGTGCGACGTTTGGCCGGCGAGGCCCTGGGTCGCCAGCACCGCGTCGTTGCCGGCAAACTGGCTGGGATCGAGCATGTCTTGCGTGCCGGTGAACCGCGACGGCACTTGCAAGAACTCGAAAATGCGGTACAGGTTCGGCAGCAAGTTGCCGCTGCTGGCCGTCTGCGTGTTGTTGAAGAAGTTCAAGGTTTCCATGAACTGCGCGGCGGGCAGCACGCCGGCGGTTGTCAATTGCGTCGGACTGTACTGGTTCATGGTCTTCGGCTTGGTGGGCGGCACCGCCTGCCATCCCAGCATGCCGAAATCTTGCAGTTGGCTCGATGGACTGCTGGCCGGAACAAGCATCAGCTCGTATTGGCTGATGTACGGTCGGTTGTTCCACGGCATCCACGGGAACGGCATGAGCGGATCGCCATTGTACATATAGGCGTAGCCCTGCATTCCGCTGGCGCCTACCAGCGCCGGATTGCTGCCGGTATAGATGCCGGCGGGGTAAAACGCGCCGGTATACTCCCAGTTGATGTAGCCAAGCGTCGAGTAACCCCCGGTGACCGAGTAATTGGAGGGCATCGGGTTGCTATAGGTGCCCTTGTTGTACTGGTTGCCATATTGGGCGGCGTTGCTGTAAAGATTGCCGAGGCTCGTGGGCAACGGCGTCCAGATGTTCGGCACAAGCTGATCGGTCAGCAGGGTGTTTGCCGCGCTCTTCGGATCGTATCCGCGCCGGCGCGTGTCAAACGAGGTTGCGGTCCCCGCCGATGCCGTCCAGTTCGTCCCCGCCGCGAGCCCCGAGGGAGGATTCGGAGTGCCTTGCTGAATCGAATAATAAGTAGCGATTTCGGGTGGCGCAGCGCCGCCACCGCTGGGGTCGCCGGTGTATGCCGTAAGGTCTACGGGCATGCTGTCGACGGTGATGTAAGGATTCATCTTCGCGTCCCAGGCCTGCAACGGGTTGGCCAAGCGTTGCAGATAGAGCACGGTGTAACCCAGCGTGGTGCTTTGCGTGGCCGCGCCCGGCGCGACATAGGGATTCGGCAGATCGCCAAATTGCAGGTAGGGTGCGTTGCCCGCCTGCGGGTTCCCCTGTCCGCTGTCGAAGGGGTGCTGGGGGAAGCTGGTGATTCCGCCCGGAGGCGCCAGCGGCTGGCCGGCCACCAAGGCGGTGCCGGGCGACGAATAATAAGGGGCGTCGTCCTGCAGCGAGGTCAGGTTGTTTGCGTTGGGAACGACGGTCTGTATTTGCCCGTTCTGCCAGAGGGGATAACCATGCTCAGGCTCCGAAACACTCATCCTGAGCGTCGTCTGCACCGGCCCGGCAGCGGCGCTGCCGCCCGTCAGGGCCACGTGATTGTGCTGCAAGTAGACGGCCTTGCCGCCGGCATTCTGCAGCCAGTTGGTCTGGATCGGTACGCCGATGACCGGCTTGATTGTGGTGCTGGCGGAAGTGATCGAGTTGTACCCCACGCCAGCCGCGGACGCATAAGGGCTGGCGGGAGGGACAACGCTTCCCGCGCCATAGAGGATCGCGGTGGTGTTGTAACTGGCAATATTTCCAAGCTGGAGCGACCAGGGATAGACGTTGGTATTGGTGGTCGTGGTGTTTTGTCCCGCGAAGACGTAATAGTTGCCGCTGCCAAACACGTCCTGGTTGGCGGGCGCGACCAAAGCGTATTGGCCCGGCGGCAGCATGAGCGTCGCTGGCGGCGTGGCCGGGATGATGCCCGAAGCCTGATTGAACGCGAAGATTTCGGGATCTGCGAAAAAGCTATTGGTCAGCAGCACATCGCCCACGACCGAGCCAGGCGCGGGGACCGCGTTGGCGGGCACCGTGCTGCCGGTGAGAAAACCTTGCTGGAACGGCGTGAAATAGACCACGCGGTGGATGGCGGTGGCCGGCAAAATCGGCACGCGCGGGTCGATGGTCTGCCCGGAGTTCTGCGGCGAAAGATTCCGCCCCATGCCGCCGATGGGCTGCCCCACGACACCCGCCGGCAAGGTGGGCGTCGCATTGGCATTGGCGTTGTAGCACATCGACTCACTGGCTTGCCACGGCGAATAGGCGATGGCGATCCGCCACACCGGAGACGAGGGCGGGCCATAGCCGTTATTCACAGGCTGGCCGACCGCCACCTGCGCCAGGTTGACGCCGGCGCCTTGATTTCCGTTTCCGTCGATCTTGTCCCAGGGTTGCACTTGTGGCCCCACAAGCGGATTGTTTTGCAGGTTGTTGGTCTGCAAGTCGCGTTGGGGCGGATCCCAATAGGCGGTCGGATTGAACAACTCGACGAGCAAGCTACCGCGTGGCCGCCGCACCTGGTCAAAGTCCTTGTCATAAGGCATGGCCATGTTGGTCGTAACGGTGTCCTTGCCTGTCGCTGGGTTCTGCGTGGGGTCGTTGATGTTTTGACCCTGAGAGGTGTCGGCGGTGCCGCGGTCGTGGAACGCCACGGTTTCGGTCATGAGCAATTCCGGCCGCTCGCAGCCCCAGACCAAGCCGCGCCACGCCGCGGCGTCGTCGGCTTTGCTGCCCGGCTGTAGCGAGCAGCCGGCGGCGCCGGTCGTCACGCCGATCGGGTCGATGATGTCGTCGACGTTCCAAGTGACGTTCGGCTCCGTGGGGTCGTCGGCGCGGAACGGATAAAGATCGAACTCAAACGGCGTCATGATCGAATCGCGGTCGCGGAAATCGACAACGTTGATCGCCCACTGCGCGATCACATAGGCGGCCTGCTCGCGAGGCATGGCGACGAGCGCCGAGTACGACATTCCGCCCGGGACGCCTTGCGGGTATTGGGTCGCGGCCACAGGGCTCGTGGCGTTGAAGATCATGGCCATGATCCGCGGCGGATTGGTGTTGCCGACATACGGGCGGTCGTCAAGCAGCAACATCATCAGGCAGTAGAGATGCCGGGCCAAAAGCTGACGGGCCCGCATGTCGGCATACGTGGGATCGTTGGGCAGGTAAACAGGCAGGGCCGGCGTCGTCAATTGCGGATCGACCGAGGTGACGCCCAGAGCGCCGGTCGCGTTGAACAGCGACGAATAAAAACCGTCGTTGTTCAGGTCCAACACGCCGAGCATGTTCGTGATGTTCGACTGGCCCGTGTCGTTTGCCGGTGTGACGTTGGGATTGACTTGTCCCGCCGGACCCAGCGTGGCGGTATTGATTCTCGAAAACGGATACGCGAGCGCCTCACCATACGGATAGCCGTCTTGCGTGCCGGCCTGCCACACGGCCTCGACCGGCTCATCGACGACGCCGTTGCCGTTGTCGTCAATGCCATTACCCAGCAGGCGGTTCACATCGAGCCGCATGCCAAGGATGGTTTCGGGCGCCAGCAAAGGCCAGACGGGGTAACTGGGGTTGATGCCCGGCAGTGGCGCGGGATTCGCCGTCGGAAACAACGTGATGTTCTGTTGCGTGTTCTTCAGGTTGCCGAACAAGGCGAGGTCGGCAAAGCTAAGCGTGATGTTCGAAGGGTTCGGGGGAGGCTGTGTGAAGCCCGGCGAGTTGAATACCGGCAGCACCGCCGGCGGAACCGGGGGCAATGTGTTGTCGGCAAAAATGCGGGCCCGGGCCAGCTCGGCCAGGCTTACATTGCCCAGGTTCAGCGTGGTGGCATTGCCCAAGGGGACGCCGGTCGAGGCACTGAAGTAATCGACGTACATCGTAATGTCGTTCATCTGCTGCGGCGTCAGCGCGATGTTCGGCACCGGTAAATCCCAGCTATCGCTGGTGGCCGCCAGCCGCACCTTGTCGTCGGCAAGCTGTGTGGTCTGGGGGGCGGTGTTACCGGTGCGCAGATACTGCTCGGCGGTCTCCAGGTTGTTCAGCCGAGTGAGCAGGCTGCCTGAGTCGGCGGCGCCGCCGACTCCCGACTCGTGATACCGCAAAATGCCCTCGTATTCGCTGGCGGCGAGCTTGTTGTCGACGCCCGCAAAATCGGGAATGCCGTTGACGCTGTTGCCGGTGTTCTGGCCGCCCTGACGCGAGTTCTGGCGCGGGTCGAGCTCATAGGGCGTATCGACGCCCTCGTTCTGCACCAGCTCGTTGCCTAAAAGCAAATCGAGAGCGGGATTCCCGGTGTAGTAGGCGTTCACAGCCGCGTCGAGCATCACCGTGTTCCAGACGGCGGGCGGAGTCTGCCAGGGCAGGGTTGCCGTGCCGGCGTAATAGGGCCGGCCCGAGATGTCGGTCGCCAAGAAGCCGCGCGAGTGCAAGTCGGAAGGCGAGCCATGCCCCGTCGGCTGGTGCGGATTTGCCTGAACGACTCCGCTCGCCATCATCAGGAAGTCGAAAAAGTACGGATCGGTCGGCTTCAGGCCAGGCTCTAGCAAGCGCGGCCGAATATCGGAAAAACGCGCCAGTGTGACCGGATCGTTGACCCAATAGCCGCTCGTGCCGGCGGCGAACAACAGCGACGTCGAAAACGGATCGTACCATTGCGACCAGCCGGGACGCGGGCCGTTCAGATACGACTGAGTCCACTGCTGCACCCATGTGGCGCCCGGCGTCATCGACCAGGGAGCTAGATAGCTGCCCGGCGGAAAAACGCCCGGAAGGTTAAAGCCGGGCACGCCAAACAAGCTCGGCCGGGTCGATTCGCCATAACGGCCATCGACCGGCGGCAGCGAGCTGGGGGCATTGGGGTAACCATCGAAGCCCTGCAAGAACACTCGATAGTAATTCAACGCGGCGTTTTGGCCGTGGCTTCGTACAAAGAGATGCAGCGGGTTAACGTCGGCCGGGCCGTAGCCTTGCCCGACCGGAATCGTGCGTTGATGCCACACGCTGTACGTCGGATCGATCGTGGGAGCGCTAGTAAAGGTGCCCGGCGGCACATAAGCCGTGGTGGTACCCACCGCCGTCAGCGGGCCGGCAATCGTGTTGGGAAACACGATGTTGCCCGACTTGTCGAGGGGGTTGAGCGGATTCACCCACGGATTGGGCGACACCCCAACGTTGCCGTCCGCGCCCAGGGCATTCAAATACGGGTTGTACGGATATCGGAAGACGTCGAGCTGCGACAGGTTGCCGTGGGCGTTGAGGTTGATCTTGCCGTCGAGGTCGATGCAGAGCACGGCCGCCAGGTTCTTGGTGAGCGTGCCGTCGGCCTCGGTGTGGACCGGCAGGCCGGCGTCGACATAGACGCTGTCGGGAATGGTGTCCTGGTCGTTGTCGACGTCGAGCCCCGCCTTGGTGTCGAGCTTCCAGTTGCCGTTGGCGGCGATGTACCAGCACCCAGTGACGGGATTAAAAGTCTTGCCGGCGTAGTCGGTCTCGCCGGGGGTCCAAAGTCCGTCGCCATTGAGATCGAGAAACGTATCGCCGGCCGAGTAGCCGCCGCTACTGTCGAGGTCTTGGAAAGGCTCTCGCGCGTCCCAAATGCCGTTGCCGTTGGTATCAACAAAGTAATGGTCGGTCGGCTCGGGGCGCAAGATGACTTTGCGCCGCATGCCGGGATTCGCCATTGAAATCGCCGGGTTGGTGTTGGCGATCGCTTGAGCGTAGTACCAGGCCACAAGCTCGGGGCGGTGCAGCGTGGGAACGGGCGTAACGACGCCGCTGCCGCCGTCCCAATAGTGCATGGCCAACATCATGTTCTGAAAGTCGGGGGCGTCGTACGGTTCGTTCGCGCCGCCAGGGCCGGCGGGGTCCCAATACGCGCCCGCGGGAGTCGTCGGCGCCCAAGTCGTCAAGCCAATCCGCGCGTGATTGGGCAAATACGCGTAGGGCATGCCGGTGGCAGGCAGGTTTGCCGTCGGCCCCACGACAGCCAGCGGATTTTCGATTGCCGTCAAGAGCGGACCAACATGCCAGAGCGTGCCGTCAAAATACTCCGGCTGCGTGTACGGCGCGACCCAGGGGCCAGTGGTTTGAGCGCCGAGTTGCGGCTGAAACTTGGTCAGATCGAGCCCAAAGCCGGTGCCCGCAAAAGGTCGGCCGTTGATCATGAACTCATCGCCGGGCTGAGGCACCACGCCGCCGAACGATGAAACCTGTAGCGAGGCGATTTGGGCGACCGGATTGAAGTAGTAACCAACTACGCGTCCCGATTGACCCGCGGCCGTGCCGGTGAGCATGGTCATCACCTGGCCGCAAAACGCGCCGCTGTACTGCGGCAGCACGTACTGCGAGGCGGTCTGCGGACCCAAGCCGGCCGCGCCGCTGGGCGCCGCGGCCACCACCACAAGCTGCAACAGCGTGCCGTTGTTGCCGCCCGAAGTGAACGACGTGCCGACGACGGTTTCGCCCACCGGCAGCACGGGCGTAGCCGGCGCGATCCTTCCAAAGAACTGCGGCAAGCCATAG
This sequence comes from Pirellulales bacterium, assembly GCA_035252155.1. Taxonomy (GTDB): domain Bacteria; phylum Planctomycetota; class Planctomycetia; order Pirellulales; family JAICIG01; genus JAICLL01. The sequence continues at coordinate 618 of DATFDL010000488.1, read as the reverse complement.
AGATCTTCCAGCAGGCCGTGCGCGCCGAACGAGCTATTGCCGTCGGTTGAGCCGACGGCGACTTGCGTCATGACCGTCGCCAGCTCTTGATTGTCGTGTTCCGATTGAAGTCCTCGGCGCGAGGCGGCCAGCGCGCTCAGCCGGCCCTGGGCGGTCACCATCACCAACGTCAGGCCCATGAGCGACATGAGCGTCAGCAGGACCATCACCACCAGCAGGACCACGCCACGCCGGGTGTGTCGTGCGGAGTGCGGACGCCGGCCCTCACCTAACCTCTCCCGGAGGGAGAGGAACGAAGAACCCTCACCTAGCCTCTCCCGGAGGAAGAGGGACGATTTGCGGAGTGCGGAATTGTTCCGTACCGCAAGCGTCCTCGCTTGCGCCGAGGTATCTGGGCGTGATGCGGTGCATCGATCGCACGGCTGATGAAATCTCATTTCGTCTCTTCTCTCTCGCTGGCGAAGCCTGGCGCTTGCCTACGCCCGGCTTCGCGGTGTGTGTTTCGTATTCCGTCACCGCCGGCCTTGTGCCGGCGGGACGATGATTGGACGCTAGACCGCATTCGCCGCCCACTTTTGTGTCGGCCGTGCGTCCGCCGCCTTCGGCGGCGGACGCACG